>JAIBAV010000158.1 GCA_019695015.1 Chitinophagaceae bacterium
AAGATAATGCAAAACCTGCAGCAGCAATAATTTCTTTCATAGCAGCATCGTTTTCATCTGCAGATGTTAAAATACTCATCACTTCTCCAACAGGTTTTTTATCTCCTTTTTCCCATTTTACTAAGCGTACAATTACTTTTTCGTTATTGGTTGCTGTTTTAATTTTATCTTTTGGAATAAAAAAATCTGGCATTGGTTTATTGCTATCTGGAATAAAAAAAGCAAATGCATTAGATAGCTGTAGTTTACCAATAAATTCAGTTTGTTTTCGTTGTACAACTTCAGTTATTTTTCCTTCTCTTTTACCTGATTTAAAATTTTCTTTGATTACTTTTACTCTTACAGTATCTCCATGAAATGCAGTATTAAAATTATCTTGTCTTACCAAAATATCTCCTACCCCTTCTGGCATAATTACATAACCAATACCACTATTAGTTACTTCTAAAATGCCCTTTAAAGTGTTAGTAGGCAAATGTGTTTCCTTAGTAGTATGGTGTTGGCGTTTATTATTTTTCTTCATCTAATTCTAATCTAAAATTATTTACAAAATCAATTATTCTGTTATGGAATACCTGTGTATCATCAAATAAAAATTTATGTTTAACTGGCAATACATAAAGTGGCAAATCTTTAAGTACTTCCGAAAATTTCATTAGTCTTACAGCATCTTTTTCGGTAGTTAAAATTAGTTTTCTATTGGCTTTTATTTTATCAAAAACTTGTTTTATCTCGTTCAAATCATCAATATTGAAAATATGGTGGTCGCTATAATCTTTTTGGTAGTATGTATGTACAGCAGTATGTAAATATTCTTTTAGTGGTTTTGGGTTAGCAATTCCGCACACCAATAACACCTCTTCATTTGGTGTTAAAACCCATTCATCTTGATTATTGTAAATATGGTATGGAGTGCCATAATCAATAGTTGTAAAAAATACTCTTTGATGTTTAAGTGGTTTAATACTTCGTAAAATTTTATACTTTTTATCTTGTGTAATAGATGTTGGGCATTTAGTAACCACAATGATATCTGCTCTTACTGCACTTCTTTTTTCATCTCTCAAATCTCCAGTTGGAAGAAAAAAATCTTGTGTATATAAATTGCTATATTCAGTAAGTATAATATTTAGCCCTGCATTTACAGATCTATGCTGAAAAGCATCATCTAAAACTATTACTTCTAAATCGGGTTTATCATGTAACAACTGCGGTATAGCAACCAATCTTTCTTCTCCCACTGCAACAGCAACATCTGGAAATTTTAAATGAAATTGCATAGGTTCATCACCAATTTCTAAAGCAGTAGTTTGAGTATTTGCCAAAGCATAGCCTTTTGTTTTTCTTTTATAACCTCTGCTAAGCGTTGCAGTTTTAAAATGTGGTTGTAATATTTTTACCAAATACTCAACCATTGGCGATTTTCCTGTGCCGCCAACTGCCAAGTTTCCAACACAAATTAATGGAAAATTAAATTTTGCACTTTTAAAATAGTTTTTATTGAATAACCAATTTCTTATGCTAACTACTATACCATAAATTATGGCAAATGGTAATAATAAAACCCTAAATGATTTTAAAAATAAAGTATTAAAATTCATAAATATTGTGCGGTGTAATACAATAATTTAAAGGTATATCAAAATTATTGGTATCATCAATTTTTTCTATAGGTTCAAAATAACAAAACCCAATTTTAATAACATCATTTTTACACGATGCTAAGAATTTATCGTAAAAGCCTTTTCCGTAGCCAACTCTATAACCTCTTAAATCAAAAATAAATAGTGGCACAAAAACAATATCAATTTCATTTGCATTAATTTCCTCGCCATTTTTCGGTTCTGTTAAACCAAAAGTATTGGTAGTAAAACTTGTATCATCCTCTACACCAATTGCACACATAGTATTGTTGGAAAAATTTGTAACAGGATAAGCAACTCTTAAGGCATAATTTGTGTGCTTTATGTACGAGGTTACTATTTGCATATTTGGCTCTAACTCCATAGGCCAATACGTAAGCAAAACTTGTACATTCTCAAAGTAAAGTTTTTGTAATTGAAGTAAAATTAAATCGTCGTACTTTAATTTATCTTTTGAAGAAATAGCTTTTCTTTTCTCCTTATAAATTTTTCTTAATTCTGTTTTAGTCATAACAATATATGTAAAGATATCTTTTACTAAGCAGAGTTTTGGAGAAGCTTATTTTTTTTCATAAAGTATTTTTAATGCTTCAACAGTAATAGTTTCTCTTTGCCCTACTGGAAAATTTATTTATCAAATTATCAACAGTTCCTTATAACATAATAATTTATTGCTTTGGAGGGAGTATTAACAATTTCGCCATTTATTATCATACAAAATTATACAAATGGATATAATATTATTTTTGCCACTTCAACCAATTATTTGGTAATAAATTTTATTTTACAAATGTGAACTTTATTTTAAGAAATTTAAATTTTACTAAAGGCTCTGTAACGCCATTTATATTTTAATTCATGCAAAAAGAAATTTCATTAAAAATTACACCATCGGAAGCTGCTAGTAATACAACTATTACAGAAATTATTGCTAAAACTGTTGGAGTGAGTCCCAATGAAGTATTTGGTTTTTATAAATTAAAACAAAGTATAGATGCAAGAAGTAGAAAACAAATTTGGGTAAATATTACAGTAAATGCATTCATAAACGAAAAATTTATTGAAAGAAATATTGAAAAAATTAATTTCCAAGATGTTAGCAACAGTAATAAAAAAGTAATTATAGTTGGTGCTGGACCTGCAGGAATTTTTGCAGCATTAAAGCTTATTGAATTAGGTATAAAACCAATTGTTGTAGAAAGAGGTAAAGATGTAAGAAGTAGAAGAAGAGATTTAGCCATATTAAATAAAGAAGGCAAAATAAATACCGAGAGTAATTATTGTTTTGGAGAAGGAGGTGCTGGAACCTATAGTGATGGTAAACTTTACACAAGAAGCAATAAAAGAGGAAGTATAGACAGAATACTAAATTTATTTGTACAGTTTGGTGCAGAAGAAAAAATTTTATACCAAGCCCACCCACACATAGGTACAAACAAATTACCAAGTATTATAACTGCAATGAGAGAGCAAATTATAAATTGCGGTGGCGAAGTGCATTTTGAAAAAAAATTAACTGATTTAATTATAGAAAATGAAACTGTAAAAGGCATTGTTTCAAACAAAGAAGAAAAAATATTTGCTAATGCTGTAATATTAGCAACTGGGCATAGTGCAAGAGATATTTATGAATTATTATATGCAAAAAAAATATTTATAGAGGCTAAGCCATTTGCCTTAGGAGTAAGAATTGAACACCCACAAAATATTATTGATACAGCACAATATCATTTAACTAATTACCAAAAACAAAAAAGAAGTGATTTTTTACCACCAGCAACTTATAATTTGGTTGAGCAAGTAAATGGCAAAGGTGTATTTAGTTTTTGCATGTGTCCAGGTGGCATCATTGCTCCAGCAGCTACTAACAACAATGAGTTAGTTGTAAATGGATGGAGCCCTTCTAAAAGAGATAACCCATTTGCTAACAGTGGCATGGTTGTTTCTGTTGAATTGAAAGATATTTTGGATATTAAAGAATGTAGGAATCAAAATAATTCTCCACTTGCATTAATGAATTTTCAAAAAGCAGTGGAAGAAAAGGCTTATACTTTTGGAGGTGGAAATTTTGTTGCTCCAGCACAAAGAGTAGTAGATTTTTGTACGAATAAAATTTCTTCTAATTTACCCAAATGTTCCTATTTACCTGGTATAAATAGTAGTGATATTACAGCAGTTTTACCTGCATTTATATATACAAGGCTACAAAAAGCATTGCAAATTTTTGGACAGAAAATGAAAGGTTATTATACCAACGAAGCAATAATAGTAGCTACAGAAAGCAGAACTTCATCTCCTGTTAGAATACCAAGAGACAGTAAAACTTTACAACACCCTCAATTAAAAAATTTATACCCCTGTTCAGAGGGTGCAGGCTATGCTGGTGGCATTGTTAGTGCTGCTATGGATGGTGAAAAAGTAGCAGAAAATATTGCTTTAAATTGGTTTTAAGGCATTATAATAAATTGCTCCTCTTTTTTCTTATCCACAAATCATACTTTTATCCACTTTCAGATGGAACAACAATTATTTTTGCCGTTATGATAATTGATATCCCTCCTATTGTATTTACAATAGTTTTTTATATTTTTTGTTCTGTAATTGCTATCCAATTATTTTATTATTTATTTTTCTTTACAAGGCTTGCATTTTATAGAAAAAAAAATAAAGCAAACTCTGTTCAACATCCAATTTCAATTATTATTTGTGCAAGAGATGAAGCCCATAACTTAGCCAATAATTTACCAGGCATTTTAGTACAAAACTATAAAACCACACACGAGGTTATTGTTGTAAACGATAACTCTGTTGATGAAACAAAATATTTACTTGATGAGTTTAAGAAAAGTTTTAAAAACCTTAACCAAATTGAGTTATCGCAAGAAGCTAAAATGATTGAGGGTAAAAAATTTCCATTAAGTATTGGAATTAAAAGTGCTAAATACGAAACTGTTTTATTAACAGATGCAGATTGTTTACCAGCCAGTGAAGATTGGATGTATTATATGCAAGATGCTTATAATGATGATATTGAAGTTGTTTTAGGTTATGGTGCTTTTAAAAAAAGAAAAGGTATTTTAAACAAACTCATTAGGTTTGAAACTTTTCATACGGCATTACAATATTTCTCTTATGCTTTGGCTGGCATACCATACATGGGTGTAGGTAGAAATTTAAGTTATAAAAAAGATATTTTTTTTAGGAATAAAGGGTTCTCTTCCATCAACATGATACCAAGTGGCGATGATGATTTATTTATTAATAAGGTTACCAATAAAAAGAATACTGCTATTGTTATAGATCCTTTGGCACACACCCTTAGCGAGCCCAAAAAAACATGGGATGAATGGATGACACAAAAATACAGGCATTATACAACAGCCAAGTTTTATAAACCTATACATAAATTTTTATTAGGCTTATATTCATTTAGCTTATTTTGTATTTATCCATTATTAATAATAAGTGCTGTTTTTTATTGTTGGTGGTTAACTCTATCTGTATTTGCTATAAGGTTTATAGTGCAGGCAATTATTATGTTTAAAACAATGAAGAAGTTGAACGAAAAAGACTTATTTCCTTGGTTTATATTATTGGATTTGTGGATGCCTTTATATTATTTATTCACTATTCCTGCCATTTGGAAAAGCCCTAAAAGAACTTGGGGTTAATTACTATTGATTTTGTACAATGGATATAATAAAAAAATATTTCGATGATTTTACTCCAAAACAAATTGAACAATTTGCTGCACTAAAAAATTTGTACAAAGAGTGGAATGAAAAAATAAATGTTATTTCAAGAAAAGATATAGATGAAATTTATTTGCATCATGTATTACACTCTTTAAGTATTGCAGCAATTGGCAATTTTGTGCCACAAACCCAAGTTATTGATATAGGCTGTGGTGGTGGTTTTCCTGGTGTTCCTTTAGCAATTTTTTATCCAGATGTTCATTTTCATTTAGTGGATAGTATTGGTAAAAAATTGAAAGTTGTAAATGCAATTTGCGAAGCTATTGAAGTAAAAAATATTACTACACAACATACCAGAGTGGAAGAAATAAAAAACAAAAAATTTGATTTTGCTATTAGCCGTGCAGTTGCTCCATTAAAAGAATTGTGGCATTGGAGTAACCCCATTATTAAAAAAGCAGTTTTACCAAATCAAGAAATGGCTAACGGATTAATTTGTTTAAAAGGTGGCGACTTGCATCAGGAAATTTTTGAAAGCCAAACCAAACCCTCTATGATGGGTATTTACAATATTTTTAAAGAAGAATATTTTAAAGAAAAGTTTATTTTGTATGTTAAGAAGTAAACTATGCTTCTATTTTTATCAATAAATAACTTATTACAATTTAACTCCAAAAGTTAGCATAATATTTCCTCTACTTCCTGTTTGCTCTGCAAATGTGTTAGGCTTATCGTTTAAACGATAAGGAAAAACAACATCTTTATTAAAGCTATGAGCATAAGCTAAATCAATAAAAAAGCCATAATTTCTATACCCTATTCCACCAGTTAACATCATTTTATTTGCATTTAAAACACGTTCTTTATAAGGGCTTCCATAATAAGCAGCTCCTAACCTAAACATAAATGTATTTAACTTTAGCTCGCCGCCTACTCTAAAATTAAAATTTCCTTTGTAATAATCTTTTACAGTTGCGTTTACAGTTTTGTAATATGCCTTAGCTACGTAATCATCTTCTTCACTTCTTGCAAATCTAGCACCACGGTAATTAACAAATTCAATATCTGCACTTATAAATGCCCTTTGCTTGCGTACATCTTTCACTTCATTAAAAACATAGCTTGCACTTACTAATGCTCTCCAAGGGGTTACTAAATTATACTTTCTTTCTCCTGCATTGCCACTATTTAATGCATCGCTGCTTTCACTTTTAATACCTGCATAAGCTTCGGTATTAGTTGTCATCCAAGTTCTAATTTTGTCTTTAAAAAACATAAACTGAGGTGTATGAAATGCAAAACCTAAACGCCAGCGTTCTTGTGGTTTATATATAAAACCAAGTTTAGCACCAAAGCCTGCACCAAAGCTTTTAAATTTTTCGGTATAAATAAAATTATCAAAATCGTTATTGGTATTGTTAGTTGCATCATTTTCGGAGTAAGTAAAATCTCTTTGAAAAGATAAAATGGGAATATTAACACTACCACCAATATATAATTTATCTTCTAAGTTACTTGCAAAGCCCAACGCAATTTCGTGTAATCCACCTCTAGTTTTTTCATTATACGTTTGATTAACTCCAGTAGAGATTGGCACCAAACTTTGAAATCCAATTAAGTTACCATTTGCATCTGCAATTGTATCAATCAAATAAGTTCTAAATGCTAAAGAAGATCCATAAATATAGTTTTGTTCTGCAGCAGTCATGTTAGCACCATCTGCAATTAATTCTTCCAAATATTGTTCTGAAAAAGAACTGAAATTATTAAAGCCTTTAAATTGAATACTATTGTTGTAGTTTGCTAACTGATTAACTGATATGGAAAATGCACTACTTGTAAACTTACTGTAATTGGGGTTATTTGGCTTGCCAAATACAAAGCCTATAGTACCATAATTAAAACTATTTTTTTTATCTGTGGTATCTGTTCCTCTGAATAATAAATTATTATTGTTTAAATTAAAACCAGGCGATAAAATAAATTCTTTTGTTTTAAATAAGCCTAAGCCTGCTGGGTTAATATTAGCTGCAGTAATATCTCCTCCTAAACTGCCCATTACACCTCCAATAGCCATGTTTCTTGCACTTCCATTAAAAGTGTACCATGCTGTTCTAAGTGCATCGTCTGGCACTTGTGCATTTAGTTTTAAAGCAACAATTATGAGTAAACTTATTGAATATATTTTTTTCATTAGAAATGAAATAAAAGTTTTTTAATATTTGGGTTGAACCACTCTTGCAGCAGTTATATTTTAATTTCTACCACTTCTGCTACTACTGCTACTGCTACCTGTACTTTTGTAACCTCCACTTCTACCACCTGCACTACTACTGCCAGAAGTTGTTGTACCAGAACTATTAGTATAAGTTCTTGCTGGTCTATCCCATCCTGCATTGCCACTACCAGTATTACCATTTGTAGAAAATACTCTTTTAACTAATTTTCCAAAACCTGTATTTCTGTTTGTAGAACTAGTACCTGCTTTAATACCAGTTTTTACATTGGTATTACTATAGCTTTTTGTTGTATAGGCAGTAACATAGCTTGCTTTTGTATTGCCTGTATATACAGTAGGATTTTTGTATGGAACCATATAATAAAAAGGGCTGTTCCAACTACCCCAAGGATTGTAATTAAAGCTATACCAATTGCTGCCAATGCAAGGTGAATTATAGTATATATGGTTATTCCAACTATTATAATTATTATAGTAATAACTATTCCAATTATGAACGCCATTGTATGGATAATTTGTGTAACAATTAGTATAAGTTAGTCTAACATCGTTCCAGTAACTATAATCATCAATAGTTCTAAACCTATTGTTTCGCACTTTCATTCTTAAATAATCCTCATCTTCTGTTTTAACTTCTTTTTCTACATAATAGTTCCCCTCTGCTGGTGAATAATAAACATCATCGGGTGTTTGGCTTGTTTTATAGGCAGATGAACAGGAAGTTAAAATACTTACCAAAAGTATAGAATAGAAAATTTTAGCTTTCATAATAAATAGTTTTAAATTTAGTATAATGCGAAGTTGCATACATTTGCCACCGTTTAGTATTTATTTACTTTTATATTTAATACAAATGTGGTGCCGTAAAATTTACTAACACAAGTTAGTATGTTAAAATTTTTAAAATGAGGATAAAAGTTATAAACCCTGAAGGGTGCGACGCCAAGATAGTTAAATAAATAACTAAAAGCTGACTAACAAAAAAAATACATTATTATAATTTTATGAGTAAAGAAATTACAAGTAGGCAACAAGATTATAGCCAATGGTATAACGACCTTATTTTAAAAGGAGGTCTGGCAGATTATAGTGCTGTAAGGGGTTGTATGGTTATTAAACCTTATGGGTTTGCACTTTGGGAAAATATGAGAGATGTGTTGGATAAAATGTTTAAAGATACAGGGCATGTAAATGCTTATTTTCCTTTGTTTGTACCCAAAAGTTTATTTGAGGCTGAAGAAAAAAATGCGGAAGGTTTTGCTAAAGAATGTGCTATAGTTACCCATTACAGATTGAAAGCAGACCCTAATAATAAAGGGAAATTAATGGTAGATCCTGAAGCCAAATTAGAGGAAGAATTAGTCGTTCGCCCTACCAGTGAAGCTATTATTTGGAATACTTACAAAGGATGGATACAATCTTACAGAGATTTACCAATTTTAGTAAATCAATGGGCAAATGTGGTTCGTTGGGAAATGCGTACAAGATTATTTTTACGCACTGCTGAGTTTCTTTGGCAAGAAGGACATACAGCACATTCTACTAAAGAAGAGGCCATTATTGAAACTGAAAAAATGTTAGATGTATATGCCGATTTTGTAGAAAACTGGATGGCTTTACCTGTAATTAAAGGAATTAAAACGGCGAATGAAAGATTTGCCGGAGCAGAAGAAACCTATTGTATTGAGGCTTTGATGCAAGATGGAAAAGCATTACAAGCTGGAACATCTCATTTCTTAGGTCAAAATTTTGCTAAAGCATTTGATGTTAAATTTAGCGATAAGAACAATAAGCTTGAATATGTTTGGGCTACAAGTTGGGGTGTTAGTACCAGATTAATTGGTGGTTTAGTAATGGCACACAGCGATGATGATGGTTTGATTTTACCTCCTAAAATTGCTCCTATACAAGTTGTAATTGTACCTATTTATAAAACGGAAAATGAAAAAGCATTGATTGATGAAAAAGTAAACACTTTAGTAAATCAATTAAAAGTTAATAATATTAGAGTTAAATATGATGATAACGATAATGCAAGACCAGGCTGGAAATTTGCAGAGTACGAAATGAAGGGTGTGCCTATTCGTTTGGCTATTGGTGCAAGAGATTTAGCTAATAATGTTGTTGAAATTGCCAGAAGAGATACGAAAGAAAAGCAAAGCGTAAGTATGGATGAATTGAATATTTATATTCAAAACTTACTTGCAACAATTCAGGAAAATATGTTTAATAAGGCTAAAAATTTTAGAGATGAACATATTACCAACGTAAATACTTGGGATGAATTTATTACAACATTAGACAATACAACAGGCTTTGTAAATGCACATTGGGATGGCACACCTGAAACAGAAGAAAAAATTAAAGAACTTAGCAAAGCTACTATTCGTTGTATTCCTTTAAACAATAAGGAAGAAGCAGGAAATTGTATTTTAACAGGAAAACCAAGCAAACAAAGGGTTTTATTTGCTAGGGCTTATTAATTTATAATTTTATTTTATAGTAAAAAGCTACAATAAGTTTATTGTAGCTTTTGTTTTATTGGAATACCAGATTTATATTGTAAGTATCTACTGTCCAACAACCTTCATTTATTTCCTCTTCTAATTCATACATATTCCAACCGCAGTATCCAATAAAAATTTTTATATCGCTGGTTGTAATAAGTTGTTGGTTTAATAAGGTAATAGCTTGTTTAAAGTCTCCACCAAAATAAAAGTTGTTTGTAATTAAAGTTCCTCCTTTAATCAAGTCATTTCTTTGATGTATAAAAAATAAATGTTCGTTATCTACAGGTCCTCCAAAATATAAAGGTACAGCAAGGCAATTTTTAAATTCTTCTAATTGGTTCAGTGATTTATAAAATGGTTTATTAATGATAAAACCTATAGCACCATTTTGGTTATGTTCTGTAATGAAAATGGTTGTATCTATAAAATTTTCATCATTCATTAAAACTGTATTACAAATAATTTTTCCTTGGTAAGATTTCATTCTTGTAAAGTTATTGCAAAGTTTATAAAATTTTGTTGATTTTGAAGTACAAACTAATAGTCCAATAAAATTTTAAAATATTAAAAAAATAGCTTTTAACCAACTTACTTGAAAGAGTTACAAACTTCATTTTTTTGAATTGTTTATATAATAGAGTAATATTGCCGGCTGCTAACAAAAGAACAATTTGCAATATAATTACCTTTACTAGTTACTGTAAATAAGTTTGAAATGGATAGAAAAGTTACCAATATAGGAGTGCTAACATCTGGTGGAGATAGCCCAGGAATGAATGCTGCCATAAGAGCTGTTACCAGAACAGGTTTATACCATGGTTTAGGAGTTTATGGTATAATGAGAGGATATGCAGGTATGATAGAAGGCGATATAAAAAAATTAGATGGAATTAGTGTTGCCAACATTATTCAAAGAGGAGGAACTTTTTTAAAAACTGCTCGTAGTAAAGAGTTTCATACCTATGAAGGCAGAAAAAAAGCATACAATAATTTAAAGCAATTAAATATTGATGGTTTAGTAATTATAGGAGGAGATGGTAGTTTTAATGGTGCTCAAATTTTTTCTAACGAGTTTGATATTCCTTGTATTGGCTTACCTGGAACCATAGATAAAGATATAGCTGGTAGTGATACTACTATTGGTTTTGATACAGCTGTAAATACAGCAGTACAAGCAATTGATAAAATTAGAGACACTATGGATGCCCATGACAGGTTATTTATTGTAGAAGTAATGGGTAGAGATGCTGGCTATATTGCTTTACATAGTGGTATTGCTACAGGTGCAGAAAATATTTTAATTCCGGAAACTGAAACAGATATGGAGGAGCTAATTTGCTCTTTAACCGAAAAAGAAAAAAGAAAAAAATTAGTAAACCTTGTGGTTGTTGCTGAAGGAGGCGATTTGGGCGGTGCAAACAAAGTAGCTAAAATTATTTCTGAAAGAATACCTACTGCCGATATTAGAGTATGTATTTTAGGGCATATACAACGTGGCGGCTCTCCTACTTGCCAAGACAGGTTAATTGCAAGCCACATGGGTTATTATGCTGTGGAAAGTTTAATGCTAGGAAGAAAGAATGTAATGGTTGGCGTTATTAATAATAAAATTTTCTATACCCCATTAGATAAAGCTGTAAAAGAAAAACAAAAAATTGGGCAAGAATGGATGAAGATTGTAAAAATTCTTGCCTCATAAAAAATTATTCAAATACAATTAGTATATACAATATGACAAAAGACTTAGCTAAATACACACATGCTCAAATGGATAAGGAAGCTGGTATTAAACACGTATCTCACAAAACAAAAATTGTTGCAACTGTTGGTCCCTCTTGCGATACTTATGAAAAATTATTAGAATTAGTACAAACAGGTGTTAATGTTTTTAGATTAAATTTTTCTCATGGCACCAACGATCAAAAAGCAACCATTATTCAACATATACGCCAAATAAATGGCACACAACCTTTTAATATATCTATTTTAGCAGATTTACAAGGCCCTAAATTAAGAGTGGGAGAAATTGAAAACAATGCTTTAAACCTTGAACCTGGAGACGTATTAACACTTACCAATGAAAAGTGTGTTGGCAACAAAGAAAAAGTTTATGTTAGTTATCCTAACCTTGCAGATGATGTTAGAATAGGAAATATAATTTTAATAGATGATGGAAAAATTGAAGTAAAAGTAATAGATATTACTAAAGATAAAAATGTAAAAGTATCTGTTACTGTTGGTGGAATATTATCTTCTAAAAAAGGTATTAATTTACCGGACACAAAAATTTCTTTACCAGCATTAACCGAAAAAGATTTAATTGATTTAGATTTTATTATTGAACAAAAATGCGATTGGGTAGCACTTAGTTTTGTAAGAAGTGTAAAAGATATTGTAATACTAAGAAGTAAGCTTGATGAGAAAAAAAGTAAAACAAAAATTATTGCAAAAATAGAAAAGCCAGAAGCATTAGTAAGCCTTAGAGACATAATTGTAGAAAGCGATGCAATTATGATTGCTCGTGGAGATTTAGGTGTTGAGCTACCAGTAGAACAAGTTCCATTAATTCAAAGAGAAATTATTAGAAAATGCTTACATAGAGCAAAGCCTGTAATTGTAGCTACACAAATGATGGAAAGCATGATAGAACGTGTAAAACCAAACAGAAGTGAAATTACAGATGTTGCCAATGCTGTACTAGAAGGAGCAGATGCTGTAATGCTAAGTGGAGAAACTGCTACAGGAAATCATCCTGCACTTGTTGTTGAAACTATGCGTAAAATAATTTTACAGGTTGAAAATACCGAATACAGATACAACAGAGAAAATGATTTAATGCCTCAAGCACATTCCCCATCTTTTTTAAGCGATGCAATTTGTTACAATGCCTGTAAAATAGCAAGAGATGTTAATGCAGATGCATTAATTGGTATGACACAAAGTGGCTATACAGGCTTTATGCTTAGCAGCTTTAGGCCAAAGTCTCCTTTATATGTTTTTTCTAAAGAAAAAAGTTTAATTAACCAATTAAGTTTAAGCTGGGGTGTTAGAGCATTTTATTATGATGAAGAAGAAAGTGTAGATGGTATTATAACAGATGAAATAAATATTTTAAAAGAAAGAGGATTCTTACAATCTGGTAATATTGTTATTAATACTGGTAGTACACCTGTAACCCTACATTTACCTACTAATATGATTAAAGTTACACAGGTAGAATAATTATTGTAAAGTATCTTTTAGTACTTTTTTCTAGTAAGTTTTATTGTACCATTTTTATTGAAATCGCTGGTTAATAAAACTTCATACCTTTTTTTCCCATCATAAATAATTAAGGCAGATGTATTGGGCGGAATTAAGCCTAAACTTTCGGCATACATGCTTAATTCGTTGTAGGGTAAACTATCGTTATATTGAATAGAAAGTTGTATTGGTTTATGCTCCAATTTAGTTTTAGCTAATACTAATTTATCATTTAAAAATACCGAAATAGAATCGTTATCTATTGCACCATTATCATAAAATTCTAATTTCAATTCATTATTTTCAACTTCAATTTCTTTTGCAAATATTTTTTCTCTTTTTATAAAATTTTGATGTATTTCTTTACTTCCTTTTAAAGGTAATGAAGGGTCTGAAACCTCCATAACTTTGGTTGTAATTAATTCCTTTGGTGTAGTTGGTTCCTCTTCATATATAGTTGAGATAACTTCTTCTTCTTGAACTACAACATCATTCTTTTTTAATTTTAAATTAATAGTAGGGCAAGTATATTTAAAATTATTAGTAGCATAAAAAGCCCCTGTTAATACCGATTCTACTCTAGAAAAACGTAAAGAAAAATATGCCTCTACTTCACAATCAACCCCTGTTAAAGTATTATTAGATTTATAGTAAATAATTTTTGTAGGTTTAAAAACCAGTGCTCTTGTAGCATGGTCGTAAGTACCTGTAACAGTATTAGAAAAAAGGCTATCTCTAAAATAAAAATTCAATTGCCCTGTTATATTTCTCCCATTTTGTGTTAAACTCAATTCAGTTAAATAAGTATTTCCTTCGCTGTATTCAGTTTCAGCCTTTCCAATGCCATACCAACTACCTTCAATATTTTGTGCATGTAGGCTAAATACAAAACTCATTAACAACAAAACAATACTCCCTTTTTTCATATTCTGCAAAGAACATAATCAGTTTGTATAAACAAAGTTAAAAGTTGCTAACAGATTGCCTTTTAATGTGAATTATTTGCTTTAAAAAACACCTTATTTGCTCATTTCAATAATCTTTTCCCACTCTTGTTTTCTTACAGTACCAACAGATAATCTGCTAAGCCTCACCAAATCCATATTTGCTAAAGTTTTTTCAGCCTTAATTTGAGCAAGGCTAACAGGTTTTTTTAATTTTTTATACGGTTTTAAATCAACTACAACCCAGGCTTCGTCCTCTGTGGTTGGGTCTTGATAAGCTTCTTTTATAACCTGTGCAATACCAACAATTTCAAGCCCCTCGTTGCTATGATACCAAAAAACTAAATCGCCTTTTTTCATGGCTTTTAAATTATTTCTTGCAGCATAATTTCTTACACCATCCCAAAATGTTTGACCCTCTTTTTCAAACTGTTGCCAACTGTATTTAAATGGCTCCGATTTAACTAACCAATAATTCATCTTAAAAAAATTAGATTATAAAAAAATTACCACCCCGAAGCTAAAACATCTGCAAGGTGAATTACTTTTAAGTTTTTATGTTTATGTTGAATACAGCCATCAATATGCATTAAACAACTCATATCTGTACTAACAATATAATCTGCCTTTGTTGCTTCTGCATTGGTTATTTTCTGATCTGCCATAGCAATACTAATTGCTTCAAATTTTACAGCAAATGTGCCACCAAAGCCACAGCAAGTTTCTACATCATTCATTTCAACCAATTCTAATCCTTTTACTTTACTTAGCAACCTTCTTGGTTCTGTTTTAATTTTACATTCCCTTAAAGCAGCACAACTATCATGATAAGTTACTTTCTCATTAAATATAGCACCTACATCATCTATATTTAAAACATTAATCATAAAATCACTAAACTCAAAAGCTCTATCAGATAAGTTTTTTACTTTTTCTAAGTACTGTGTACCTTCAAAAATTTTAGAATAATAATTTTTTAAAAAACCAATACAACTTGCACTTGGTGCTACAATATAACCTTCGTGAGAAAAGTCTTCTAAAAATTTTTGGCAAACATCTCTTGCTTCGCCCCAAAAACCTGCATTAAAAGCTGGTTGCCCACAACAGGTTTGATTACTGTTATACCTAACAATGCAGCCTGCTTTCTCCAACACTTTTAGCATATTAAAAGCAACGTTTGGGTATAATTGATCAATAAAGCAAGGCACAAATAATTGTACATTCATATAAACTTATTTACTAATCTACTTTTTTTTAAAAAAATTGAGCCGCAGTTTACAAAAGTATCTTTTTTAAGCATTAACTCTGTACCTCAGAAATTAGTTTTAAAATCTTTTAAAATTAATATGTATAACTGAATGTTGTAAATAAAAGCCGTAAACACTATTTTTACAGCACAAATAATTTATAAAAATGGAGATTACTCCCGGAAAATTATTACAAAATATTAATAGCCCTGATGATTTAAAGAAAATAAGCAGAGAAGAATTACATCAGGTTTGTAGTGAGTTAAGACAATACATTATTGATGTAGTAAGTGTGCATGGTGGGCATTTTGGTGCAAGTTTAGGAGTGGTTGAATTATCTGTTGCACTACATTACATTTATAATACACCTTACGATCAATTGGTTTGGGATGTTGGCCATCAGGCTTATGGTCATAAAATACTTACTGGCAGAAGAGATAATTTTATTACCAACCGTAAATACAAAGGCTTAAGTGGTTTTCCTAAACGTAGTGAAAGTGAGTATGATACTTTTGGTGTGGGCCACTCTTCTACTTCAATTTCTGCTGCCTTAGGTATGGCAATGGCTTCGAAATATAAAGGAGAAAACAGGAAAAGTATTGCTGTAATTGGCGATGGAAGTATGACTGCTGGAATGGCTTTTGAAGCAATGAACCATGCAGGTATTGCAGATGCAGATATGTTGGTTATTTTAAACGATAACTGTATGAGCATTGACCCCAATGTAGGGGCATTAAAAGAATATTTAACTGATATTGCAACCAGCCCAACATACAATAAAGTTAGAGATGATATATGGAAACTATTAGGCAAATTGCCAATTGGTAAAACTTTTACCAGAGAAATGGCAAGCAAACTAGAGCATGCTGTAAAAGGTGTAGTAAATAAAAGTAGTAACTTATTTGAAGCTTTAAACTTTAGATATTTTGGACCAATTGATGGCCATAATATTACTAAGTTGGTGGATACATTAAAGGATTTAAAAAACATTCCTGGTCCTAAACTATTACATATTGTAACTGTAAAAGGCAAAGGCTATGCATTGGCAGAAAAAGATCAAACTAAATGGCATGCTCCAGGTTTATTTGATAAAATAACTGGAGAAATTTATAAAAAACAACCCACTGCACCACAGCCTCCTAAATACCAAGATGTATTTGGACATACTATGATAGAGTTGGCAGAAATGAATGATAAAATAATGGGCGTTACACCTGCCATGCCAAGTGGTTCTTCTTTAAAATTTATGATGGATAAAATGCCTCATAGAGCTTTTGATGTTGGCATTTGCGAACAACATGCAGCAACTTTAAGTGCTGGCTTAGCTACGCAAGGCATGAAAGTTTTTTGCAACATTTACTCCTCTTTTATGCAAAGAGCTTACGACCAGGTTGTACATGATATTGCCATTCAAAAATTACCAGTAACACTTTGTTTAGATAGAGCAGGCTTGGTAGGAGATGATGGACCAACACATCATGGTTGTTATGATATTCCTTATTTCCGTTGTATTCCTAACATGATTATTGCTGCCCCAATGAATGAACAAGAATTGAGAAATATGATGTACACTTCTCAATTAGAATCTACAAAATATCCTTTTGTAATTCGTTATCCAAGAGGCGAAGGTGTTATGCCAGAATGGAAAACTGCTTTTGAACAGTTAACCATTGGAAAAGGAAGAAAGCTAAAAGATGGAGAGAATATTGCTATTTTAACTTTTGGTCATCCTGGCAACTTTGCACAAGCTGCAATAAGAGAACTTAGAACTAATGGTATTAATCCTGCACATTACGATTTGCGTTTTGTAAAGCCAATTGATGAAGATTTGTTACACGAAGTTTTTACAAACTACAATAAAGTTATTACTGTGGAAGATGGTACTGTTGTTGGTGGTTTTGGCAGTGCAGTTGTAGAATTTATGGCTGCTCATCATTATAATGCTGAAATAAAAATATTAGGCATTCCTGATAGGATTGTTGAGCATGGAACTTTAAAAGAACTACATAGAGAGTGTGAATATGATACTGAAGCAATTGTTGAGGCTGTAAAAAATATGAGTAATATTAAAGTAAAAACTGAGCAAATGCTCATGGGATAATACTTTGCCAATGTTTTGCAACTTTCATTGCAGTGTATCTTACAATTTAGCTTTGATAAATTACAAAACATAATTTAATAATTGTAGCTTGATTTAATAAATGAAGTTATAATGTTGTTTTAATAGTGTAACAAACTCTCAAGGCACCAATTTACGGTTAGATTTACGCTTCAATTACAAATTTATAACCCACCCCCTTTACTGTAGTAATACAATTTAAGTTTAATTTTTGTCTAATTTTTCTTACATGCACATCTATTGTTCTATCACCAACAATTACGTTTGCACCCCATACATGTTGTAGTATTTCGTTTCTTAAAAAAACTTTACCAATATCTGATGCTAATAGATATAGAAGTTCAAATTCTTTTTTAGCCAATATAATTTCATTACCATTTTTTAGAACAATAAATTTTAATGGGTCTATTGTTAAGTTGCCAATATTTATTGCTTTAACTTCTTCCTTACTAATTCTTCTAAACAAAGCATTTATTCTACTAACTAAAACTTTAGAGCTAATTGGTTTACTAATAAAATCATCTGCTCCAATTTCTAAACCTTTAATATGTGTTTCTTCATCGCTTAAAGCTGTTAAAAAAACAACCATTGTTTCTTTAAACATAGCTTGGGTTCTTAAAATAGTACAAACTTCAATACCTGTTTTTTTAGGCATCATTATGTCTAAAATAATTAAATCGGGGTTTATTTTTTTGGCTTTATCTATTGCTTCATCTCCATTTTTAGCAGTATAAACAATGTAGCCTTCTTTTAATAAATTATATTGTATTATTTCAATAATATCTGGTTCATCATCTGCAATTAATATTTTTTTTACATTTACATCTAGCATAATTTCTACGCAATTTAATGCTACAAAAATAATCTTCTAACATGTATAACAGCATTATTAATATTACCTAATTGTTATTTGTCATTAACAACTTATATAGAAATAGGCAAGTATAAAATATTTACTTTTGTGAAACATTAGAGCAAATTAGAATGAAATTATTAGTTTCCATTTTACTTTTTATAACAACAGGATTTTCTTTAGCTGCACAAAGTTTTGTACCAACTGTACCAATACCAATGCCACAAGTACCAACCATGCGTCAGTTAAATCATGATATTATTGATAAAAGCCAAAAACTTATAACAAGTTTAGATGGAAAAGATGATGGAGTTTTTACTGTAAGTGTTAGTGATTCTTTAAACCAAATTACTAATGATGCTTTGCAAATTATAGTAGATAATATGCAGGCCGAAATTGAATTAAATAAATTAATTGATGAAAATAACAAATACAAATGGCTACGCAGTTTAAACGATATGCTCTCCTCCTTTATATCTGGCTATAGAGTAAAACTTTTTAAAGGAAATATTTTATACAATTTAATTATTAGTTATAAAGAAGCAATTGAACTTGAATGGAAAAATGAATCGATAAAACCAATTGTTGAAAGAAATATTTTTGAAATTGGTGAAATACTAATTAAAAATTTTGCACTAAAAAATAATGTTGGTGTTGCAGAGAGTGAAGATATTATTTTATTAAAAAGAATAGAAAGATACCCTCATAGAACAATGAGTTTACTATCGCAAAACCCAAATGCATATTTTGCAGATAGTGTTATTGTAAGCCAGGCTTTTAAAGACCCTGAGCAACTATACAACTATGCAGCAGCACCAAATGCTTTAGGCCGAAGAATACAAGCATCTAACAACCCCTTGGTTAAAAGAATTGGTTTATTGGCTTTAATGAAAACCGGCAGAATGTATTTTCCTTTTTTAGATAATTTATATCGAGAAAAAATTTCGATGGACTCAATTACTAAAATGTTGCACGACAGTTTAGGCTACTTTAAACTTTTAGTAACCACACAAATTGATTATGCAAAAAGATTAAAACAAAATGATACACCATTGGTAATGAATGTGCTTACCAATAAATTAAAATCTAAAGCTGTTGAATTATATGTTAATCAAATAAATGCTTTACACGATGCTCAAGAAAACATAAGATTTGAATGCCTAAAACAACTATCGCCACAAGATTTATACTATGTTGCAGTTTTAGGCGAAGAAGAAATTTATACTAGCAGTTACCTGGGTGTTTATAAAAGAATTTTCTTAAAAATGAAACACCCGGTGGCAGATACTTTATTAAAATGGGTGGATTATGATTATTATAAAAAGTTTATAAAAATTGCCGCTAACTATAATACACTAGACGATTTTTTAACAAGAATGAATAAAGCCAATGCAGAAAAGTTAATGAGAAACTTTGTAACAGGTTTAGAAAAAACTAAAACACTTGAAGATGCTGTAGATGTTGCTAACTCTTATGCAAGCATTTATAATAATAATATCAAGAAATTAATTTTAAATCAAATAGAACAAAACCTTTTACAAAGCGAAAAAGAACAAAACAAACGTGGGCAAATTATATACAGTTTACTAAATACCATTTTCTTATCTATGGATTCATCTCAAAAAATAGATTTAGCCAGTAGATTAGGAATTAATGGAATTTACAAAATGCCAATTAGTAGTTTAAAAGACAGCACTGGCAGAATAATTATTCAACAATTTTTTTATGGCGATAAAGATGGAAAAAGTGTTTTTAATTCTTTCTTTAAATATTACCATGCACCCTTATGGAAAAAAGTAGAAAAAGAAAACTGGGTAGAACTATATAGCACAAAAGGAGTTCCAATAACTATTTATTGCAATAAGCCTTTAGATAATGAACTAGATTTAGATTTAAAAGCACAAGAAGCTTTAGGAAGATATTTAGAAGAAAATGAACTGTACCCAACAGTTGTAATACACAGGGGCCATAGTTATTTTGTTGGGTCAACAATTGATCAACTCCCAAGCTCGGCAAAAGTAGTTTTATTAGGAAGTTGTGGTGGTTATCAAAGATTAAGTGATGTATTAGAAACTTGCCCTGAATCTCATATCATTTCATCTAAACAAACTGGTACTGGTACAGTAAACATAGGTTTAATTAATGCCATTACACATGATTTAAGGCTTAATAAAGATTTAAATTGGCCCTTAATTTGGAAAAATTTAGCAAAACAATTTGTAGGTGTTAGTAAAGAAAGGTTTGATGATTATGTACCACCACATAAAAATTTAGGTGCTATTTTTATCATTGCTTATAATTTGGCTTTACAAGTTGAATAAAATTTAAAAATGTTTATCCTATAGTTACTTCTTGTTTATACTTAACACCTCTTTCTAATAAATAGTTAATAATATAATTGTAACAAACTGCATTTTTACCCACCAACTCTGGTGGAAAAATGCCTTTTTCTACAAACAAATTTTCTACTATTAAACATACTGCTGCTGTAGCTGTATAGCCTGTTGTTCTTGCCATTGACGATGTTTTGGTTGTAGCATTATATTCATCATATAAATTATATTCTACCTTTATTGGTTGGTCATTTTGTGTTCCAGAAATAATAATTTTCATTACTGTTATTTCTTCTTCCTCCTCTCCTAACAACCATTCTTTAAATAATATTTTAGAGGTAAACTCAAGAGGTGATATTTTGGTGTTGTTTATAATTATGGGTTCTTCATTAAAAAAACCTGCATCTCTTAAAGCAATTATTTTTTCAATATGGCCAGGATAACGCAAAGTTTTTTCTTTCATATTGGTTATATGTGGCATGGTATAAATTAAACTTCTTAACCCATCAGAATTAAATGCTTCAAGAGTTCCAACACCATCCATTTCAATATGCTCTATATCCGACATGGCAGGCTTTACAACTAAATTTCCATTTTCAATATACCTTGCAGGTCGTGTATATTCTTCTATAACATCTATTGGCGAAAATGGAGCTTTGTAATTAAATGGCCATTTTTTTATTTTGGGTAAACCGCCTACTAAACATTCAAAATTATTTATTTGCATTTGAGTATTTTGGTAGCCTACAATTATATTTCCCATTCCTGGTGCTACGCCACAATCAACAATTGCAGTAACATTTTTTTGTTTTGCTAAAGCATCTAACTCTAATGCATTTTCTGGAAAAAAAGAAATATCCACAACGCTTTTTCCTGTATTTATTATAGTTCTCAAAGTTTTAAATCCAAGAAAACCTGGAACAGCACAAACAACAAAATTAAAATTTACAATACAGTTTGTAAGTGCAGTTTCATCTGTAACATCAAGTGAAATTATTTGAATAGCATTATTTTTTTGCTGAATTTTATTAAGATTGGTTGAGTTAATATCTGCAACGGTTACAGCATATTTTTTAGATAAATCTAAAGCCATTGCACTGCCAACCATACCTGCACCAACAACTAAAATTTTCGTCATAATTATATTTTGTAACTTGTTCAAGTTAGCAAAATTATTAATAGCTTGAAGGTTTATAGAAAAAGAAATTGGAGTAAATAACTAAAATTAATCTTTTACGTTAGCAACAATTTTAGCACCTGCCTTTTTAGCTGCTCCCATTACTTTAAAAAAACCACCTGTATAAGAAATTGTATCAGCATTAATTACAACAGAAGGAGTATCAATAAATGCTTTTACTTTATCTACTTCAACTTTTATTACTGAGTCTAAATTATTTTCAGGTATAACTGCCTGGCCTAAATAAATTTTATTTTCCTTATCAATACTAATTACAATATTTTGTTTAGCCTTTGTATCGCTTTTGCCTTTAGGATTGTTTACTTTAACCACATTAGGGTTTGCCAATGTTGATACAATTAAAAAAAATAGTAATAGAATAAACAAAATATCGTTTAAAGCACTAGTGTGTAAATCTGGTTTCTGTCTTAATCGTTTTCTGATATTCATAATTTTAATGCTTTATTTTTCTATTAAAATTATTTAGTAGGCTCTTGTAAAACATCAATAAATTCAGAGCTTGCAGCCTCCATTTTATAAACTGTTTTATCTATTTGTGTACTTAAAAAATTATAGGCTAAATAGGCTATTAAACCAATAATTAAACCAGAGGCACTAGTTACCATTTTTACATAAATACCACCTGCAATTGTATTTAATTCAAAGCCACTATTATTAATATTATAAAACAATTCAATCATACCTACAATGGTTCCTAAAAAACCAAACATAGGTGCAATACCTGCTATTAAAGATAGAATAGATGTATTTCGTTCTAATTTATAAATTTCTAGTTTGCCAACATTTTCCATACTTTTTTCAATGGCATCAATTGGTTTACCTATACGTTGCAATCCTTTGTCAATCATTTTTGCAACAGGATTACCAGTATTTTTTGCCATACTTCTTGCAGCAGTAACATTACCAGATAATATATTATCTCTAATAATTCTCATAAAGTTATCATCTATTTTACCAGCTTTACGAATAGCTAAAAAACGTTCGGTAAAAACAAAAATGGTTGCAGCAAATAAAAAGTATAAAGGATACATAATCCAACCTCCTTTATTTAATAAATCTATCATTGAAATTTTATCTGCAGTATTAATAGCAGTATTCATTTTGTTTACAGAATCTGCTACATTCCCGGCTACTTGCAATAAATAAAACATTTGTATAAATTTTGAGGTAGGCTAAAATACTCAGCATTACAAAAAAACAAAAGCCTTGTGAATAAAAACAGAAGTTTGTTATATTTTAAGATAGCTTTTGCACATTTACTCCTTCATGTGCATATTATCTATTGAATAATTACTCAATAATTTTATGAATACTGATTAATTTGCCTTCTTCATTCATTCCTTGAATACTTAATCTGAATTTTTTAGTAACATCATTATTAAAGAAGTTCAGTAACACTGTTCTATTTTGAGATGTAAGAATTACGTATGGGTTCCAATAAATAGTTGTTCGTATGTCTTTTTCTTGTCTCAGTTCTGGGTTCATATCATAATCTGGCGAATAAAATTCTCTTATAGCTGTATATCCTGCAATCCTTTTTTTATCCAGCCCTTTAAAATTATTTTCATTACTATTTTTACCTTTTTTGGTATAAACTGCAATTGCTCCTGCAGAGCCAGAACCACCCATACCACCAAAGAATGGAGGTTTAATTACTTTAATATAAGCCACATCGCTAACATAAATTTCTTGCAAAGTAGCAGCATCTACCAACATCTCATTTAAATACAAACCAGGTGTGCCACCACGCCATGTAATTTTTGGTGGATTACCAGAATGAGTTATAGTAAGCCCTGCAATTCTTCCTGTTAAATAAGTTAATACATCTGATATTGCAGCACTATTTCTGTTACTTTCCATATCAAATTGATATGCATCACCGCCTTGAAAAAAGCCTGTAGCATATTGTGCATCTAATTTATCTTCAGGCTTCTTAGTTTTTGTAGTAACCACTACATCATCTAAAGTTGTTGACTGGCTTAGTTTTGCTAATTTTTTCTGCTGCTCCCATAATTGTATTTTTTTTGCATTACCAATTGTGTCTTCTTTATCATTATAACTATACAAGCTATCTATATTAATTTTATTTTCTGAATTTAGTAATAAATTAGAAAAGTTAATTGCAGTAGAATACGATAAATCTTTGTATTTATTAAATTGATACATGACAGTTACGGTATCAAAAAATATAAAATCTTTTTGAACAAAGCTGCCATCTGGTTGTAAAGGAAGGGATAAAAATTTAGTAGCCGAATCTTTTGTTTTTACAAATACATTTAAGCTTTGTGCTTGCCTTAATTGAGATGCATTTGCACCAAACACTTTACCAGCAACCGATACATAAGCAGAGTCTTTAGGGTAAGTAATTTCTGGTGTTTTATTTTGAGCTATATCCATCCATTTTAATTTTCTCCAACCATGTGTTTGCATTACTAAATCTAAAAACTGTTTAGTGCTATCTGCATTGTTTGAAAAATAAAATAATGGGTTATAAACTTTACCTTTAATATCGCTTGTAAGTAGTAAAGAGGAGATAATATTTTCATCTTCACTTTCTGTTAATCCTGCATCTGTAATGGCTACAGATATATTGGTAAGCATTTCATCTGGTATGCTAATTTCTAAATTATTTTTTGCCTTTTTTGTAGTGTTTGGTTTAAAAATTCTAGCATCTACTAAAGATTCATAATTATCTGTTTTAACAAAAAAAATTCTTTCGGCTATAGGTAACCAATTTACATTAAATATAGTTATTTGTAAAACCCCTGTTGGTAAATGAGCTATTGGAATTGGAACAGTAATATTGGTATTGTTTACCAATTTAACATTGCTTCTGTACACCATATTTTTATGCATGGTTGCAACTACTCTTAATTGCTTAAACTCATTTGTTGCATTTTCTTGGCGATGTAATTGTACATTTAGTTTATCATACTCTTGTTGTACCACATTCATTACAATTCCTTCTTCATTTGCAGTAGGTAAAATTGATTTGTACTTTGTATTCCATTCATCCATCCATTGTACATAGTAAGTTTCATTGGGTATTGGAGTTAATGTAAAACTGCCCATACCATCGTGTACAGAGGAAATTGAATCTAAAATTTTACCTTTATTATTAAACAATAACCCTTTTATTTTTACAGGCTTACCTGTTTTTGTATTTGCTTTAAAGGCTACTACACTTTTAATATTGTTTACTAAATTTCCTCCTTCAGGAAAAAAAGTAATTGAAGTTTTTGGCTTTTGTGCTCTGAATTTTTTTGTATTTACAGGCTGAATTACTGGAATATTTTTTTTATAAATAAAACTGCTGTCAAAGTTTAGCATCCAGCTAGTATATGCTCTTAAAAAAATATTGTTAGAAGCATAATCTTTAGGAATAACAAACATTGCTTTTGCCGATGATAAAACAATTGGTGCCGTAATATGTTGTAAAACATTTCCAGCACTATCAGTAAATTCAGCATAAAAATTTTTACTGGTATAACTTAAATCAATACCACTAGCTAAATAAGCTTTAAACCAAATAGTTTCGCCTGGCAAGTATGTAGTTTTATCAAAATGTATAAATATTCTTTCTTCTTGAAAATCGGTAGCATACACTTTTAAAATAGAATCGGGCTGTGCAAATATGTGTTTGCTTATTAAACAAAAAGCAATAGTTAAAATGCAGGCAGCTAATGTTTTTTTAATCATAGCTACTAATGGTTAAAATATAAAGAATTATTTTTTGTAGTATTGACCTTGTGGAATTTTATATACTCTTGCATTCTGAAATTTTTTAAATGCTTCTGCTTGTTTATCATTATTTTTTATCCAAAGTTCATAAGCATCTGCATTGGCAACAGAGCCATAAAGCCATTGATTATATGCATCAAAAATTCCTTCCTTTAGCATGTGTTGATAATGGTCAAATAATCTAAATGGAAATTTTTGTTGTTTGCCTTTAAACCAATCTAAAACAAATCTTGCTTTAATAGCCATTAAACTTTCAGCATTAATTCCGTTATTGGCTATGTCTTTACTATTGTTTAAGATAGATAATACAGCAGTTTCAAATCCACTGGTTTTTTTAGGAGTATTCTCTAATAAGTTACTATAAGCATACATTTTTTTATACGCCTCTAAAATAATTTTTTTAATTTCTTTTGTTCTAGCAGTATAGCTTTCTAGGTTAACAAAGTTTTCTCCATGTAAAGCAATCCACAGTAGTTCTGGATTTGGGTTTTGTGCATAATACTTTACTGCATTATAATAATTACTACTATAATTGGCATCTACTTCAATTCCTTTTTCCCATTGAACAATGGCATTATTTAAATCATTATCCATTGCTAATAGTTCGCCATATTCATTATAAATTACACCACTTTCAGGAAATTTTGCCAATGCTTTTTTATATAATTTTTTACACTCTTTATATTCAGCAATAGCCTTGTAGGTTAGGCCAAGTATTTGAAAAGATTGAACATCAGCATCTGGTCTATCAATAATAACTTTTCCTATTTGCATTGCATTGGCATAATCTCTTTTTAAGAAGTATAGAAATGCCAGGTCTTTTAAAATTTCTAAATTATCTGGGTCTTGTTCGGCAGCTCTTTTTATAACCAGTAATGCATTGTCATAATCTCCTTGTCGCATAAATGTTCTAGCTGTTTCGTGCAATTCCTTTGCAGTTTGATTTGGTTGAGCAACCACTACCGTTGCAATTTGAAAAATTAATAAAACAGCTAAAACTATTTTTTTCATGTATAATATTATTTTGGCCTTTGGTATTGTTTAGTTGAATTACAACTTATTATTTAATTATTAAAATATTTGCTCTACTAAATTTTTGGTTGAAATTTATAGAGGTGAGATAATATTTTAAGAAGTATAAATAAATTGTTTTTTAAGCCTCATAAATTAAATGTGTTAGTAACCCATCTCTTAATTTTGGCTCAAACCAAGTACTTTTTGGTGGCATTACATTGTTGCAATCTGCAATATCAAATAACTGATTTATAGTTACAGGATATAAACTAAAAGCAACTTTCATTTCACCACTATCTACTCTTTTTTCTAACTCTTTTAGCCCCCTTATTCCACCAACAAAATCAACACGTTTATCGGTGCGTTGATCTTTAATTCCTAAAATAGCATCTAAAATTAAGTTAGATAAAATGGTTACATCTAAAACACCTATTGGGTCATTAGTATAAACTCCATTTTTTGCTATAAGTTTATACCAATTGTTTTCGAAGTACATACCAAATTCGTGTAAAGTTGAGGGCTTTACTTGATTTTTTTCCGTTAAAATTATTTCAAAATTATTTTTTAACAAATCGAAAAATTGTTCTAAAGTTAATCCGTTCAAATCTTTTACAACACGATTATAATCCATAATTTGTAATTGATTAGAAGGAAATAAAGTGGTTAAAAAATAATCTCCCCCATCTGTATGTTTTATACCTGTATCTTTTCTTACTTTAGAGGCAGATGCAGCTCTGTGATGCCCATCTGCTATATATGTACATGGAATTTCTTTCTCAAAAATTGATGAAATATTTTGAATAACATTATCATCATTTACAACCCAAATAGAATGTTGAATTTGATCATCTGCAACAAAATCATACACTGGCTTTTTAGAAGCTTTCCAGTTTTCTACAATAGTATCTATATTAACATTATTTCTATAAGCTAAAAAAACATTCCCAGTTTGGGCTCCTGTAGTTTTAATATGGTTTATTCTATCTAATTCTTTTTCTGGCCTTGTAAATTCATGTTTTTTTATTAGCCCATTTTCATAATCATCAATACTACTTGCTACCACCAAACCTGTTTGGCTTCTACCATCCATAACTAATTGATAAATGTAATAACAGCTTTTATCTTCTTTAAATAAAACATTATGTTTTATAAATGTTTCTATATTTTCTTTTGCTTTATCATATACTTCTTGAGAGTGTATATCTATATTACTGTTTAAGGTAATTTCACTTTTTGTTACTGTTAAAAACGAATAAGGATTACCTAAAGCTTCTTGCTTTGCTTCTTCACTATTCAACACATCGTATGGACGGCTAGCTACTTGTTTTGCTAATTGTGGTTGTGGTCTTAAAGCTTTAAATGGTTTAATAATAGCCATGTTCTGATTTTTTATTTATTGAATTTATTTTATGAATATTTATTTGCGAAATTTTTCATTAACATTGTTATTGCTTCTACACTTTCAAGTGATAGTGCATTATACATGCTTACTCTTAATCCTCCTACTGTTCTATACCCTTTTACTCCAATCATTCCTTCTTCTTTACATTCTTCTAAAAATTTATTTTGTAAAACTTCCTCTTTTATACAAAATACAGCATTCATTTTACTCCTATCTTCTTTTTTAATTGCACATTCAAATAATGGTAAACTATCAATGGTATTGTATAATAAACTTGATTTTTTGTTTGCTCTATTTTCCATTTCTGCTAATCCGCCTTCTTTTTTAATCCAACGCAATGTAAGCAAAGCAACATAAATAGCAAATACCGGGGGAGTATTTAATAAACTTGCAGCTTCTATATGTTTTCTATAATCTAAAATAGGAGAAATTTGGCGACTTACTTTTCCTAAAATATTTTTATCTATTACTACTAAACTAACACCAGCAGCACCCATATTTTTTTGTGCACCAGCATAAATTAATTGAAACTGATTAAAATTTAATTGCCTACTGAAAATATCGCTGCTCATATCAGCAACAATAGGTATGGTAGTTTCAGGAAACTGGTGCCATTGTGTTCCTTCAACGGTATTGTTGCTTGTTAAATGCAAATATTTTGTATTATCTGGTAAGGTGAAGCTTTTAGGAATATAATTATAGTTTTGATCTTTTGAAGAAGCAATAACATTAACCTTACCAAAAATTTTTGCTTCACTTATTGCTTTGCTTCCCCAAATGCCATTATCGCAATATGCAGCAGTTTCATTTTCATTTAATAAATTTAATGGAACCTGCATAAACTGTGTAGTGGCACCACCATGTAAAAAAAGCACTTCATAATTGTTGTTTAACTGCATCAATTCTTTAACCAACAATTTAGATTCTTCTATTACATCTACAAACCAATTTGTTCTATGACCAATTTCTAATAAAGAAAGGTTTATACCATTAAAATTTATTATTGCTTCTGAGGCCTGTTCTAACACTTCTTTGGGTAAAACAGATGGACCAGAGTTAAAATTATGTTTCCTCATTTCGGCACAAACATAAAATAAATCAATAAGTATTTTATGTTTTTAATTTATTAGACTTTTATTAATAAAAATAAAGCAATCTGAAATTTGTAAAGTAATCTACAAATGTTAAAAAATGTTTTTTGGTAAACTAATCTTTTCTCCGAAATTTATTGCGTGGCAAAAAAAATATTTTACTCTTTTTTAGCAATAATTGCTGTTCTACAATTGTTTCAACCAGATAGAAATATATCTACTGAAAATTTTAAAGTAGAATTAGCCAATCATTACTCTGTACCAGATAGTATTGAATCTCTTTTAAATACTGTTTGCTACGACTGTCATAGTAACAATACAGATTATCCTTGGTTTGTAAATATTCAACCTATTGGTTGGTATTTGCAAGGAAAGATAAATAAGGGCAAAAGCAAACTTAATTTTTCTGAATTTGGAAGTTTATTTAAAGAAAAAGCGATAGAAAAGTTAGAAAATATAGAAGAGGTAATGAAAAAAAATACTATGCCATTAACCTCTTATAAATGGTACAATAAAAATGCCGATTTAACTATTGAACAAAGAGAAATGATATCTAAATGGGCTATTAATTTAAGTAAGCAAATTGCAAGCGATAGTACTGCAGCTTTAAATGCAGATTCCTTACCTGTTAAACCACTTTAATTAAAAATTTTAAAATTAAATTCCCAAAAAAATAATAGAATTCACTAAATTACTAATTTTTTTAGTATATTTGAACTACAAATTTTAGGAATTTATTTTATGGTAAATTATATTAATGATAGTACAAATCAACTAGCCAGATATAAAATAACTGCAGAATGCACAGAGCCATTTGAACACCTTATTATTGCAGGTTTTTGCTCTAATGTGCAAACAGAAAATATATTATACAGGCACCTACAAAATGTTTGTAAACAAAGCAAAGGAAATTTTAGTAATGCCCATAAGCTAATTAATGATACAATAACTCACTGGCAAAATACTTTTAACCTGCCTGCGGTACAGTTTCTTAAAAATATCAATACAGAAAAAACAGCTTGCAGATATAATAAAATTTGCCTTTATAAAATTAACCATCAAGCAACCGAAGAACTATTGTATAATATTTATTTATAGTAATAAGCAATAACTAAAAAATTACAAACTTGCCTTTTTTAATCTTTTAGGTAATTTAATTTCAGTTTGTATGGTTTTATTGCTTCTTTTATACTTTAGTTTAAACGTATCTCCTTCTTTAAGGTCTTTTAAATTTACTTTAAAATCATCCACACTCTTCAATTCTTTTCCATTTATTTCTGTAATAATATCCTCTTCTTTTAACCCTGCTTTTTCTGCTGGTGATTCATCCTCTACATCTAATACTTTTACACCATTGCCTTCTTCCACATCCTGAATTTCTAAACCAATTTTGGGGCGACGAGGCGAGAAATTGCCACCGTTATTTTTCATATCAAACCCTTCGTAAATATTATTTAATGATACTACATTAGGGCCTTTGTATTTATCTAGTATGGCAGTTGTTGTTTGTGTTTTACCATTTCTAATATAAGTTATAGTTACTTTATCATTAGGTTTATATTTTCCAATAATTTTATATAAACTATTAGTATCACTCACAATTTCTTTATCTATTTGGGTTATTATATCTTCTATTTGTAAACCTGCTTTTTCTGCTGCACTTTCTTTACTTACATTAACAACAATTGCACCCTCCTTTTCGAATTTAGTTGAAACGCCAAGGATTGCTTTATTAGGTTTCATTTTATCGATAAATAGTTCATTTAATTCTCTGAAATTTTCAAAAAAGTGCTTGCCATTTTCTTGTCCTTTAAATCTTTTACCTCTAACTATTTCAACATTATCCAAAGCATATTTTTCAACAGGAATGCCATTTACAGTAATTTGGTCCCCATCTATAACTAAAACATATTTCTCTTCTTTTTCTTTTTTAGTAACAGAAGACTCTTTATCCTTTTTCTTATCATTTTGCTCCTCAGTTTTTTGAGCATAAACTAAAATAGTAGAAGATAAAAAAATAACTAATGTTTGAAAAATTCTTTTTGTCATAACAGAATAATTTAATGATGTACGAATATTTTAGTAGAACAAATATAAAAAAGAATCCGATATACGAAACATTTCGGAAATGTTAAATATTTTAAAATTTGAGGTTGGGGTAATTATCTATTGTTTCAAATACAAAATTTGAATTTTGTTTTAATGTTTTAATAAATTCACTCAACCAATTGGCATATTCTGGAGTTCTAAACATTCTATCATGCGTTAAAATAACTATATGCTTTTTAGTAAAGCTTTGCCCACTGGCTGCATTTTTAACTTGTGCTGCAACTTGTTGAGGGCTTTGAACAGGAAAAGAATTACCTTTGGTAAAGTTCCATTCTACATCCCATCCAATTACATTAAAACCAGCATCATTTAATTTTTGGCAAACTGGTTTTACTAATTTACTAGTCCTAATTTTATCTTTTGTAACCCAAGCATTGTTACCTGGTAATCTTATTATTTTATAAGGCACATTTAAACTTTCTTGTGCTTTATAAAAATCTTGCTCGGCCATTAGTGGATGAGAATAAAAATAAACGTATTTCTCGTTAGTATGCGTATAGCTATGATTGGATAATAGAAATTGTGGGTATGCATTTCTAATTGTTTTTACAGTTTGTTGCCCCCAACTATCATTTGCATGTTTACCCACCATAAAAAAGCTTGCCTTTATTCCTTCTTTTTTGCATACATCCAAGCAATTCATTGTACCATGCCCTGGCCCATCATCAAATGTTAAATAAATGTATGTTTTATTTGAATCGTAATTGACAGGTTTCCTTTCAAACTTTATTGCATTGGAGTCAACAATAACCTTAATTGATTCTTTTAATTTTGCACTATCATTTTTACTTGTAAGAACAGGAATATTATTTGCATTATTATTTATGCAAGAGAGAATAAAAATGGAGAAAAATAATAGTAATAATTTGGTTGGGTTGCCTAACACATTTTTTGGGTTCATTGATACTATTTTGTAACTAAATTATACAAAAAATATATAGGAGCTAGCTAAATGATTGTTATAATCTTAATTTGCTTACTTACGACAATTGGAAGAATTTATTGAACTATTAATATAGTAAGCATAATTAATTAAATTTGTGGTATTCATTTGTAATTATTCATTATTAAAATTAAATATTATGTCTTTTACTTTAGCTTCTTTACCTTATGGTTACGATGCCCTAGAACCACACATAGATACAACAACTATGCAAATACATCATGGCAAGCACCATCAGGCTTATGTAGATAATTTAAACAAAGCCATTGCTGGTACAGATTATGAACAAAAAACATTAGATCAAATAAATGCTATTGCTGGTTCAATATCTGCTGCAGTTAGAAATAATGGTGGAGGTCATTGGAACCATTCTTTTTTCTGGGAGAGCCTTGCACCAAACAGTGGTGGCTTACCAAGTGGCAATTTAGCAGATGCTATTAATACAGCTTTTGGTAGTTTTGATGAGTTTAAAGCAAAGTTTGCCAATGCTGGTGCCACACGTTTTGGAAGTGGTTGGGCTTGGTTAATTGTTAAAGAAGGGAAATTAGAGATTTGCTCAACACCTAATCAAGATAACCCTTTAATGGATATTGCTGAAACAAAAGGAACCCCTATTTTAGGTGTAGATGTTTGGGAGCATGCATACTATTTAAAATATCAAAATAAACGTGCCGATTATTTAAGTGCCATTTGGAATGTGGTTAACTGGAATAAAGTTGCAGAAAGATATAATGCTGCAAAATAAATTAATGCTTGCAAAAAAAAACGAGGCCTACTGTAAGCCTCGTTTTTTTTATAAGTAAAATCTAATTGCTATCTTATTAAAACCACTGTACCTTTTTTGAAAATTACCTTACCTGTATAATCAACCCCTTGTGCTGTAAATACATAAGTTCCGCTAGCTTGAGGTGTGCCATTTACATTTCCATCCCAACCTTTTAAGTATTCTTTTGTTTCATAAATTAATTGACCAAAACGATTGTAGATTCTAAAAAAATCAATTTGAGATATACCAACAGGAATAGGTTTTAGAATATCATTTTTTCCATCATTATTTGGGGTAAAAGCAGTTGGTATAAAAATATCGGGTTGCGTTTTAAATATTTTAACTACTAATTCATCCGAACCAATACAGCCTTCTGGCCTTTTTACTGTTACTTTATATTTTATAGAATCTGAATTGATATTTAGAGTAGCAATTGGGTTGAAAATAGTAGTGTTATTGATACCTGTGCTTGGAGACCAAACATAAGTACTATTGTTAGGAATTGGACTTGTTACAGCTTGTAATTGCAAGGGTTGATTTTTTACAACTACAGTATCATTACCTGCAAACACTACCACTTTTGGTATTACATTTACTTGAATAGAATCGCTAAATGGTTTTGGACAACCTAATGTATCGTTAACAGTTATAATATAAAAAGTAGTATCAGTAGGTTTTACTGTTGGCGAAAGTGAATTTGCGTTAGTTATAAAAGTTGATGGAGACCAATAAAAACTACTGCCAATAAAATTATTTGTACTTAAAGTAATACTATCGCCATAACAAATAGAATTGATGGCATTTATAGCTACTTTAGGATATGGAATTGGAGTTATTACTATTGTATCATAATCTTGACATTTTCCTAAATTGGCGGTTACATAATATTTGGTAATAGCCGTAGGTTTTACTAAAGGAAATTTAACTTGAGGCACAATTTCTCCAGTAGAAGCAGACCAAACATAACTAAGGGCATGGCTAATTGTACTCAGTCTAAAAGTATCGGTTAAGCATACTGTTGAATCTGGCCCTGCAGTGACTGAAATAAAATCTAACACGTTTACTTTAATAGAATCTTTACTAATACAACCATTGTCGTTTACAGTGATAACATAGGTTGTGGTATCTTTTGGATATACAGAAGGATTTAAACTAGTAGGACTAATAATGTTATAGTTAGGTGCCCAACTTATGTTGCCAGTTGTATTAGCAATTAAGGGCAATGTATCAATACTACATATTAATGTATCTTTAAAAGGCAGGCTAATGGTAGGTAAATCTTTAACAATAACATTTTTATTTACGGTATCTAAACAACCTTTTGTATTGGTTACAATTAAAGATATGTTGTAAGTACCAGGGGCAGGATACTTCCAAGCAGTATCTTTTTTATTAGAAGTATCGGCAACAGTAGTTAAATCTCCAAAATTCCATCTCCAACTATTTACAGTACCATAAACAGTTGTTGTGGCATCTAAAATATTTATTGGCGAAACAACACATGTGCCAACTGTATTAATACCTGGCTTAAAACCAGGGAAAGCATAAATATATTTATAAGAAGAATCCTGGCATCCACCAGTAGCGGTTACTTTTAGTTTAATTAAATATTTACCTGTATCGGAATAAGTATATGTTGGTGTAGGTACTGTTGATGTATTACCATCTCCAAAAGACCATACATACGAAATAATTGCAGGGTTAGGAGACTGATTTTCGAAGAAGTAAGTAAATCCATCGCAAGTTCTATCATCTGGTCCTGCATTAGGTTTTACAGAAGAGCAGTTTGCAACTCTTAATATAAAATCTTTTCTATGTTCATTAATTAAAGTATCATTTCTCCATTCTTCTACAGTTACACATACAACATATTTACCTGCAATGGGTGGTGCTTTTCCACTTATGATTCCTGTTTTTGGGTTAATGCTTGCACCTGTGCCAAAAGGATTATTTGAACTAAAAGGTGCAGGATAATTTAATGATACAGGATTTAATACACTTGGTGGTGGTGGATTTGGGCTAGGATTTGGTCCATCTTGGCCATCATACGCTGCACTTAATTTATAGGCTAAAGAATCTCCATCTGTATCTGATGCACTAAAGTCAAGTAAAAAATCGGTAGAGATACAAACTGTATTCGTATCTCTTACAGCAAAAGTTGGGCAGTTATTATTGCCTACTGGTAATTGTTTTGTACCAGGAATTTTTGTTGTAAAAGTAGCCCCCATTTGGCTAGAGGAGTTGGAAACATTGGTAATGGATGTTCTGGTATATCTTATCCAAGAAAGTGTATAGCCATTTTCTGTTTTGGGTAAATCAATATTTGCCTGAAATATTCCTACTTGATAACAAACACTAACAAAAGGTAATAAACAAGGGTTGGCACCAGCAGTATTATGCACTTCGGGAGGTGTACCAGAAAATTGTTGCGTTAACTTTTGTGTTGTAACAAGTGTTAAACCAGGATTGTTATAAACCCCAATGGTTACATTTTCTCCATTTAAAGCAGCAAAGTTTGGACCAGTTGGGCCACATTCTCTAAACAATCGCATCGTAACTAAATATCTATCTGTATTTCCTGCACCTGGACCTATATAAGTATAAAATAATTCACCACCAGAAATATGCTCGGCATAAGAAAAAAAGGTAGTAAATAATGTTATCAATAAAAATAAAAACTTCTTCATCATTTTAAATACTGGGGGTTGAATGGTCAAAAGTACATACAACTATTTAATGTAAATATTTTAAAAATAGAGGCAATATTAGTTAGTATTTATAAATAATAAAAGAGTATTATTTTAATGGCTTTGCTGCATTAAAAATCTAATTTAATGTTAGGTTTTGGAAAATATCCTTACAAAATACTTCTATACTTTTATTTAACTTATCTGTTGCTTCTACCATACTCATGTGTCCTACTTCATCAAAAATATGCACATAAGATTTTTGGGGTAAATGTACTTGCTGCAATACATCCTTCATTGGTGCTGGCACATCTTCTGTACCAATAATAAATAAAACGGGTACTGATGCATCTTTCAAAACCTCCGTTCTATCTGGTCTATTCATCATTGCAAAATAATATTGTTGCAAAGCCTCATTTGTAAACTTAGCAGATTTATCAATTAGCTTATTAATTTGAGGTGCTTGTTGCATACTAAATTTTTTACCAAAATAATTTGGAATAACATTTTTTAAAAAAGAGAATGCCCCATATTCTTCTATCATTGCAATACTCTGCATTCTATTTTCTTTTTTAATTTCATTATCTTCAAAAGCAGTGGAGTGCAATAGCCCAAATGCTTTTAAATAGTTTGGAAATTTTTCGGCAAATGCAAGTGTTATGTAACCACCCATGCTATGCCCCAATAAAATACATTCATTAATGGCTAAAAAATTTAATAATGCTGCTATACAATTTGCATAATCTGTTATTGCAGCTTCATGAAGCATAATTTTATTAATCTCAATTACACTTCTTAATTTAAGTAGGCTACTATTGCCAGATCCAGGTAAATCCGGTACAATTACTTGAAAATTATTTTTAAGATAATTAACTTGATTATTAAAAATTGTGGAATCTTCACCAAAACCATGTAAAAGCACCAAGGGCTTTCCAGAACCATAAATTGTATAAGCAATATTATGCCCCTTATAATTAAAAATACTCTGTTGCATTATTGTGTTTTTTTATTTTTTCTTAATAAAATAAACAGAAAATAACCAATTAATATGAATGCTATAATTGAAAAAATAAAGTACAAATAATCTCCATGTTGTACATAAAAAGATTTAGCATTATTAATTTGTACAGTTTGTTTTATTGCACCTTCCTTATTCCAATCTAAAGTGTTTAATACTAAACCATAGTCATTAATTACAGCACTAATGCCAGTATTGGCACTTCTTACAATCCAACATCTAGTTTCAATAGCTCTTAATTTGGCATAAGCCAAATGCTGCTTATGGCCTGCAGTATTGCCCCACCAACCATCATTTGTAAGGATGGTAATTAAGTTTGCACCTTTTTTTATATAGGTGCTTAAATATTCTCCATAAATACTTTCATAACAAATAACTGGTGCTACATTAAGTTGATTATTTATTTGAAAAACTTTAGAGGTTTCGTCTTTTGCATAGCCACCTGTTGTTCCACCAAATCGTTCAAAAACCGGAGAAAGAATTTTTAAAAAACTTGGTAAAGTTTCAACACCTGGTACTAATTTACTTTTAATATAAATATTCGAAACTTTATTGCTATTAATGGCTATTGCAGCATTATAACTTTCGTAATAAACATCTTGAGTAGTTTTTTGAGAATACTTTGTTTCGCTACTCATTATTTTATAAGTTTCAATTCCTGAAACTAAAGTTATTTTTGGATGGTTCTTTAAGAAGTCAAAAATGGGTTTATACACAGTTGCATTTGAAATTGCATCTTCTGGAATTGCAGAAGATAAAGCCGTCTCTGGCCATAATACTAAAACTGTGTTGCTATCAATAGAACTTGCAGTTAAGGATACTAATTTTTCAATTTGGCTATTAATATTACCACTCTCAAACTTCAGGTAAGGGTCTATATTAGGTTGAATGATTACTACATTTTCATTAGCCTTTGCAATTAATTTTTCTCTGTTATTGGCTATTTGATAAGAAATTATTATTGGAAAACTAATGGCAAAAATTACTGCCAATAAGTAACCAAATTTTACTTTTGCAGAAATTGTACTCCACTGCTTAGTAGTTTCAAAAATTAAAATATTACAAAATAAAATCCATAAAGTTCCTCCTCCAACACCTGTATATTCATACCATTGAATCCAATAGGGGCTATTGGCAAAAACATTTCCTAAACTTAACCAAGGCCAACTTAACTCCCAATTTAAATGGATATATTCGAATAACATCCAAAAACAAATTAATGCCAGGTAACTAATTTGTTTGTTGAATTTATTTTTGGTATGATAATAACCCCACCAGGGCAAGTACATAACAAAACTATTAGCAACAATAGCAAAAATGCTACCTACACTTGTACTATTCCATATCCACCATGTTGTAAAAACATTCCATAATAGAAGAGCAATAAATACAAATGCAAAAAATAGTTTTTTATTACTAACCGTATCTGCAATAAAAAGTAAAGGGATAAAAGCAAAAAAAACAGCAATTGTAATAGGCTGTGGTGGCCAAGCAATATACATCATTAAGGCTGCCACAGTGCTTAATAATAAATATTTAAAAGTTTTCAATAAAGTATTTTTAGGCTGCGAAAGTTCGGAAAAAATAAACAATTCTTTCAATTAAATTAATGCACAATGTGTAATGATTGTATTTTAGCTTCAAAATATGTTTTTGAAAAAAATTTTAATTTTTGTACCCGGTTTTATTTGGCTTATAATTAGCTTATGGCTTTTTACCTTGCCTGGTACTGCTATTCCTAAATTTGATTTATTTACAAAGCTGCAAGGAGACAAACTAATACATGCCATTATTTTTATAGTTTTATGTATATCTTTTCTACTTCCATTACATAATATTCAACCTTATTGTGCCAATAATAAATTTTGGTTTTTATTCATTATCCTTGTTTTTGGTATGTATGGTTTGGCAATAGAATTTGTTCAAGAAAAATTTATTAAATTTCGTTCTTTTGATGTAGGAGATATTGTGGCAGATTGGGTTGGTTGCTTTATAGGATTTAAACTTTTTATTAGATATTGGATAAAAAAAATAGGTCTCAGTAGAAACCGAGACCGCAACCAAAACTAACTGCTTATGAGAAAAATTTTAAATCTTTATTTTATTGTTTGTAATTAGTAACGCAATTAAGATGCCATTATTATAATCTTTACATATTTTAATTGCTAAAGAAATCTTAAAGCCTACTTTTTTTATAGTTTAATACTTCTAAGAACTAATTACATTGCAAAAATGAATACTTAACCCTAAAAATTTTGCTAACGTTATATCAACGAATTGTTAATTATTAATATTGTAATAAAAATAAAAAAGTTACCTATTAAAGTGTAACCCATTAAGCCACAAATAATTAATTTAGCTATTTTTTATTGATTATTCTGAGTTTGCCCATATTTTCTCTACTAATGCATTAAATTTAGTACAAACCTGACAAATTGCCTTTTCTGTCAATATATGTTTAGCAAGTGTATAACTGATTTTTCAATTAAAAAAAGTAGCTGAAAAAATCATTCTATAAAAAATTTAAAAAATGGTGTTTCCAAAATTTCAAATACTCAAAAAGATACATTGTAATGGAAATATTTATTAAGGTTTAGATTTGAACAAACTAGTTTTACCTAATTAATTTTGTACAATGGCTTTATTTAATATAAGAGTTTATGGCATTTTGAAAGATGATAATAATAATGTTTTATTGAGTGATGAATATATTTATGGAAATTATTTTACAAAATTTCCTGGTGGTGGTTTAGAGTTTGGAGAAGGAACAAGAGAATGTTTAATAAGAGAATTTAAAGAAGAAACAGGGCTTGATATTATTGTTGGAAAACATATTTACACTACAGATTTTTTTCAGATTTCAGCCTTTAACAATAAAGATCAAATAATTTCTATTTACTATTATGTGCATGCAAGTAATTTGAGTGCTTTAAAAACATCGGCTACGCCATTTAATTTTAAAGATGAACAATTAATAGATAAAAAAGGTGAAGTGGAGAGTTTTAGATTTATTGAATTGAACAAATTAACTACCAATGATGTAACCTTGCCTATTGATAAAGTTGTTGTGGAAATCATCAAACAAGCTATATAACTAATACTTTCTTTTTTTCTTTTTTAAAAAATTTATTCTCAACTATTCCTATCTGTGCATTTAAGTTTTTCTGTACATTCGTAACTAAAAAGTGCAAGAAAATAATATATATAAAATTGTACAAATTATTGATGTATTGGATGCTGGCGGAGCAGAAAAAGTACTGATTACATTAAGTAATTTACTGCATAAACATGGGCATAAAGTAACTGTTATTACCACTGTAAGAAAAGGT
>JAIBAV010000060.1 GCA_019695015.1 Chitinophagaceae bacterium
GAAAACGAGAAAAATGGGCAACCGATGTAAATGCATTTTCGAATGTTTATTTTAATTCTGTTTATAATGGCATTGATATCAGATTACATAGTAGTAACTTAAATATAAAATACGATTTTATTGTAAGAGAAGGAGGTAATGTAAACGATATTATTTTATATTTTGAAGGGGCTGATAAATTAAAAATTAAAAAAGGAAACCTCATCATCCAAACATCTGTTCAAGATGTAAAAGAAATGGCTCCATACAGTTATGTTATAAATAATAAAGGCAAAGAAGAGGTTAAATGCAGCTTTGATTTACGAGGAAATATTGTGCGTTTTAAAATTCACGAACCAATTGATAAAAATGCAACTTTAGTAATTGACCCCACTTTAATTTTCTCTACTTTTACTGGTAGCACAGCAGATAATTGGGGCTATACTGCAACCTACGATGGTAGTGGAAATTTTTATGCAGGAGGAATTGTTTTATCTACTGGTTTCCCTGTTAGCAATGGTGCTTTCCAATCAACTTATCAAGGAGGTATAAATACAGGTGAGGGCTCTGGTTTTGATGTAGGAATTATGAAATTTAATTCAACAGGCTCTAACAGAATTTATGCTACTTATTTAGGAGGCAGTTCTTCTAACGAACAACCTCATAGTTTAGTAGTAGATAAAAACAATAATTTAATTGTTGCAGGTAGAACTAGTAGTGTAAATACTTTCCCTACTACTTTACCAACTTTTGGTGCAGGTGGTGGTTGGGATATTTTTCTAACAAAATTTAATGCAACTGGTACAGCAGTAATTAATAGTATAAGAATTGGTGGCACTGGAAATGATGGTGTAAACATTAAACCAAAATACCCAACAGGTTCAGGAAATGGTGCAATTACTATTAGAAGAAATTATGGAGATGATGCAAGAAGTGAAGTAATTGTTGACCAAAACGATAATATATATTTAGCAAGTTGTACACAATCTGCAGATTATCCTACAACTGTTGGTGCAGCCCAAACAGTTGGTGGTAGTACCCCCAATGGTGGAATTTATCAAGATGGTGTTATTATCAAAACTTCGCCAGATTTAAGCTCTGTATTTTTTAGTACTTTATTTGGTGGCAATGGAGATGATGCTGCTTTTGTATTAGCTCTTAATCCATCTAATAACAATATTTATTTTGCAGGAGGTACTGCAAGTACAGATTTGCTAGGCGATAAAACCAATGTACTTTTTAGTTCTAATCAAGGTGGTGGCAGTAATGTGGATGGCTTTGTTTCTATTTTAAAAAATGATGGCTCACAGTTTATTAAAACAACTTATATGGGTACCAATGGAATTGATATAGTTTTTGGTATTCAGTTTGATAAGTTTAGCTACCCTTATATAATGGGTATTACAACGGGCAACTGGCCTGTAATTGCAGCAAACTATAGCCAAACAAATGGTAAGCAATTTATTTCAAAACTTCAACCCGATTTATCTGGTTTTATTTTTTCAACAAAATTTGGTACTAATCAAAGTAGTCCTAATATTTCTCCTGTTGCTTTTTTAGTGGATCGGTGTGAAAATATTTATGTTTCTGGCTGGGGTGGTGGCATTAATGGAGATCCTTCTGCCAATTATGTACCTAACCAATCAACTGTAGGTTTACCTGTAACTGCAGATGCTATAAAATCTAACAGCGATGGTAGCGATTTATACTTTTTTGTGTTAGAAAAAAATGCACAAAGTTTATTATATGGTAGTTTTTTTGGACAAAATGATAATGCTGCTTCTATTGGCGAACATGTAGATGGTGGAACGAGCAGGTTTGATAGAAATGGCGTAATTTATCAATCGGTTTGTGCCAATTGTGGCGGTGGTGCTACTTTTCCTACTACACCTGGTACTTGGTCTCCTAACAATGGTACAGGTGGGCAACGTTGTAATTTAGCTGCCATTAAAATAGCATTTAATTTTGCTGGTGTAGGCAGTTCTGTTCAATCATCTGTTAATGGTGTTAAAGATACTTCTGGTTGTGTGCCTTTAACAGTAACTTTTAAAGATACAATTGCTAATGCCACTAAATATATTTGGAGTTTTGGAGATGGCAGCCCAGATGCTACAACTACCACACCAATTGTGCAGCATTTATATACAGCTATTGGAGATTATAATGTTAGATTGGTTTCTATAGATTCTAATACTTGCAATATTGCAGACACATCTTATACAATTTTAAGAGTAAGAAATGATGATGCCTTTCCTAGCTTTACAGTAACCCGTTTACTACCCTGTACAAGTTTAAATTATAGTTTTACCAATACTTCCAACTTTCCAAGTGGAAAGCCTTTTAAAAGTAATAGTTTTACTTGGGATTTTGGTGATGGTACAACACAAACAGCAGGTGGGCAAACAGTAACGCATTCTTATGCTGCCGCTGGTACTTATAATGTAAAGCTAATTTTAAACGATACTAACTATTGTAATTCTCCAGATACTGCCTTTGAAAGTTTAAAAGTTGCACCTTTAGTTGTAGCAAAGTTTGAAACAAACACTGCAGGTTGTATCCCTTACAATGCAACATTTAAAAACACATCAACAGCTGGAACTGATTTTATTTGGGATTTTGGTGATGGCTCACCTATTTCAACTGCTACAAATCCAACGCATAATTATACTACTGCTGGTAATTTTACAATTAAATTAAAAGCCATAGATAATGGTACTTGTAATAAAATAGATAGCACTTCATTTACTATAACTGTTAGCCCAAATCCTAATTCATCCTTCGACTTTAATCCTAAACCTCCTCAAATAAATACACCAGTTACGTTTATCAATAATTCTGTTGGTGGCAATAAATACTCTTGGCATTTTGGCGATGGAGATAGCTTGGTTACTAATAATATAAACGCTAGTGTTTTACACCAATATAATGAAACAAAATTATTTAATGCTTGTTTAATAGTGAGCAATAGCTATAATTGTAAAGATACAAGCTGCAACCCTATTCAGGCAAGAGTAGTGCCAAAAGTAGGCGTTCCAAATGCATTTACACCAAATGGCGATGGTATAAATGATAAAATATTTGTGCAAGGATTTGGCATCCAAAAAATGACTTGGAGAATTTATAATCGTTGGGGGAAATTGCTTTTTACAGGCATTAGTTTAGGTAGAGGTTGGGATGGCAAATTTAATGGTGAAATACAGCCACAAGATGTTTACAACTATGTGCTTGATGTAAAGTTTAGCGATGGTACAACACAGGTTATAAAAGGCGATTTTACTTTATTAAAATAATCTTTGAGGTTCAATTAAATGTCTAAATATTTTAAAATATTATTTTTTCTTTTTACAACATTTGTTGTACAAAAATCTCATGCTCAGGATTTACATTTTTCTCAATACTTTAATGCCCCATTACTTATAAATCCTGCCAATACTGGCTTTAATCCAGACTTTGATTATAGAGTTGGAGGTAATTATCGCAACCAATGGTCATCTATATCTAACAACCCATATAAAACTATGAGTATTTGGGCAGATGCACAATTGTTTACCGAAAGATTTGATGAATCATGGGTAGGTGTTGGAGGTGCATTTTTACAAGATGTCGCAGGTTCGGGTAATTTAACTTCTACAAGAGCTTATGCATCTATTGCCTACCATCAAATGTTAGGTTATAATGGTTTATTAAGTGCAGGCTTTAATATTGGATTTACACAAAAAAGAATAGACTTATCCAAACTTACTTTTAACAATCAATGGAATGGTAATTTTTTTGATATCAGTATTCCTTCTAACGAACCTTTTGTATATAGTTCAACATCTTACTTTAATTTACAAGCAGGTTTAAATTATGCTTTGTTTGTAAATGATAATGTTTATTTAAGCACAGGAATTAGTGTAAGTAATATTAATAAACCCAACGAATCTTTCTTTAATAAAAATAATATTAATACAAAAGTTAATTCACGTTATACATTTTTTGCAGATGCTACAATTAGGGTAAATAATGTTTGGATTTTAAACCCCAATTTTTATTATAGCACCATTGGTACTGCCAAAGAAATTGTTTTAGGAGGAACATTACAAAGAGATTTAAGTGCCGAAAATAATGGCAGTTTGCAATTTTTATTAGGAGGTTACTATAGATTAAGTGATGCAATGGTACCTGTGATAGGTTTTGATGTAAAAAATTTTAAAGTAACTTTTAGTTACGATGCTACATCCTCTTCTCTTAAAAATTACAATCAAAGTAGGGGTGCTTACGAAGTATCTATTGTAAAAAGTGGCTTATATAAAGGAAAAGATAAAAATATAAAATGCCCAAGAGTTAGATTTTAAAGCTATTCAATGTCTATCCACAATTATTCTTTACAAAAAACTAGTGCTTTCACTTGCTAAAAGTTAGTAAAAGTACGAAGCCTAAAAGTATATTTTCCTTGCTCATTTTCAGTAAACTGAATGTCTAAAAAAGAGAAGTTTTGCTCTTGTTTTGGGAATAAACTGTGTATATGTTTGCATAGTCAATTTGATACAATGGT
>JAIBAV010000139.1 GCA_019695015.1 Chitinophagaceae bacterium
AAAAAGTAATTACTCTATAAAAACGAATTAGTATAAATTTTAGTATATAACTTAAAAAAAAATACATGATAATTGATACCCACTGTCATTTATATTTAGATGAATTTGAAAAAGACAGGTTAGAGGTTATGCAAAGGGCTATAAAAAAAGGGGTACAAAAATTTTATTTACCAAGCATAGATAGTACAGTAATAGATAAAATGCTGAGGATGGAAAAAGAGTACCCTAAAAATTGTTTTTTAATGATGGGCTTACATCCTTGCTCGGTAAACGAAAATATAGATGCCGAATTAACAACTGTTTTAAACTGTTTAAAACAGAGACCATTTGCAGCAGTTGGTGAAATTGGTTTAGACTTTTATTGGGATACAAGTTTTAAAGAGCAGCAGTATAATGCATTTAAAACTCAAATGCAATGGGCTATAGATTATAATTTGCCAATTGTAATACATAGTAGAAATGCCATGCAAGAAACCATTAACACTGTAAAGCCTTTTGCTGCTATGGGGTTGAGAGGAATATTTCATTGTTTTTCTGGAAGCATTGAGGAGGCTAATACAATTATAAATATGAATTTTTTATTAGGTATTGGAGGGGTAATAACCTATAAAAAATCTGGTTTAGCAGAAACTTTAAAAGAAATAGCATTGAGTAATGTTGTGGTAGAGACAGATGCACCTTATTTAACTCCATTACCCTTTAGGGGAAAGAGGAATGAAAGTGCCTATTTAGAGTATATAATTTCTGAAATTGCAAAAGTAAAAAACTGCTCAGTACAAGAGGTTATAACCACCACCACAAACAATGCAGAAAATTTGTTTAACAAGTATGAATAGTTATAGATTTATGTTTAAAGGTTTACTCCAAATTTTTTTTATTAAAAACAGCATCAAAACAGTACTAACAACAAGCCATATATAAAATAAAATATTACCTAATGAAAAATGATTCTTAAAAAAAGCAAACTGAAATTTAATACCAAATGTAATATTAGAAAGTAACCAAACAATTAAGGTAGAAAGTGTATAAACAATTCTATTTAGCATTTTTCTTAATTCAGGTTCCATAAAAATTAGTTTAACACTTCTGTACTTTTTTCAATTTCAAATTTATCTGCTAACTCTTTTATTTTACTCCACCCTCCTAAAACATTTCTTAAATTATGAATTCCTTGTTGCTTTAATAAAGAGGCTGCAATTACACTTCTGTAACCACCTGCACAATGAATATAAATATTATGGTTATCTTCTAAATTAGCCATACTTGCAGGATCGGTAAGTTCATTTAAAGGAATATTAATAGATTGCTTTAAATGACCATCAGCATATTCTGTCTCTCTCCTAACATCTACTACAATTAAATTTTCATCAAAAGGAATGTCCATTGCCAATTCATCACACTCAACATCTACAATCATATCTGTATTTTCGTTGGCAAGTTGCCATGCTTCAAACCCACCATCTAAATAGCCTGCAAATTTATCAAATCCGACTCTCGATAATCTTACAACACTTTCTTTTTCCTTCCCTTTTTCTGTAACTAATAAAATAGATTTAGTAAAAGGTAAAATACTACCAGCCCATTCTGCAAATCTGCCTTCTAACCCTATAGAAATACTATTGGGCACAAAACCATTGGTAAAAACTGTTGCATTACGAGTATCTACAATAATTACATTTTCATCACTTGCTTTAGCTTTAAATTCATTTACTGATAAAGCTTTTAATCCATTTTCTAAAATTGTACTTATACTCTGGTAGCCTTCTTTATTTATTTTAGCATTAATAGGAAAATATTGAGGTGGAGCAAGCAACCCTTCGGTTACTGCTTTCACAAAATCTTCTTTTGTTTGAGTTTGTAGAGCATAATTAGAAATTTTTTGCTCTCCAATAGTACTATATGTTTCTTTACCTAAATTTTTACCACAACTGCTTCCTGCACCATGAGCAGGATAAACAATTACCTGATTATCTAAGGGAAAAATTTTATTTTGTAAGCTCTCGTACAACATACCTGCCAAATCATTCATAGTTAAATCTGCCCCTTTTTGAGCTAAATCTGGCCTTCCTACATCGCCTACAAAAAGTGTATCACCTGTAAAAACTGCATAATCTTTTTCCTGTTCATCTTTTAATAAAAAGCAAGTACTTTCTAAAGTGTGACCAGGAGTATGTAATACTTTTACAGATAGGTTACCAATTTTAAAAACCTCTCCGTCAAAAGCAATATGCACTTTCAGTTTAGTATCGGTATTAGGGCCATATACAATGGTTGCACCTGTTGCTGCTGCAAGGTCTAAATGCCCACTTACAAAATCAGCATGAAAATGGGTTTCAAAAATATATTTAATACTAACCTTGTGTTCCTTGGCTAATTGTAAATATTCATCAATATCTCTTAAGGGGTCTATCACTGCTGCTTCTCCATTATTTGCAATAAAATAAGCAGCTTCGCTTAAACAGCCTGTATATAATTGTTTAATTAGCATCTATAATAATTTTTTCAAAGATACCATATAAAAATATATTCTACATTCTTACACCATATTTGTAATTTAAAAAACACTTAACTTAGAAGTAAAAATTATATTTTATGTCAATTATAACTGCCGAAAGAATTGCTGCAGATTTTGAAATGCAAATGACCGATGCAACAGGTAACACTATGAAAATGGATATACCCATTGAACAAGGTGGAAATGGAAAAGGATTAAGACCCATGCAAACTATGCTTGCAGCACTTTGTGGGTGTAGCACTGTAGATATTGTAAGTATATTAAATAAGCAAAAACAAACTATTGAAACATTTAAAGTTTTTGTAGATGGCGAAAGGGAAAAAAATAAAACCATGGCTTTGTGGCAAACCATTCATTTAGTTTTTGAAATGAGTGGCAATATTGAACCAGATAAAGCATTTAGAGCTGTTCAATTATCGTTAGATAAATATTGCTCGGTTGCAGAAACTTTAAGAAAAGCTGGTGCCAGCATTAGCTTTACGGTTATATTAAATAATGAAAAATTAAATTACCAACCAGAATAAAATGAAGAAGAAAACTTTAGTTTTAGGTGCTTCTGATAATACAGAAAGATACAGCAATATGGCAGTAAAAAAGTTAGTTGCTCATGGACATACTGTTGTTGCTGTTGGTAACAAAGACACTTTTATTGATACTATACCAGTATATAAAGAAAAAATAATTGAAGATGGAATAGACACAGTAACTCTTTATTTAAGCCCTAAAAACCAAATACCTTTTTATTCTTACATTATATCTCTAAAACCTAAAAGAATTATTTTTAACCCTGGTACAGAGAACGAAGATTTAGTTACACTAGCCAAACAAAATAATATTCAAACTATAGAAGCTTGTACTTTAGTAATGCTTAATACAGGGCAATATTGATAAAGTTATTTCACCAAAGGTTTACTTGTTCTAAAACAAGTGCCTTTAAACATTGCTACAATATGGTTGTTTTGATTGGTAATTGTAATATGGTATAGACCTGTACTTTTTCCATTGTGCAATTCTTTTGCTTCTGCAATTAATATATCGCCAACATGTACTGGTTTTGTAAAATTAATAGAGGTATCTAATGCCACAGAAAGATTGTTTCTATTATTACATGCAAAGGCAAATGCACTATCTGCCAAACTAAAGGCAATTCCACCATGTACAATATTAAAGCCATTTGCCATTTCAGGTCTAACCAACATTTTTATTTTGCTGTATCCTTCTTTTATTTCTAAAACTTCTATTCCTAACCATTGAGAAAATAAATCATGCTGCATCATGTGTGCAACAACTTGTTGTGGTGTGGTGGTCATGTATTAAATTATTTAAAGAATAATAAAGTATATACTTTCTTACACTTCATTATTCTCCTTTAAAAATTGGTTTTCTTTTTTCTAAAAAAGCTGCAACACCTTCCTTAAAATCAAAGGTTGCAGCAGCCTGTTGTTGCAATTTATCTTCATCAACCAATTGCTCGTGTAAAGTATTTGTAAAAGAATTACTCAATGCTTGTTTAGTAAAATACAAACCTTTGGTTGGCATTTCGGCTAAAGTGTTTGCAATTTTTAAGGCTTCTGTTTCAAAAACATCGGCAGAAAAAAATTTATAAATCATACCCCATTTGTCGGCTTCCACTGCTGTAATTTTATCTCCTAAAAACATTATTGCACTAGCTTTTTGCCAGCCTATTAGGCGAGGTAAAAAATAAGTTCCACCACTGTCAGGTATCAATCCTATTTTAGAAAATGCCTGAATGAATGTTGCATTTTCTGCAGCTATTACAATATCGCAACATAAAGCAATATTTGCACCAGCACCTGCTGCAACACCATTTACTGCAGCTATTACAGGCTTTTCCAGGCTTCTTATTTTTTGAATAATGGGGTTATAATGTTCTGCTAAAATTCTGTTCATACCAGGCCCATTAGGGTCCACTACTTCTGCCAAATCCTGACCAGAGCAAAATGCTTTTCCTGCACCGGTTATAAAAACTGCTCTTACTTGGTTATTGTTATTGCAAGTGGTTAAAATATCTTGTAATAACAAAGCCATTTCTCTGTTAAAAGCATTAAATTTCTCTGGGCGGTTTAAGGTTATAAAACCAATATTATTTTTTATTTCAAATAAAACAGTGGGCATATATATTATTTATGGTAAAGTAGATGTAATTATTATTTTTAATGACATTTAAAATAATCGAAAGGCTCATTACAATTGTTGCAAAAATATAAAGCTTTACAGGCTGTACTGCCAAACCTAGATACCATTTTAGTATTAAAGTTATTGCAATGTGGACAGGCTACAGCCTCATCTTGTATAAACAAATCGGGTGTACAAACTATTTGTTTAGTATTGGGTGGAGCAATACCATAGGCTTTTAGTTTGTTTTTTGTTTCTTCCGTCATCCAATCTGTGGTCCATGCTGGTGATAAAACAGAAGTTACTTTTACATTTTTAAACCCTGCTTCCATTAATGCTAGTTTAATATGCATCGTTATCATATCCATTGCAGGGCAGCCTATATAAGTTGGTGTAATTATAATTTCAATAATATCATTTTCTATTTTTACCTCTCTTACAACGCCTAGTTCTACAATTGAAATTACGGGTATTTCTGGGTCGGGAATAGTTTCTACTATCTTCCAAATATTTGCTACTGATATGGATTGTTCATTTACCATGTAGCATTGGGATAGGTTCTTTGCAAATATTGCATATCGGTTAAAATATATCCTAAGTATTCTGTATGCCTTCCTTCTTTACCTCCTACCTGATGAAAATTACTATTGGTAAAAGAAAGTGTTGCATCATTAAAAACTGCTGCAACTTTATCGTTCCACTGTTGTTGTATTAATTCAAAATCTATTTGCATTTGTTTTTCATAATTGGTTAATACAAAAAATTCTCCTGTAAAGTTTTTGTAAGCCTCCACAGCATACTGCATACGTTGGTTGCTTTCTTCTGTGCCATCTCCTAAACGTATTACCCATTCCCCACTCCAACGAACATGGTAAGCAACTTCTTTTATTGCCTTTGTGGCAATAGCTGCAATTTGTACATCTTTATTTTGTTGCAGTTGTTGGTATAAATAAAACAGAAAAACAGAAAAATAAAATTGCCTTAATACTGTATGTGCCCAATCTTCTTTAGGTAATTCTACCAATAACAAATTCTTGTATTCACTTTCTATCCTTAAATAAGCAAGGCTATCTTCGGTTGCATTATTACCAATTAATTCTGCGGCATATTGATAAAAATTTCTTGACTGCCCTAATAAATCTAATGCAATATTGGTAAGTGCAATATCTTGTTCTAAAATAGGTGCATGACCACACCATTCACTATTTCTATGAGAAAGTATATGCGTTGAATCGGCTAGATAGAGTAAAAAATTTTCTTTAGCAGCTTGCATGGTTAAATAATTTATGGAGAAAATGGATTAATATTTGTACGATACTAAAATAATTTTTACATATAATCTACTTCATCTGGCAATTTATAAAATGTTGGATGACGATATATTTTGTTGACTGCTGGTTCGTACAACTCCCCTGCTTCTTCTGGGTTACTTGCAGTAATATATTTACTTTCAACCACCCAAATACTTACTCCTTCATTTCTTCTTGTATAAACATCTCTTGCATTTTCAATAGCCATTTGCTCATCTGCAGCATGTAAACTGCCAACATGTTTATGATCTAATCCTTGTTTACTTCTAATAAACACCTCCCATAGTGGCCATGCAATATTTTTATTATTGTTACTAGCATTGCTGCCAGCTTCTATTTCTCCATAATCGCCATAAAAATATTTTTTAATTAAGTTATTCATAAAAAAAGTTTAGTTGGTTATTTTTATTTTGTATAATGTAGCATGCATTGTATCTTCTTTTTCAGTTTCTTGTCCAAATATTTTGTACACTTTAATTGTTGTATTGCCTGTTTGTAGAGGTACTAATTCTACTTCTTTGCTTATGTTTCCTCCATCCATATCAGGTGGGTTATTATCTATTGTTTTTATGGATAGTAATTTTATTAAAGAAAGGCTATCATATATTTTAAAACTGGTTGTACTTTCAAAGGCACAGCCTCTACAGGTTCCTTCAAAAATTACTGCGGTATCGGTAAGCTTTAAAATATTTACAGTATCTGCTCTTAATGCAATTCTGTTATCTATTGTCTTTTCTTTATTGTTGTTTGTACAACTTATAAAGGTTAAACCCATAAGAAAAACTAATGGAAATAATTTCATTTTATGCTGCTTTATGTTTATTTTTTTGTTTTTCTGCATAAGCAATAGCAGCTTCTCTTACCCAAGCACCATTTTGGTGTGCTGCAATTCTTGCATTTAATCTTTGTTTATTGCATGGGCCATTGCCCTTTACCACATTCCAAAATTCGTTCCAATTAATAGCACCAAAATCGTAATGTTTTTTGGTTTCATTCCATTTTAAATCAGCATCAGGCAATGTCATTCCTAATACTTTTACTTGCTCTGCAATCATATCTACAAACTGTTGGCGAAGCTCATCGTTGCTTTTTCTTTTAATTTTCCAGAGCATACTTTGTTCTGAATTGGAACTCTCTGCATCGGTTGGGCCAAACATCATTAAACTTGGCCACCACCATCTATTGATTGCATCTTGGCACATTGCTTTTTGTGCATCTGTACCTTGGCTTAACACATATAAAATTTCAAAACCTTGACGTTGATGGAAACTTTCTTCTTTACAAATTCTAACCATACCTCTTGCATAAGGACCATAAGAGGTACGACAAAGCATAACCTGATTAATAATTGCTGCCCCATCTACCAACCAACCTATTGCACCCATATCGGCCCAGGTTAGTGTAGGATAATTAAATATAGAAGAATATTTTGCTCTACCACTATGTAGTTGTTCTATCATTTCATCTCGGCTAATGCCCAAGGTTTCTGCAGCAGAATAAAGGTATAAACCATGCCCTGCTTCATCTTGTATTTTTGCAAGTAAAATAGCTTTTCTTTTTAAGGATGGTGCCCTGGTAATCCAATTACCTTCTGGCAACATACCTACTACTTCGCTGTGTGCATGTTGGCTTATTTGTCTGATATTGGTTTTTCTGTACGCTTCAGGCATCCAATCTTTTGGCTCAATTTTTATTTCATTATCTATTTTATGCTGAAAAATTTCTTCTAATTTTTTCAACTCCATAACGCATTATTTTATACTTACAAAAATAAGTATATTGCTTTAATGTAAATAGGAAAATTAAAGATATAAGAATGCTACAATAAGTAACAGCTATATAATTTTGAATGTAAAAATTAATTTGTAATTACTGCTTTTAAACTTAAATCTACACTGGTAGCCTGGTGTATTAAACCACCAACACTTACATAATCAACACCTGTTGCAGCATAGGCTTGTATGGTTTTTAAATTTATGCCTCCACTTGCTTCTGTTTGAAATCTATTATTAATTATTTGTACTGCTTTTAAAACCTGCTCAGGTGTAAAATTATCTAACATAATTCTAAAAACTTTTCCCATTCCCACTTCGCAAACTTTTACTACATCTTCCATACTTCTGGTTTCAACTTCTATTTTTAATAATGGTTTATAGTTGGTTGCATAAAGCCAAGCTTTGTCAATAGCATTTTCTAATCCACCTGCATAATCAATATGGTTATCTTTAAGCATAATCATATCGTACAAACCAAACCTATGATTAATGCCACCACCAATTCTTACTGCTTCTTTTTCTAAAAGCCTAAAATTGGGTGTTGTTTTTCTGGTATCTAACAATTGTGTATGAAAGCCTTGTAATTTTTCGGTATAAGTTTTTGTAAGTGTAGCAATGCCACTCATTCTTTGCATACAGTTTAGTACCAATCTTTCGCAGGTTAATATGGTGTGAATTGATGCTTCTACTTCAAAGGCTTTATCGCCACTTAGCATACTTTCTCCATCTTGTTTAAAATAAATAAAATTTGCCGATGGTTCTATTTGTTTAAATATTTTTTCTGCAACAGAAACACCTGCTAAAACTCCATCCTGTTTAATTTTCAACACAGCTTTTCCTTTTTTATTTGCAGGAATACAGCTTAAAGTGCTGTGATCTCCATCGCCTACATCTTCTTGTAATGCTTGTGTAACTAAGTGTTTTAATTGCTCATTAAAATTTTGCATAGTACAAAGTAATAGTATTATATGTAATCCTCTTTAATCACTTTTACTAACAAAAACATCTTTCTAAAGCTTATGTATATCCCAAAAAGACATTTTTATTTTTTTATTTGCATCTTTTTGGAGCATCTTTACGTCTATGCTGTATATTCCGTACAAAATGAAAACAAAATTCATTGCATTATGCTCTATTGTTATACTGTGTACCTCAGTAAATGCCCAACAAAAAAATGGTGCATACCTCTCTGTTAATCCACTTGGAATATTAGAAGTGCAAGCTGCTTATGGTGCAGGCATTGGTTATAGATTTAGTGAACAATGGGAAATTTCTTCTGAATATGCTACTTTAAAACCAAGCACATGGATGGGCGAAGGCAAATTTACCAATATAGAAGGTTTTAGAAGTGTTACTGCCATTAAATATTCTATTGATGTAAATGAAGTTACCAAAAGCAAAACTTTTATTGGTGCTGAATTTAGATATAAAAAATTTAGTTACGATGATATGGCAGATTTTACCAATAAAACTACTGGAGTAACTACTAAAGAATATAATTATAGAAATACTACTATTACAAAAGGCTTTGCTACTTTAATTGGCAAGCAATGGGATTTAGGCGAAAACAGCAAATGGGCTTTAGAATTAACTGCTGGTATTGGTTTACGTTTTAAAAATGTTTTAAGAAATGGTGCTCCTGAAAATTCTTATGTAGTGCCTACCAATACAGGTTTTGCAGAAACTCCAAATTATAAAGACAATACAACCGGTGTATATTTTCCTGTGGGGCTAAGAGTAATGTTTAGATTATAAGCATTACAACCGCAACCAAACAAAACAGCATTTCTATTTTTTTTAACTCAGAAAAGCTATCATAAAAAAACCAACTATTTATCAGTTGGTTTTTTTATTTTTCTTCGTTTGTATTCCAATCCTGCAGCAATTGCTAATAAAACGGTTGTACCTCCATCTAATGGAATATCTTCAGGATCATCTGGTGGTGGTGGTGGTTCCTCATCAAAATCAACACTCGTTGTACCTGTTAATTCATTAGTACTATCTACTATAATTGGTTCCTCTACATTTTGCATATTCGTAATATTTCTGCCCCACATATCTACACCATTACCTTGCATACTTGGTAATAAGCCCCAATTTTCATCTACCATAGATGCTCCTGTTTTATCTGGTGCAATTGGCGATACGCCATAAACTTCACTACCTATTATTGTTTGGCTTTGGATATTATTACTTAATGCAAAAATTAAAAAGGCTACTAATATTCCTTTGACGTTTTTCTGTTTTATCATTACATTTTTTAATTCGGGTACACAATTATTTTTTATTTTTTTATTTCATTTTGAACGAAGTGAAACATCTACCTGGCTTTCTTTATGTCATGTTGAACAAAGTGAAACATCTTTACTTGTCTGTCATTCCGAGCCTGAGAGGAATCTCATTGTTCTTAACCTTTAGATCCTTCGCTTACGCTCAGGATGACAAAAAGAGACTCAGGATGACATTCATAATTCTAAATTCTTAACTCATAATTCTTAACTCATAATTCTTAACTCATAACTCATAATTCTTAATTCTTAATTCTTAATTCTTAACTCTTAATTCTTTACCAATTTTTCTGTTACTCTTTTTCCTTTACTGTCTGTTATTTCTACAATATAAATCCCTGCTGTTAGTGATGCAATATCAATTACCTCTTTACCTCCTTTTGCTTTGCGTTGTATCACTATTTTGCCTGTTATATCTGTTAGTTTTATTTGATAATTTATACCATTATCTATCCCTTTTGGCAACAATAAACTCACTTGTTTATCTGCTGGATTGGGATACATTTTAATTTGGTTGTACACCACTTCGCTGGGTGCTGTTCTGATGAATACTAAACTAAACCTTGCAGAGCCTTTTGTAGCAGCATTATTAACATCTACACTAAAACTATAATTATCGTTTAATTTGATATTTTGTTTGGTGTTTAAATAATGATCTTCTAAAAAAATATCTGCATCTTCTAATGTCTGATAATCGCTAAAGTGTAATGTATAATTGCCTGTTTGGGTTGCACCAATATTTAACCAAACCTCATCGCTAATTAAATTATTTAATGCTCTGGAATGTACTGCAAGCTGTGTATTATTTTTAATTGTTGCAATAAATGTTCCTGTATTAATAGAAGGTATATCTAACCTTCCAACTTCATTATTAGTAACTGCATTATCTGAAATAAATCGTACAACTGTTTCATCTATTTTATTACCACTGCTATTCAAATAATTTATTTTAATTTTTTCTTTTACTGAATTGTTTTTGAAATATGCTGTTGCATTTTCTTCTGTTTTTATATTCTCAGAAAAATGTAAAACTATATTACCTGCCACTGCCGATTGTACAAATACTGCTTGAGCAGTAGCTATATTATTACCTGTTATATCATCATAACCTACACCACCTGTAAATGTATTTGTTAAGCCATCCCAATAAGTGTAAACTCCTGCATTATTGGTAGGAATATATAGTGCATAATTATTGTTTATGCTGGTAGAATTTTGGCTATATAAACTACTAAAGCTAATTGCACTTGGGTAAGGATTACCAATTAACACATAGTTATTTACCCCATTGTTTGCAAATTCAATACTAAAGTTTCCGGCATTTTTTGCTTCGTTATTTAACAAACCGGTTGTAGTTACAGTTACTTCTGATGGTGCATTTATTGTTCCATCTAATAAACTGCAGCCTAAGTTTCTATTACCTCTAATATTTATCCTAAAGGCTTTGCCTGCATTGGTAAAATCTGTAGTTGTAGTTGGTAATGCAGCCCATCTTTGGCCACTTGCTTTAGATGCATCATAAGTATATATATTAGATGCATTGGTTAATGTAGCATCAAAACCATTATTATGTGGTAATAAAGTAGGGCAAACAGAACCACCTGTTCCTGCACCTGTTATATGTATTTGTTGTTGCCAACCATTTGCTATACTTTGTGTTAAAGGACTTGATATAAAACTCCATTTTCTTACAGCTTTAGCAGGTACATAAGTTTCTAGTGTTATATTTCCGTTGATATAATTTCCAGTAGTATTTCCTGAACTTATACTTGCTGTTTTTTGTGCAGAGCTTTTAAATACTAAATTATTATTGGTTGTAAGTATGCCATTAGTTGGTTTATATGCAGTAGTAATATTTACTTGGGCTTCTGCAAAAATTTCGGCACCGTTGCTATTATCTAATTCTACTTTGCTGTAAGTGCCATAGCCAGTAAAATACTGTTTAATACTACCATTTAATTGTAATAAACCATTACCCGAAACAGTTCCATTATTTTCTATATTATAAGCAACACTTAGTAAACCATTATTATTAATTTCTGCATTGGGTTTAATGGTTAATGTACCTTCAGTTAAATGTAAGGTATCTGCAAGTTGTAGTGTATGTCCTTGCTGTACAACAAAGTTTGCTAACTCATTAAAAGAAGAAGGTGTTGTACCATTACCATCTGTTGTACTACTCCAACTACTTAGCTCATTTGCATTGCTATTATTAGATTTGCTATAATATATTTTCCTTTCTGCAAAAACAATTCTAAATCTATTGCTTGCAGTAGATGCTACATTGTTAGAAACTGTAAATGCTATACGGTTAGTATCTATTAAGCTAATGGATTTTCTGGTTCCTGTAAATGCATCTTCTAAATAGGCTTGCAGATTGTTGTTGTTAAAATTAGTTGGAGCCATTATCCAATTGTAAGTTCCTTGTGCTACACGTAAATTGGCCATTTTTAAAAACAAAGTATCCGCTGCAGAAATAGTATTTCTGCTTTCTATACTAAGATTAGAACTATTTCTTACCAATGCTATATCTTCATCCCAATTAGTAATTTGAATGGCATCGTTACCATCAACAACATTGTTGTAATTACTTGCGAATCTTGCTAAAACACCATCAGCCAATACATCTTTACCATCTTTAGTAAAACGCAACTGAATGTTTAATTTTTCTGCAGTTTCAGAAGTTTTATATACATTCAAATTATTTACACTGGCTTTATCTGCTTCTGTTATGGCTAAGCTGGCAATACCTGATTTAGTACGAACAAAAAATGCTTGTCCGCTTTGTAGGTTTTGTGTTAGGGCAGATGCTACACTGGTTGTTCCATCATCTTCTACAGCAACATAACCACCTCTTACCCCAATATTAGGATCCCATATATACACATAATTTTCAAAGTTGCTGCTGTTAGCAGTATAAACTGAACCCCAATTTAAAGGAGATGGATAAGGATTGGTTACTAAACTAAAAGACGAAGCTGGTAAGCTACTAAATGTTTGGCCACCTTGCTTTATGGTGCCTGTTGCTCTTAAAGTAGTGTTACTACTGCCTGTTAAGGTATTAATAGTATTAATATTATCTCTACTACCTCGTACAAAAAGTAAATAAGCTTTATCTGCTTCTAAAATTGTACTGTTTGTATTGCTTACTGCTACCCAAGCATTTGTTACTAATTTGTATAAAGAAACCTGGTTATTTTGTGTAGGGTCAAAGCCATTGCTTGAACCTCCTGCTCCTGTAATATGTGTACCATAACCTGGATTAGGATTATTGTTGGTTGCAACATCTGGATTATTGGTTCCCTCTTGCCAATTATCTCTAATATAATTACTGGTTGTTACACTTGGTGTTAATAAACGATAAGCCCTGTTGCCAGATGCACTAATGTATCTTTCTACTGTAACGTTATTTGCATCTTCTATAAAACCACTTACTTGTCCTATCATTCCTGTACCTGTTGCATCGGATTGTATAGTTACATGCTGACCATTAAAATCTGCAACACCTTCTACAGTTAATGTTTTATTAGGTGCAACTTTTAAACTACTTGTAGATTGTAACTGTAAATTTCTTGCAGTATAATCTGTATTTAAAACTACATTGGCACCATTGGGTATTACAACAGGGTTATTAATTGTTGGAGCTAAACCACAATTACAATCCCAGTTGGCTGCATCATTCCAATTAGTACCATCTCCTGCACCATTCCAGGTAAAAGTAGCTGCCTCTCCTTTTATAATTACATTATCTACTCTTCCAGTGCCACCAACTTCAATACTACCTCCATCAATAGCTGTTGAGGAAGTAACAGTAAATCTTATGTAAATATTTTCTTTATTATTTAATGCTGTAACACTGCTTAAATCAAAAGTTCTTGAAGATGCTGATTTTGGATCTCCTGAGAGTGACCAGCTATCATTAGTAAGTTGATATGTTCCACCAGATAAATCAGTAAAACTGCTACCATCTGTACTATATTGTATTTTAAAATCTCTTGGGCCTCCATTGCTGCCAGTTTGGTCGAAACTGATGGTAATATTTTGATACCCATAAGAACTTGTTTTAAATTGGTAATAATCGCCAGAAGCAAATCTATCTGTACTAAATGATTGATTTGAACCATTACCAGCATATGTGTACCATTTTGTTGAAGAACTTGAATGAACTCCTTCAAAAACAGAACTTGCAGCTTTTTCACCAGCATTGGCAGTGGTTGAACCTGCATTAAGTCTGGTACTTGCTGTAGTACCTGCAGAACCTGAAAAACCAATTGCCTCAAAATTCCATTGTGCTAAAGCAACAATAGGAGAACCTAATGTAATATTAAACCCATTACTTACAGCATTAGTTAAAGAACCAGATGTTGCAGTTAAAGTTACTCCAGTGCCAGCAGTTGCAAACTGTAAGTTACTAAAAGTAGATAACCCACCTAAAGTAGTTTGTGTTACAGGGCTGTTTCTTAATACTGCACCAGTAGCAGTAATTTGAACATTGGTTGTGTAATTCGAATCTAAGTTATTATTAGCATCGGTAGCATGTACTTTAACAGCAGGTGATATATCGTTAAATGTTGTACTAGCTGTAGGTTGTTGTACAAAATATAATTTTGTTGCTACTATATCTATTTTATTCTCTGTACCATCCGAAGCAGTTGTAATTGCTGTAAAGTTGGTAGTATTTGAGCTTGTACCATCGGCAACTGTTGTAATATTTGCCTGTGATAATTGAAAACGGAAATAATCTCCATCATCATTACCTGTACCCAATGTTTCATTTAAGGATATACGTAAGGTGTATGTTGCACTTGTGTCATCTGCAATACTTATACTTAACCCAGAAAAAACAATATTGGTTGCAGTAATACTCGAAGCTGTTGCAATAAAAGTACTGCCGTTAAATAAAGCTGCTGTTTTAATTGCAGTATTCCAGGTAACCCCATTGCCTGAAGCAGTGGTAAAAGTGATGCCTGACACTTTGGTAGGTAATACATCTGCATCATTCATGCTTGCTCCACCATCTCTTACTGTAATTTGCCAAACTTGTACACCTGTACTGGAAGTAAGTGGTGCAGCATCGTTTATTATGGAAGAAATAGTTGCTGGCGAAGAACTTGCAACTGCAACCACATCAGATACACCTGAAGGTGTTGAAGTATTTGATGTTGGTATAGTAGGATCTGTATAGTAATTTCTGGTGGCACCATTTGCACCATCCCAATTAAAAGGTACTAATAAAAAATACCATGTTTCATCTGCATTGGAAGTATAAGAATCGGATGTTTTAGAACCATCTGTAATTATTTTGGTTACCGTTGCTCCACCAATAGATGCACCTAAACTGTAAGCATTGCGATCTTGTGGATAATCTGATCCTGTAAATGCAGTTGGTTTTCTTAAAATTAAATAACCTGTTGCATTGGTTATGGTATTTGCTGCAGAAAAATTAAAATCAATATTGGTAGAAGATGTTGCTGTAGCTGTAAAAGAAGCTGCATGGGCTGTGGGTTCTAAAGATAAGGTATATCTAACTGGAAGATTGGCATCATTTGTATAATTAATAGTATTACTGCTGCCATTGTATTCATAAGCATAAAATCTATAAGCAGTACCTGGTGTAAGGTCTGTAACAGTTACACTATTGCCTGTGCCTTTGTAAACAATTATATTTCCTGTGCCAGTTGTGCCATTGCCTGCATCTGTAAAACTACTACTGCTATAACTGTAATCTGTACCATCGG
>JAIBAV010000066.1 GCA_019695015.1 Chitinophagaceae bacterium
TAAGATTTGGAGAATTTAAGACGCAAATAAAGTTAAATTTTGATTCCAATAAATTTATTTTGAATCTAAATGATTGTTGATTTTTAATACTTTTCGATTTTGTGTTGAAAAAAATTGAACAAAAAACAACAGCAACAGAAATAGTTGCTCCTAAAGTTGTTGATAAAATAGATTTATCTGCAATAGATTCATCTACCAGACCAAAGAAAACTGCCAAAGCAAAAACAACTGAACCAACCAAAGAACAACCTTCAAGTAAAAAAGAAGAAACTGCAAAAGTAGAACAGCAAGAACCAAAAGTGGAACCTGCTATTACAGAGGAGACTAACAGCATTGTAAAACCACCGGATACAGCAAGTACAATTGTAGAAAATATTGAAGTTGAGAAATTAACAGGGCCAAAAATATTAGGCAAAATTACATTACCTGTAGATAGTGATACAAGGCCAAAACCAATATCAAAAGTAGAACAGCATAAACGTAAACGTATAGTTGTAGATAAAAAGCCAGGTAGCAATATACAACGTGTAGATTTTAGAAAAGAAGGAGGAGGGCAAACACAAACAGGTAATAATAACCGTGGTGGAAACCAGCAACAGCAAAATAGATTTGGAGGAAAACCAGGAGGTGGTGGAGGTCATCCACAAAGAGGAGGAGGAAGAAATGCTGGAAATAATAGAGGCAAACAAGATAATCGTAGAGTAGCAGATAAAGAAATTGATGCAAAAGAAATTCAGGATAAAATTAAAGAAACACAAGCAAAACTTGCAGGTAGTGGAGGTAGAGGTAAAAGCCTAAAAGCAAAATACAGAAGAGAAAAGAGGCAAGAAGCTGCAGAAGCTGCCATGGAAGGAAGTGGATTAGATGATAATAAATTACAAGTTACAGAGTTTGTTACAGTAAGTGAACTAGCTAACCTAATGGATGTAAGCTTTACAGATGTAATCAGTAAATGTATGGGCTTGGGCTTAATGGTATCAATAAACCAAAGATTAGATGCCGAAGTGATTGAATTAGTTGCCGGAGAGTTTGGTTTTGAAGCTGAATTTACCAGCATTGATGATGTAGAAGATGAAGAGGAAGACGATGAAGATACGCCAGAAAATTTAGCTCCAAGGTCTCCAATAGTAACCATTATGGGACACGTAGATCATGGTAAAACTTCATTACTTGATTATATCAGAAATGCTAGTGTAGTAGCAGGAGAAGCAGGTGGAATTACACAACATATTGGTGCTTATGAGGTAACATTAGCTAACGGAAAAAATATAACATTTTTAGATACACCAGGTCACGAAGCTTTTACAGCTATGAGGGCAAGAGGTGCAAAAGTAACCGATATTGCAGTTATTGTGGTTGCTGCAGACGATGCAGTAATGCCTCAAACTAAAGAAGCAATCAGCCATGCTCAAGCAGCCAATGTACCAATGATTTTTGCTGTAAATAAAATTGATAAAGATGGAGCAAATCCTCAAAAAATTTATGAGCAATTATCTCAAATGAATTTATTAGTAGAAAGTTGGGGAGGTAAATATCAGAGTCAGGAATTAAGTGCAAAAAAAGGGCTTCATATAAATGAACTTTTAGAAAAAATATTATTAGAAGCAGAATTATTAGAACTAAAAGCCAATGCAAATAGAGAAGCTACAGGAACAATTATTGAAGCATCTTTAGATAAAGGACGTGGTTATGTTGCAACAATTCTTGTTCAAAACGGTACTTTAAAACAAGGCGATATTATTGTATCTGGTCAATATTATGGTAGAATAAAAGCCATGTTCAACGAACGTAATCAACGTGTTCAAGAAGCCCCACCATCTACCCCTGTTGTAATATTAGGATTAAATGGTGCACCACAAGCAGGAGAAAAATTCAAAGTTTATTCCGATGAAGCTTATGCAAAAGATATTGCCACCAAAAGAGCTCAAATAATTAGAGAGCAAGGCTTGCGTGCAAGAAAACATATTACTTTAGATGAAATAGGCAGAAGGCTTGCTTTAGGTAATTTTAAAGAGTTAAATATTATTATTAAAGGAGACGTGGATGGTTCCGTTGAAGCATTAAGCGATAGCTTACAAAAACTTTCAACATCCGAGGTAGCAGTTAATGTAGTTTTAAAAGCGGTTGGTCAAATTTCAGAAAGCGATGTACTTTTAGCTACAGCTTCTGATGCTGTTTTAATTGGGTTTAATGTTCGTCCATCTTCTCAAGCAAGTAAACTAGCAGCTACCGAAGGAGTACAAATAAAACAATACTCTATTATTTATACTGCAATTGAGGAAATTAAGAGTGCTATGGAAGGTATGTTAGAACCTAAAGTAGAAGAAAAAGAAGTTGCTACTGTTGAGATAAGAGAAGTATTTAGATTTGATAAAGCTATTGTTGCTGGTTGTTATGTAACAGAAGGAAAAATTAAGAGAGACCATAAAATTAAAGTATTTAGAGATGGCATTTTAGTTTATCCAAGACAAGAAGGTGCTTATGCTGAATTAGGAAGCTTAAAACGATTTAAAGACGATGTAAAAGAGGTAAACAACAATTATGAATGCGGTTTAACTGTAAAAGGATTTACAGACATTCAAGCAGGCGATACTGTTGTTGCTTACGAAGAAGAGGAAATTAAAAGAACACTATAACTATAAATAGTATAAATATTTAAGAGGCTGATTACTCAGCCTCTTTTTTTGTTTTAACAATAGCCTTAAAAAATATTTACGTAAAAAAAATTCATATATTCGTTACACTATGGCCCATCAAGCAAATACAGACCCAGAAGCACTCTCTGTTGCATATAATTTAAATGAAGAAGAAGAAAAAAAAGAAATATTAAGGCGTTACAGAAGCCTCTTAAAAGCTTTACGCCCAAAACTTAAAAAAGGTAATAGGCAAATTGTACGCAATGCTTTTGAAATGGCAGCAGATGCCCATAAAACTATGCGTAGAAAAAGTGGCGAACCTTATATTTTTCATCCTATTGCAGTTGCTATGATTTGTGTGGAAGAAATTGGATTAGGAGTAAGAAGCACCATTTGTGCATTACTGCATGATACAGTAGAAGACACAGACTTAACCTTAGAAGATATTGAAAGAGAATTTGGAAACGAAATAGCAAAAATTGTGGATGGGTTAACAAAAATTTCAACTGTATTTGATAACAACACCTCTCAACAAGCAGAAAATTTAAAAAAAATTCTTCTAACCTTAACAGATGACCCAAGAGTAATATTAATAAAATTAGCAGACAGGCTTCAAAATATGCGAACCCTAGAATTTATGAAAAGGGAAAAGCAATTAAAAGTATCTAGCGAAACTATTTGGGTATATGCACCTCTTGCTCATAGAATGGGCTTATATAATATTAAAACCGAACTAGAAGACCTTGCAATGAAATATATGGAGCCAGAAGCCTATAAAGACATTGCAAAAAGATTAGCAGAAACTAAAAAAGAAAGAACAAAATATATCAATGAATTCATAAAACCATTAAAAGAAAAGTTAACTAATACAGGATTTAATTTTGAAATATATGGTAGGCCAAAAAGCATTCACTCAATATGGAATAAAATAAAAAAGAAAGATGTAACATTTAATGAAGTATATGATTTGTTTGCAATTAGAATAATTCTAAATCCACCGCCAGAAAAAGAAAAAGAAGAATGCTGGAAAGTTTATAGCATTATTACAGATGAATACAACCCTAACCCAGAAAGATTAAGAGATTGGCTAAGCAACCCAAAAAGCAATGGATACGAGGCTTTGCATACAACAGTGATGGGCCCTCAAGGAAAATGGGTAGAGATACAAATACGAACTAAAAGAATGAATGAAATTGCAGAAAAAGGGTTAGCTGCACATTTTAAATACAAAGAAGGCAGCAATAATGAAGATAGATTTGATAAATGGTTAGGGCAAATTAGAGAAGCACTTTCTCAAGACGATACAGATAGTATAAACTTTTTAAAAGATTTTAAAACATCATTTCTTGCCGAAGAAATTTATGTTTACACTCCTAAAGGCGAAGTAAAAATGTTACCAATGGGCAGTACAGCATTAGACTTTGCATTTGCAATTCATACTGCTGTTGGTAGTAACTGTATTGGTGCTAAAGTTCATCATAAACTAGTGCCAATTTCCTATAAACTTAAAAGTGGAGATCAAGTAGAAATTATTACAAGCTCTAAACAAAAACCATCAGAAGATTGGCTAAATATTGTTGTAACTACAAAAGCAAAAACAAAAATTAAAGACGCACTTAAGGAAGAAAAAAGAAAAATTGCAGACGATGGAAAGTATGTAGTACAAAAAAAATTAGAAGGCCTTGGTGCAGCATGGAATACAGCCAACATTGATGAGTTAATAGTATTTTATAAACTACCCTCTCACCTTGAATTATTTTATAAAGTAGCTATAAAAAAAATAGACTTAAAAGAACTA
>JAIBAV010000159.1 GCA_019695015.1 Chitinophagaceae bacterium
TAGGATATATTGGCCTGCCAACAGCAGCACTATTAGCCAATAATGGCTATAATGTACATGGTGTAGATGTAAAAGAAAATGTGGTAAACACAATAAATAAAGGAGAAATACATATTGTAGAACCAGAGTTAGATAAGTATGTAAAAACTGCTGTTAATAATGGTAATTTAAAAGCAAGTTTACAAGCACAGGAAGCCGATGTATTTATAATTGCAGTACCAACACCATTTCATGAAGGGTTTAAACCCAATATTGATTTTGTGTTAGATGCAGCTAAAAAAATTGCCCCTTATGTTAAAGATGGTAATATTGTTATTTTAGAATCAACTTCACCTGTAAGCACAACTGAAAAAGTAGCAGAAGTTTTAGGCAATAATGGTGTTGATATAAGCAAAATTTATGTGGCATATTGCCCAGAAAGGGTTTTGCCTGGTAAAATAATGAAAGAGCTTGTGGAGAATGACAGAATAGTAGGTGGCATTAATGAACAAAGCACCAATGAAGTGGTTGCTTTTTATAAAACATTTGTAAAAGGAGAAGTGTTAGCAACCAATGCCAGAACTGCAGAAATGTGTAAACTTACAGAAAACTCTTACCGAGATGTAAACATTGCATTTGCCAATGAACTAAGTATGATTTGTGATAAAGCAGATATAAATGTTTGGGAGTTAATTAATTTAGCAAACCATCATCCAAGAGTAAAAATTTTACAACCAGGTGCAGGTGTTGGTGGGCATTGTATTGCTGTTGACCCTTGGTTTATTGTATCTGATTTTCCTACAGAAGCCAAATTAATAAAAGCTGGTAGAGAAGTAAATGATTATAAAACAGAATGGGTTGTAGAAAAAATAAAAAACACAGCTTTACAGTTTGAATTAAATAATAAACACAAACCAGTTATAGCTTGCATGGGATTGGCGTTTAAGCCAGATATTGATGATTTAAGAGAAAGCCCTGCATTAGAAATTGCCAAATGTATTAATGATGAAGTTTGTACTGTTGTATGTGTTGAGCCAAATGTAAATGAACTAAAGGGCTTAACATTAGTTTCACTAAACCAAGCAATAGAGCAAGCGGATATTATTTGTTATTTAGTAAAACACAGTGCATTTAAGGGGTTAAAAAATACCACCAATAAAATTGAGTTAGATTTTTGTGATGTTTAATTTAGGTATTTAATTATCAACAATTAAACTACTGCAAATAAGAAAAGTAATTTAATGAAACTTTCTACTTTAATAGATAGTAAAAACATCAATTGGCCGTTATACTTTTACTTATTAATACTTACTCAAAGTATTTTTTTTATAAAATTTTTTGCATTTCCACTTTTTTTTCTTTTTCATTTTACCGATTTTAAAATTGTAAGAAAATATGGAATACAGTATAAATTTTATATTGCAATTATTACTTATGCAGCTTTGTTTTGCTTGTTATATTTATTAAAAGATTTTAACCTGCAGTACCTTATTGTAGTATTGTTAGGCTTGTTTGTTTGGTTGTTATGTTTAATAAATAATTTTATTGTAAACTATAGTGTACACAAGCTACAACTTAAAAAATTGTATGCTACCATACAATTTTATTTTCTCCTTAATATTGTTTTATCATTTTTTCAATTTTTATTATTAATAGCAGAAAATAAAACTATCAACCCTTTTTCTACAGCTTTAGGTACCAGTGCAGGAGATTTTATTAAAGGCTATTTTGCCAACTCTTCTATCAATATGATAGTTTCCTCTTTTGCATTTGTTTTTTTTTATGCTAGAAAAAACTACTTACTGGCTATACTTTCCCTAATGGTATTAATACTTACAACGTATATGTCTGGTGTGCTTATTTTTATTGTCATATTTGTTCTATATTTTTTACTTACTTCTACAACAAGCCTAATTCAAAAAATTCAATTATTAATATTAGGATTTATTTTCTCCATTTCATTTTATTTACTCTCAAAAGATAATATAGATTATGCAGTAAGAGTTGGAAGTACAGTTGTAGAAGAAGTGAAACCTAGAAAACAAGTGTCTTTTGAGCAAACAGGCGAAGCCATCTTATCTTCAACTTCAGTTTTCTTTTTTGGATATGGAATGGGAAATTTTTCATCGAGATTAGCATTTATTGCTGGTGGAGAATATGTATCTTGGTATCCCACAGCATTGGTAAGAAAATCTGTAGAGTTTTATAATAATCACTTTCAGCTATGGAATTATGAAGTTTTAGATGTTCCATTTTCCGATGGTACTGCTAATCAGCCATTTTCTGTTTTTAATCAATTTTTAGGTGAGTATGGGTTTATTGGAACAATCATTTTATTATATTTTTATTTCTATAGTTTATTTAAGCAATCGAAAAAGTATAGTTTTATTAGGCTGCTTTTAGTATTGCTGTTTTTTTATATGCTATTAGATTATTGGTTTGAATTTTTCTCTGTTATTGTTGTTTTTGAATTAATAGTTGCTTACTGGCTAAAGGAGGCTTCAGAAAAAATTAAGCATAAACAAATTGTTGCTTAATTATTATTATTTTGAAGAAAGAGATAATCATAAATACTTTTCATTTATTTCTTAACAAAGGGGTTAATGCTCTTGTTCCTTTGCTTTTAATACCATTATTAAACGAAAAATTTGGAATAGTTGGCTATGGACAGTTAGTGTATATACAGGCAATGCTTACTGTTTTTTTATTAATTGCCGATTATGGCTTTATTGTAACTGGCACCAGAGATATTAGTTTGTTTGAAGAAAATATTGAAGAACGTAACAAAATTGCTTCTGCTATTTTTTTTATAAAAGCGTTATTAATTAGTGTAGGGTTTATTGCCTGTGTTGTTTATTTTATTTTTTTTTATTCTGGTAGTCAATTTGTGTTTTTATTATCCATGGCAGTTCTTATTTCTTTTTTTATGCAAAGCTTTGTTCCATCCTGGTTTTTTCAAGGCATTAAAAAAAATAAGTACATTTCGTCTATAAACTTTATTACCAAAATATTGTTTTTTATAAGTGTATTTTATTTTTTAAACAAGGGAGCAACGCTAATAGCAGTACCTGTTCTAGAATTTACCTCTTATTTAATTGCTATAATTATATGTATTTATTTGTTATACAGGTATGAAAAATTTAAATTTAAATTTCCGTCATTATCGCTAATAAAAGATCAGTTAAAACAAGGTGCAAGTATTTTTATCATTTCAATTTTAAATTGGCTAATACTTGCAGGCAGTATTTTTTTTGTAGAAAAATATACAAGTAAACAATCTGAAGAGTACGGCTATTATGCAGCATTTTCAAGATTGGCTTATTATATTTTTGCCATAATTCAACCAATTAACCAGGCTATTTTTCCATATTTTGTTTCCTCCTTTTCCAACAAAGCTGCAAATGCCAGTAAGTTTGTAAAATCTACTTTTTTATATTATAGTATATTAGTAATAGTTTTAGTGGTTGGAAGCATTTTAGGAAGCTACTTATTTTTTAAATTCTTTTTTAATCAGCAATTTAATAGTGTATTACCCAATTATATTAATACATTTTATATACTAATCGTTTGGGTTGGTTTGGTATTGTATAATAATTTTATAAGTTTACAGCTCTTTGTTTCAAAAGGTAAAGATATTGTGTATAGAAATTTATACCTCTTAAACACCTTTGTAACTGTAATACTTTTTATAACTTTAATACCAAAATATAATTCAATTGGTGCTGCAATTGCATTGTTAAGTGGAGAGTTGATTATGTTATTAATTTACTCTAGAAAAATATTCGTTAATAAAGAAGTGGTACTTAGCTAGGCTTTTTATTTAAAAAGTATTTAACTAATTTTAATTCTATAGTATAAATAATTTCAACAAATTTTTTATCCCAACTGTTTTTAAGTTTAAACTGCTTTTTATAAACACCGTAAGGGCAATCAAGTTTTGAAATATCTACAGGAGGGTTTGGTTGATAAAAAGGACTTACCTCTAAAAAAATAGGCTCTGTAGTAATGTCGTCATTTTCAAAGGTCATATCAATGCCACAAGAGGTTAAATTTAATTTTTTCATGGTATGTAAAATATGGCTTCTCCATTTTTCAGGAAAATTAATAAAGTCAACATCGCTACCATAACCTGTTGCTGTAGGTTTCCATTCTTTTGATTTATTAATACGCCAATAATGTAAGCAAATATCATCTTCGCCAACAATGGTAACTCTCATATCTCGTCGCATGTTAATTAATTGTTGTGCAATAATTGCTTCATTTTGCTCAAGTAGTTTTTTATTGGTTAACAAATTTTCCAGTTCGGCTTTAGAAGAAATTTTGTATATACCTAAAGAAGAACAAGAGTGAGGTTCTTTAATTAACAATGGAAATTTTAATAACTCTAACTGGCTTTTTAAATTTGATTTTGTTAAGAAGGTAGTTTTGGGTTCATTAATGCCATGCTCTTTAAACTGTTGATGCATGTGTATTTTGTTCTCCCAAAACATAGCTTCGTGAGAGGTAGGATAAACATAATTACCTTGTGCCTCTAACTGTTTTGAAATATGGCTTAATGCCGTGGTATAGTTATCAAATTTATATTCATCGTACAATACGGTTGACATAAAAAATATGGTACTGTTATGAAATTGACCAATTTTTTTTCCAAAATAAATTTTAAAAGGAATATCCAATTCAATAAAAGCATTGATAATTCCAAACTCTCTTTCTATGGATTGGGTGTAGAAATTTTTTCTGTATTTAGGATAGTACCAAAGTATGGTTGTAGCATTCTTTGAGTATAGTTTGAAAAATTTTTTCCAATGTATAAACTTTATACAGAAATAAATAGTTTGAATTTTCTTTAATACTTTTTTCATTATTACTTTTTAAAATTGACCTTAGTTAGAGCTTCCAACTAATTTATAAGTTTTTAAATATTTATGCAAATAAACAATAAAAAAATATTATTCATGGTTCAAGTGCCACCACCAATTCATGGTGCAGCCCTTAGAAACCTATCTTTAGTTGAAAGTAAAATAATTAACCAAGCATTACATATAAAATTATTACCACTAAAGTTTGCAAAAAACATACATGATATTGGAAAATTAGATATATCTAAAATTTATAAAACAATAGCTTATTTTTTTAATCTAATTAAAACCATTTTTGTTTTTAAACCTAATGCTGCATATTTCACCTTATCGCCTACTGGCTTTGCATTTTATAGAGATTGTTTATTTGTGCTGGCTTTAAAAATTTGTTCAGTTAAAAGAATGTATCATTTAAGAGGGTTAGGCATTTATAATGCTTATACACAATCTAAATTTAAAGCCACTATTTATAAATGGGCGTTTAAAGGAGCACATGTTATTTGTTTATCAAAAGGGCATTGTAACGATGTTAAGGGGCTACCATATGCCTCGTTACATGTTGTTCAAAATGGGCTAAAAAAAGAATTAGAAAATGTAGTTGTAAAAGAGTTTGGTGATGAAATTGAGCTATTATTTTTTTCTAATTATGTACAATCAAAAGGAGTGCTAATTTTTATTGATATTTGTGAAATACTTATTAATAAGGGCTATTCTATAAAAGGCAAGTTAGTTGGTGCAAATGGAGATTTATCTAAAGAAGACCTGGAAGTTTATATTACAAGCAAAAAATTAGCAAATAAAATTAAAGTTTGTGATGGGGTGTTTGGTAAAGAAAAATTTAAAGTAATAGAAGCATCTGATATTTTTATTTTTCCAACTTATTACCCTCAAGAGGTTTTTCCTGGAGTTGTTTTAGAAGCTATGCAATGTGCTAAGCCAATTATAACAACTACAACAGGTGTAATACCTGAAATTATTGATGATGGAATAAACGGTTTAATTGCACATAAAAAGGATACTGCTTTATTTGTAGAATTGGCAGAAAGTTTAATCAATAATAAAAAAATGGCTATGCAAATGGGTAAGGCTGCAAGAGAAAAATATTTAAGCAGCTACACTCAAGAAATTTTTGAAAACAACGTAAAGGATACAATTATTAATGTTGTAGAGTTAAACTAAACTACAAAACTTGTCAATTTCACTTTTGCCATAGTAAGTAAAATTTTTAGTATTTAATTTCTCTAATTTTTTAATACAGTTAATTTCATCTTCAAACATTTCCACTGTTCCTTTTTCATGTTTGTGAGATAAGTCATCTATATAAAAAATTTCCAATTTTGCTAATGGTAAACTTTTTATAATATTAATTTTATCTTTTGCAGTTCTGGTAATAATTAAATTTTTAGAGGTTTGTAAAATGCCATTTTCATGTAACCAGTTTTCGGTTGTTTGCCTCGAAAAATAACTACGTGCAGTTAAAAAAATAACTTGATTGTTTTTATTTTTTTGCAATATTGTTACTAGTTTTCTCATTCTTAAAAAAATGGCCAACCCTTTTAACCTTTCGTTTTCGTTTGCCCAAATGTTAAGTGTTAAAGAATGCCAACTATCTGCAATGGTATTATCAATATCAAATAAAAAAATTCTTTTATTGCTACTACCAATAATTAATTTTCTTGTTTTTAATAATATAAAATAAGCAATAGGGTAGCTTAAAATATTTTTTATTAGCTGCTTTATGTTAAACATATTTTGTGTAAGTAATTACCAATACAAATATGCAGCAAAATAATTGTTCAATTTATTTTTCTTTCTTTTTATAAAATCACACAATAAATTTTTAGGTAATTTAAGTTTATGGAGCTAGCAGGAATAAATAGCAGAAATATTGCCAATGGTTTATACATAATTAACCAATATCCAAAATATCTTCAATCGCAATATTTTTCTGCCGAAAAAATTAAATTAATACAGCTAAAAAAGTTAGAAGCTATTGTAAGGGTAGCAATAAATACTGTTCCTTATTATAAAGCACTAAATGTAAAAATAAATTTTAACAACTTTTCTCAGCAAGAGTTATTAAAATTTCCAATAATTACCAAAGCTATAATAAGAGATAATTACAACAGTTTTATTTCAGAGAAATATTTCAATAAAAAGCTGCAATATAAATCTACTTCAGGCTCCAGTGGACAGCCATTTAAAGTGCCAAAACCTTTTTATAGCGATGGTATTGAGCAATGCATGATGTTTAGGGCTTGGTCTATGAATCCTGCATTTAAGTATAGCTTTCATAAACCTTGTATTGTGTTAAGGAGCTTTTCGCCAAAACAAGGTGAGCCGCCTTATAAGGTAGATAAAATTTTAAATTACTGGTACTTATCTCCATTTGATATAAATCAACAAAACTTAGAAACCTATGTACAGTTTATTAAAAAATCTAAAGCACAACTGCTACGTGGTTATCCAAGCTCTATTTATATTCTTACTTTATTATTAAAAGAAAATAATATTAAGTTACCTCAAATTAAAACCCTTTTTACATCGTCCGAGAATTTATTGCCTAATTATAGAAAAGTAATTGAAGATTATTGGCAAATGCCTTTAATAGATTGGTATGGACAAAATGAAAGAACTGTTACTGTGCAAATGTGTGAACATGGAAATTATCATAACAACGATGAATATGGAATAGTAGAATTAGATGAAAATAATCAAATTATTGCTACTTCTTTAAACAACAATATTATGCCTTTAATAAGGTATGCAACTAACGATATTGCCATACCTGCTATTAATCCTTCTTGCAATTGTGGACGAGGACTTAGCATTCCTTTTAGTGGTATTGATGGCAGAGCAGATGATTTATTAATTAAAGAAGATAATACCATTATTGCTACTGTAAATATTTACAATGCAATGGAAAAATTTCCAGATGTAAAACAGTTTAAAATAATTCAACAAAAAGATAAATCTTTAGAATTATATCTTTCAGAAAACACCAAACTTTCTCCAGAGTATATTTGTAATATTGAAAAGGAGTTAAAGCAACGATTAGGTAATGTACGCATTATAACTAAAGTGGTAGAGGAAATAGAAAGAAATAAAAATACCGAAAAAATTAAATCAATTGAATCACATATAAAATTATAAAGTATGCCAATTAAAGGATTAACTAACGAACAAGCTGCAATGGTGCAGCATATAAAATTGCTAAAACAACAAGCTGGCTCACACTCGCCTAGTTTGTTTACTATAAAAGAGCAATTACCAGATTTGAAAATGAATATAGATGCATGTTTTCTTTCAAACCCATACGCAACAGATTTGTTTTTAAGATATTTTAAAAATGAATTGTTGGGAGATGATTTATTGATAAGAGATATGTTGGAGTTTTATCCTTCTCAAAACAATGTAATTGCATCTTCATTAGCCAACTTCTTAAAAGTTCCTGCCGATATGTTATTTATTGGCAACGGAGCTATAGAGATAATTCAGGCAGTAATTCACAATTTTACTACAGAGAAAATTATTGTAAATATTCCTACATTTTCTTCCTACTACGAATTTGTTCAACCAGGTGTAAGTATTGTTTTTAATAAATTGAAAAAAGAAAATGATTATAAGTTAGATGTAAACGATTTATTGCAATTGGTTAATTACGAAAAGCCCGATACAGTTGTGTTAATTAATCCAAACAACCCTAATGGAGGGTATATTACTAAAGCAGAAATTGCAGAGCTTTTAGAAGGATTGAAAAATGTAAGAACAGTATTATTAGATGAAAGCTTTATACATTTTGCTTTTGAAAATGAAGCAATGGAATTAATGAGTTATGCAGATATGGTAATGAAATATCCTAACGTAGTAACCATTAAAAGTATGTCGAAAGATTTTGGAATTGCAGGTATAAGAGCTGGTTATGCTATTATGCATCCTAGCCGTGCAAAACAACTTTTAGAAAATGGTTTTTTATGGAATTCAAATGGATTGGCAGAATACTTTTTTAAATTGTATGTAAGAGATCAGTTTCAAAAAGAGTATGAAGTAGAAAGAAAAAGATATATAAGAGATACACAAGAGTATTTTAAAAACCTAAGTGCAATTGAAGGCTTAAAACGTTATCCTAGCCAAGCAAATTTTGCATTAATAGAATTAAAGACAGGTATAACTGCCGATGATTTTGCATTTGGGTTGTTGGTAAAATCTGGTGTTTACACTCGTACCTGTTCCGATAAAATTGGATTAGAAGGTGAGTTTGTGCGTTTAGCATCAAGATCGCATGACGAGAATGAAGAAATTATTAAAGCAATAAAAGAAGCATTATAAAAAACAATGAAACAATTAATACAGAATTTTAAGACAGGAGAATTATATGTTGATGAACTTCCTTTACCTGCATTATCAACAGGTATGGTATTGGTAGAAAATGAATTTTCATTAATCAGTGCAGGTACAGAAAAAGGAACAGTTAAAGTAGCTCAATCATCTTTATTAGGAAAAGCAAAACAACGCCCCGATTTAGTTGCACAGGTTTTGCAAAATATAAAGAAAGAAGGTTTAATGGCAACGCTTGAAAAAGTAAGAACCAAATTAGATTCTTTAAAAGCCTTAGGTTACAGCACAGCAGGTGTAGTAAAAGCCTCTTTGGATACTAATGGTAAATTTAAAGTTGGAGATAGAGTAGCTTGTGCAGGGCAAGATTATGCTTCTCATGCCGAAGTAGTTTCTATTCCTCAAAACTTGGTAGCAAAAATTCCTGATAATGTTTCTTTTGAAGAAGCAAGTTTTACTACTTTGGGTGCAATTGCCTTGCAAGGAGTAAGGCAAGCTAACCCAACCTTAGGAGAAAATATATGTGTTATTGGCTTGGGTTTACTAGGGCAAATTACTTGTCAGCTTTTATCTGCTAATGGTTGTAGAGTTTTTGGTATTGATGTATCAGACAAAATGGTTCAATTAGCAAAAGAAGTAAGTAATGCAGAGGCTTATAATAGAAATAATGCAGCTTTACTTACTGCTATAGAAACTTTTACCAGAGGTAATGGATTTGATAAAATAATTATTACTGCCGCTGCTCCAACAAACGACCCCATAGAATTATCAGTACAAATTGCCAGAAAAAAAGGGCAAATAATTGTGGTAGGTGCAGTTAAAATGGATGTACCAAGAGACCCTCATTTTTATAGAAAAGAGTTAGATTTGAAAATCTCTTGTTCCTATGGACCTGGCAGGTACGATAATGTATATGAAGAGCAAGGACATGATTATCCCTTTGCTTATGTAAGATGGACAGAGCAAAGAAATATGGAAGCTTTTTTAGATTTAATTGCATTAGGAAAATTAAATTTAAAAGCATTAATAACCCATACTTTTGATATTGATGATGCAGTTAGAGCCTATGATTTAATTTTAGGAAAAGTACAAGAACCCTTTATTGGTATTTTATTAAAATATCCAGAAAATGAGAAAAGAAAACTAAGTACTTTTCAAACTAAAAATAGTAATACTAATCACACTATAAAGGCTTCTTTTATTGGTGCTGGTAGTTTTGCTCAAAGTTATTTGATACCCAATTTAAAAGGCTTACCTGTTAGCTTAGATGCTGTTGTTACCAACAATGGTATTAATGCAAAAAATGTTTCCTCAAAATTTGGCTTTGCAAGAGCATCTACCAATGCTAATGAAATTATTGAAGATAAAAATAGTAATACAATTTTCATTGCTTCTCGTCATGATAGTCATGCACAATATGTTATAAAATCTTTGCAAGAAAATAAACACGTTTTTGTTGAAAAACCTTTGTGTATTACCTATGAGGAGTTAGAAGCTGTTACAGAAGTGGTAAATCAAAAACCAAATCAACTTTTAATGGTTGGTTTTAATAGAAGATTTGCACCAGTAAGTGTAGAATTGAATAAAACTTTTTCAAAAATAACAGAACCAAAAGTTATTAATATAAGAGTAAATGCAGGTTTTATTCCTTTAGACCATTGGACACAAATAGCAACAATTGGAGGAGGCAGAATTGTTGGAGAAATGTGTCATTTTATTGATTTGATGCAATATTTTACCAACTCAAATCCTGTGCAGGTTTATGCACAATGTATTTCAAGTACAAGTTCTCAAGTTAAAAATGATGATAATATTGCTATTGTAGTAACTTTTGCAGACGGCTCAATTGGAAATTTAGTTTATGTTGCTAATGGAGATAAAGCCATGCCTAAGGAAAGAATTGAAGTTTTTGCAGGAGGCTGTATTGGTGTAATTAACGATTTTAAAGATGGACAATTATATAAAGGCAATAAACAAACAACCATTAAACTATCTGGTAAGGGGCATAAACAAGAAGTAGAGTCTTTTATCCATGCAGTAAAAAATGGCACTTCTTCGCCAATAGCTTTTAATTCTATTTATTATACCACATTAACTACTTTAAAAGTAATTGACTCTTTAAATACTGGCTTGCCACAAAGTATTATTTTGTAGTTGAAAATTTATTTGGAGGTTGATAATAATATTGTGTAATTTTTTGGAGTTAACGATGTATATAGTAAGAGTATTAAAATTAAAAATGCTTCGTTTTTTATTTATACTTCTTGTTTTACTTGTGGGTATAAACACCAATGCCCAATCATTTGCAAGAGTTGAAGTAGGCGGTTATTATCAAAGCTTTGATAATGTGAAAATATCTGCATTTGAACCAATTATATCTGAGCAAAATTTCATTTCCGAAAAAATAATTTTTAAAGGAGGATTTTTATTTGGTAGGCTTTCTTCTATCTTAGTTGCTTATCCAACTTTATATAATTACAAAGCTCCACATATAATTGTATATCCTAACCCTGCACAATCTAATATCAACTTTTATATCTCACCTGTGTTTCAAGTAAAACAAGTAACAATATTTTCAACACAAGGTGCATTGGTTTATAAAGGAACAGACCAAAAAAATATCAATGTATCTCACCTAGCTAGCGGTGTGTACTTTTTACATATTTTGCTTATGGATAATAATAAAGTGATAACACGGTTTGTAAAAATCTAATATGATGAAAAATTTATTTACTCTATATTTTCTATTTTTTTTATTTAGTAGCCTTTCTGCTCAAGAAAAATTTAATTACCAGGCTAATATATTAACTAAAGATGGCTTGCCAGCTGCTAATCGTTCATTTAGTGTAAATGTAAAAATAAGTTACGACTCATTTTTTGTTGTATCTAATTATGAAGAGTTTATACAAGTTGTTTCAGATAAGTTTGGTTATATTACTTTTGAAATTGGAAAAAATCCTATAAGTGGATTGATAAGGGAAATTGATTGGAGAAATGACACATATATTTATTTAGATATTAACTCGGTAGATGATTTAGAAATTTTTAAGTTAACAGTAAAACATAAAATTAATTTTTCACCAAAAGCAATCTATGCATTGTATGCTAATGAAGCCACTAAAGCTTTATGGTCTTCTAAAACAGATTCAAGTTTACATGCAATAAATGCAGATACATCACAATACAATTTTGTAAGTAAATGGAGTGCTAAAAGTGATAGTGCCAAACATGCAATAAATGCGGATACTTCACAATACAATTTTGTAAGTAAATGGAGTGCCAAGAGTGATAGTGCAAAACATGCAGTAAATGCAGATACTTCTCAATACAATTTTGTAAGTAAATGGAGTGCCAAGAGTGATAGTGCTAAACATGCAGTAAATGCAGATACTTCACAATACAATTTTGTAAGTAAATGGAGTGCCAAGAGTGATAGTGCAAAACATGCAATCAATGCCGATACTTCACAATACAATTTTGTAAGTAAGTGGAGTGCAAAAACTGATAGTGCCAAACATGCAGTAAATGCAGATACTTCTCAATACAATTTTGTAAGCCAGTGGAGTGCAAAAACTGATAGTGCCAAACATGCAGTAAATGCCGATACTTCACAATATACTTTTGTAAGTAAATGGAGTGCTAAGAGTGATAGTGCTAAACATGCTATCCATGCAGATACTTCACAATATAATTTTGTAAGTAAATGGAGTGCTAAGAGTGATAGTGCTAAACATGCTATCAATGCAGATACTTCACAATATAATTTTGTAAGTCAATGGAGTGCCAAGAGTGATAGTGCTAAACATGCTATCAATGCAGATACTTCACAATATAATTTTGTAAGTAAATGGAGTGCAAAAACTGATAGTGCCAAACATGCAGTAAATGCAGATACTTCTCAATACAATTTTGTAAGCCAATGGAGTGCCAAGAGTGATAGTGCCAAACATGCCATCCATGCAGATACTTCACAATATACTTTTGTAAGCAAGTGGAGTGCAAAAACTGATAGTGCCAAACATGCAGTAAATGCAGATACTTCTCAATACAATTTTGTAAGCCAGTGGAGTGCAAAAACTGATAGTGCCAAACATGCAGTAAATGCCGATACTTCACAATATACTTTTGTAAGTAAATGGAGTGCTAAGAGTGATAGTGCCAAACATGCCATCAATGCAGATACTTCACAATATACTTTTGTAAGCAAGTGGAGTGCTAAGAGTGATAGTGCCAAACATGCCATCAATGCAGATACTTCACAATATACTTTTGTAAGCAAGTGGAGTGCAAAAACTGATAGTGCCAAACATGCAGTAAATGCAGATACTTCACAATACAATTATGTAAGTAAATGGAGTGCCAAGAGTGATAGTGCTAAACATGCCATCAATGCAGATACTTCACAATATAATTATGTAAGTAAATGGAGTGCCAAGAGTGATAGTGCCAAGCATGCAGTAAATGCAGATACTTCACAGTTTGCTTTTAATATAAAAGATAGTACGATTACTAATAGTAAATTTGCTGAGAAAATTTTAGCTTCAAAACTACTTGGAACAGATATAGACACAATAGGAACTATTAAACATGGCATTTGGGCTGCTACCCCAATTGCAGATTCTGTAATTGTTTCTGCTGCTTATTGGAGTGCTAAACAAGAGCAACTTTCAGGAAATGGATATGTGAAAATAAATGGCTCCAACATTAGTTATGATAGTTCAACGTTTATTACTATTCAAGATTCTACTGAACAAAATGCAAGTTTTAAAATAAGTGGAAATGCTACTGCAAATTCATTTAAAATAAATTCTACCAATTCCTTAGGCCTTATTTCCAAAAATCTAGCAGGAGTAAATATTCAACAAATTAATGCAGGTAATGATACAACTAATATTAATTCTTATAATTCTTTTATTGGGCATAATTTATGGTTTGATGGGTTCTCTTTTATAAGAAGAGATAGAAGAATTAAAGGGAATGGTGTTTTACTAAATGGAAATACAATGACACTAGTTCAAGACACTTTTAATGCTTCAACTCCTGATAATAATTATCCTGTGTCAGTAGTTTATGCTCCTATTTATAACTCTTTTAATATTGAATCAATAGGTTTAATTAAGCAAGATTTTTTAGGTAATGGTGCCTTACAAATTATTCCACAAAATACCAATATTAATAGTGGAATGGCGGGTTTAAGAATGAATAAAAATTCAAGCCTGCATCACAATCCACATGGTTTTATGTTTTCGGTAGATGATATCACTAAATGGGATTTGGGTATGGACTACGAAAATGAAGATTTTGTATTGGCTTATAATCATCATACCAACCATAAAGGTGATTTTATAAGAATTGCAGAAAATAACAGAATGGTAATTGGTACCGGAATTGGCACGCCTAAATATAATTTATTTAAATACACTTTTTCTACAAGTAGTAGTGATAGTATAGGTTTAGGAGGAATAAAAATTCAAACTTATTCAAACCTAGATACTGCATTAAATACTAATGGTGTTTTTGCAGGTAGCAAAGCTTACTTTACTTCTCATATAAAATCAGATGATTATATTCAAGCAGGTATGTATAATGGTAAAGCTAGATTAACATCTTACTTCAATAATACAAACTTTGCACAATTTGTAAATACACAAATGGCCAGTAGTATTACAAATTATGGCTTTATGCAAAATAATACTGGCGAATTATTTGTTGGTGGAACAAAGTTGAATGTAAACACTTCAGCTTATTTTACTAATGATATTTTTTCAAACAATAAAAGAGTTTTAACAACTGAGGATAGTGTAAAGTTTTTAATAAGAACAGTTGAGTTTAATAATGTTTCTACTTTAAATTATACCCTTACACTTTCAGATGCTACTAAAATGATTAATATCAATCAAATTGATATAAATACTATTACAATTCCTAACCAATTGAGTGTTGCTTTTCCTATTGGAACTAAAATTTTAGTTACACAAATGGGTGTTGGTCAAATTACTTTTATGGCAGATGGCGGAGTTACGCTAAACAGTTCATCTAATGCCAATAAAACTAAAAATCAATACAGTGTTGCTACTTTAATAAAAACAGATACAAACACTTGGTTATTGTTTGGCGATATCATAAACTAATTTCTCTCTTAAATTAATGAATTCAAATTTTGAAAATTCTTTTTCTAAACTTCAACAATATGTAGAAGAAGAAAATTATAAAGGCTGGGACCCTTATGATGGGTTGAATAGTAAAGTATTTCAAGCAATACCATTTATAAAAAATAATAGATTTTGCAGATTAGTTTGGATTCAGGGTTTTAAAAAATCTCCTATCAATTTTAGAAAGCTATTATTAGTTGAGAAAGGGTATAATAGTAAAGGAATAGCACTTTTTTTATCTGCATATTGTAGATTATATACCATTGAACCAACAGAGAAAAAT
>JAIBAV010000103.1 GCA_019695015.1 Chitinophagaceae bacterium
TTGACCTGCTTTGCAATGGTGGTAAGGGTTTCAGTGATGGTAAAAACAAAAAGAGCAGCAAAAATGCTGCTCAGTCCTGTGTGGTGACCCCGTCAGGATTCAAACCTGAAACCTTTTGATCCGTAGTCAAATGCTCTATTCAGTTGAGCTACGGAGCCATTTATACCCCATTTAAGGGCTGCAAATATAAACACTTGTTGCTAAAAAAAACAAATTAAATTAATTTAGAAACTCTATTGCTCTTGAAATAAATGATTGTTTGTTTTTATTAGTTTAAAACTCATAAAAATATGTACACTAAGTACTACAGAATAAAACAACATAAAATAGGTAACATATTTTAGCATTTTACCAACTAATGCAGCATTTACTTGAGGAGGCAGGCTATTGTTACTTTGTTTGGCTAAATCTGCCATTAACTGATCGGAAATTAACATTGGGTTTGCAGCAATTACACTTCCTTGCACAAACATCAACAACACAAATGCAATACATACATAAGCGTTTACTTTAATCCAATCTTTTAAAGATTTATTACAAATTTGTTGCTGCTTTACTCCCCTATTAAAAAACCTTATGCTACAATAAATGTAAATAATTATACAAACTATCATAAACAGTGGTAGTAAAGCAGTAGCATTTGCTAAAGCAGCAATTATCATAGGAAAAGCAGTAAAACCTAATAGCAGAGCAAAGGGTAATAATAAAAAATTTAATACTTGATATATAGATGTAATTTTCATTTAGTTATTTTATTAAAATAAAAAATTGATACAATAATTTTATATTAATGATATTTGATTAATAGATTGTATTTTACAAATAAAGAAAATTATTTTTACTTTTAGCTCAACCCGTATATAATATGAAAATTTTAATTGCCGAAGATGAACTTTTAATGGCTAAAACTTTAGAGAAAAAACTTTTATTAGATGGGCATGAAGTTTTAATAGCAAATGATGGAAGAACTGCATTAACTCTTTATGAAACAGAAAATCCGGATTTAATTATTACAGATATTATGATGCCTTATACTTCTGGCTTAGAATTAGTAGGCATTGTAAAAGCCAATTTGAATAAAAAAACACCGATCATTGTTTTATCTGGTATGGGAGAAGAAAATATTGTATTACAAGCTTTTGAAATGGGTGCTGACGATTTTTTAACTAAACCATTTAAACCTTCTGAACTTTCTTTAAGGGTAAAAAGATTAGAAATGAAATTAAGGTAATATGTTTCAAATAATTTCTAAAAAATAATATTTTCTTCTTGGTTGGTAATGTTAAAACTTTATTTTTGCCGTCCTTAATAGAATCTGAAAGAAGATTCTGGACCTATAGCTCAGTTGGTTAGAGCACCTGACTCATAATCAGGGGGTCCCTGGTTCAAGCCCAGGTGGGTCCACAAGTAAATCAAAAGCCATTTAAGCATTTAACTTAAATGGCTTTTAAATTTAATAGAACTACTTACAGTATTTGTATTTACTGTTATGAATTAGGAATGGTTTTTAATTTAAACTTCTAAAATCTACTGGTACCAATTTGCTCACACCAGGCTCTTGCATAGTTACACCATAAATTACATCCACCGAGCCCATTGTTTGCTTGTTGTGTGTTACAATAATAAATTGAGAATTATCGCTGAACTTTTTTATCATTTGCGTAAACTTACCCACATTAGCATCATCCAAAGGTGCATCTACCTCATCTAAAATACAGAATGGTGCAGGTTTAATTAAATAAATTGCAAACAATAAAGCAGTAGCAGTTAATGTTTTTTCTCCTCCACTTAATTGTGTAATAGAAGATGGACGTTTGCCTTTAGGTTTTGCTACAATATCAACCCCAGTTTCTGCTAAGTTATCTGGGTTTACTAAAATCATATCCGCAGTATCTTCTTCTGTAAACAATGCTTTAAATACCTTTTGGAAATTTTCTCTTACTTTATTAAAGGTTTCTAAAAACTGCTGATTGGCGGTGGCTTCTACTTCTTGTATAGTTTGTAATAAACTATCTTTTGCCTGCACTAAATCATTTTTTTGTTCTAAAATAAATTCATACCGTTTTTTCATTTCAGTAAATGCTTCAATAGCAGTTGGGTTTATTTCGCCCATGTTTTCTAGCCTTTTTTTAAGCTTGTCGCTATTTGTCTGAAGAGATTCAAGTGTGTCATCAGATTTTCTTGCACCATCTAAAATTTCATCTAATTCTACTTTAAACTCAACATTCATTCTTTCTTTCATGCCTGCCAAGTTTAATTTCAGTTCATTCAATTTATCTTTAATAGCACTTAATAAATATTCAATATTTTCTTTTTCTTTTATTTTATGTCTTAATTCACTTTCTCTTTCTTGCAATTGATTTCTTAAAACATGGTAGGTTTGGTCTGCTTCATTTACCTTCTTAGCTTCTTCTTCTTTAGTGTGTAAAAGCTGTAATAACTCTTCTTCGTTTTTAATTAGGCTGTTTTCGCCTTCTATTATATTATCTTTAGATTCGGTAAGTTGAGTAGTATTTAATTGAATTTGATTTTGCAATTCAGTTAACTGGTTTTGTTTAAAATCTAACTCTTGCTTTACTGTTGCAATTTTACTTTGTTGTTTAGTTAAATTAATATTGCTTTCGTTAAATAAAACAGTTGCAGCATTATATTGTTGTTCTGCATTTTGATAGTCTTGCTCAATCAACTTTAACTCCTCTCCTGTTTGTTGTAATAATTCAGTTAGGTGCTGAAACTCAACCCTGGTAGTTGCAATAGAATTATTCTCCTCTAATAACCTATTTTCAATTTCTTCTAACTTTTGAAAAGCATTTTGTTGTGCTATCTGAATATTTTCTATTTTATTCTTAATTGCAAAAACCTGGTTAGTAAGCTGATTAATTTCTTGATCGGTTTGCTTAATTGTGTTTTCTTTTAACTGTTCATTAAACCCAATTACTGCATTATGGCGTATTTGAATTTCTGATTTAAGAGCATTAACAACTGCTTGTTGCAAGATTATTTCGTCTTGAAGTTTTTCTAATTTTTTTGCTCTACCAATTTTATTCCCTTCAAACAAACCTATACTACCACCAGTTAAAGTAAATTTTCCTTTAACATATTTTCCGCTTTTTTCCAGAATTACAGCACCATCTGAATGGTGAATTACTTCATCATTTTCGGCAATAAAAACATTTGCCAATAAATGTTGTGCTAAATGCAAATACTGCTCATCTACTTCAATAACATCTAATGCTTTTATTGTTAAGGCTGGTTGATGAATGTCGGACTTAACCTCGGCTAACTTATCCAATAAAAAGAAATTAGCTTTGCCTTTTTTATTAGTATCTAATAATTGAACAGCTTGTAAACCTTCTTGTAAATTGTTTACTACATAATAATTAAGATAGGGTTCTAATACGTTTTCTAAAGCTGTTCTATATTCTTCTTTTACATAAATTACATCCGATAATAATGGTGCTTTATAGTTCCATGCTTGATTATTGTGCAAAAACTTCACGCTATCCGGATAACCTTCCATCGAATCAATTAAACTTTTTAAAAGCTCGTACTCATTTTTTTTACTATCTAATTTTCTGTTCTCTTCAGCTAATTCATTCCTTAAAGACTCAAGCTGGGCTTGAGTTTCAAAAATTTGCTCTTTGGTTTTATTGTGTTGTTCTTGTAATTGTTCTAAATCTAATTTTTTAGTTTCAAATAAGGTTTCCTTTTCTTTCAATTCAATTAATAGCTGATTTTGTTGAGTTTCTCTTTGTTGTTTTTCGTCTTTTAATTGAGTTTGAGTTCTTTGCAAATTTTGAATGGAAGTATCTGCAACAGCTACTTTTTTTTCAGCATCAAAACGTGTTCTTTGTACTTGTTGGTATTTATTTCTTAATTCATCTACCAAAATTCTTTTCCCATCAAATACACTTCTGTTGGTATCAACTTCTGCTCTTGTGCTAGTAACTTTTTCTGTTAAATCATTTAGTTTATCACTCTCTTCTTTCAATTGTAGCTGTGTAAACTCAATACTATCCTTTGTATTTTTTAATTGGCCTTCGGCTTTATTTAAAAATTCAATTAAACTGCTTTCTTTTTCTTTTAGATAGTGTAATTTTTGAGAAGCTAAATTTTTGTCGTTCTCTTTGGTTCTTAATTTTTGTAAAAGCTCGTTAAACTCATATTGCATGCTTTGTAACACTCTCTCTTTTTCAATCATTCCAACTTTTTCTTGTTCTAAAGCTGCATCTTGTGTTGCAATTTGAGCATCTAATTGTAGTTTTCTGTTTGTCTCTGATTCTTGTTGTTCATTTAGCTCTTTATAGGTTAAATTAAATCCTTCTAAAGATGCTTTGGCTAATTCAATTGCTATTTCTTTATACTCGTTTTTTATTACATAAACTTTCTCTGCTTTTTTTGCTTGGTTTTCTAATGATTTTAATTGATTGTTA
>JAIBAV010000176.1 GCA_019695015.1 Chitinophagaceae bacterium
TATTTTTAAAAATACCAATGCTCAAAAGATAGATTCTTTACTTAAAGAAGCTGAAAAGTTAGAATTTAAATTAAAAGAGGTTGATGCTTTAAATAAATATAAAGAAGTATTAACTATATATGGGGATAATTTTAAAGCTCTCATAAAAGCATCTGAACTAAGTATTGCAATAGGGGCAAGGCTACCTGCATTAAAAGATAAAAAATTATACTTTGAATCTGCTAATTCCTTTGCAAACAGAGCATTTTCGGTAGATTCATCACATGCAGATGCCTGCTATGTTATTGCCCTAGTAAATAGTAACTATATTTTAATAGAAAAAGAAAATAAAGCATTAGGAGCCTACATTAATACTACAAAACAATTTGCAGAAAAAGCAATTCAACTGAACAACAAGCATGCAAAGGCACATTTTATTTTAGGTAATTGGTATTTAGAAATGGTTAACTTATCTGGCCTTAAAAAAACTGCTGTTAAATTGTTTTATGGTACATTGCCAAAGTATAGTTTAGAAGATGCCATTAAGAATTTAGAACTATGCCGTTTGTACGATCAATATTATATGATAAATTATTTACAACTTGCTAAAGCATATATACAAGATAACAACCCTACCAAAGCAATAGAAGTTTTACAAAAGTTAAAAAAACTTCCATTAAGAACAGCCGACGATGCTGCAATTAAAGAAGAAGGCGTCAGTTTATTATCATCATTACAATAATAAAACAATATGGATATAAAACAATTATTTGAATTAGCTGTTACTAACAGTAAAACTTTGACAGAAAAACCCAACAACGAAATTTTATTACAACTTTATAGCCTATATAAACAGGCAACAGAAGGAGATAATAAGGAAGATGCACCATCTAACCCATTCGATTTTGTTGCTAAATTTAAACACGAAGCTTGGACAAAATTAAAGGGACTAAGTAAAGAAACTGCTATGCAACAATATATAGATTTGGTAAACAATTTAAAAAATGGGTAAATACAATACTTTATAATGCAGCATAAAAAGCTATTCAAGTATCAAAATACTAGCTTTATTACTAGTTAGTAACTAATTACAATATGGATACTAAATTTTACAAATTATTTTATCTTTGCTACAAATTACATTTATGTTAAAAAAATCTTTACTCATTATTCTTGCAGTTTTTCAACTAACAAGTTTATTTGCTCAGGCACTTTATCCTGTATCAATTCAAGAAAAAGCTGCCAATTCTACCTTAATTATTGAAGGTAAAGTAGTAGAAAGAACTTCTTTTTGGAATACGGCACATACCATGATATTTACTTCCAATAAAATAAAAATTTACAAAGTTTTTAAAGGAGAAGTAGCTGCCGATTTTGTAGAAGTATTAACTCAGGGTGGTTCAGTAGGCAACGATGCCATTCATGCAAGTGATTTATTAGACTTAGTTTGGGGGCAAGAGGGTATATTTTTCTGCCATCCCAATGTTATTAATTTAAAATCTCCTAATACAAATAATAGTTTATTAGAAGTTTATTCAAGCTCACAAGGGTTTTTAAACTATAATATTTTAGAAGACAAAGCAACCGACCCATTTAATGTATATAATGGAATATCTACCAACTTATATCCATTAATTATGCAACTAACAGGTCAATCTTTTGTTATTAAAGACAATACATTTAATGTAAATCAGCAAAAACAAAATTTAGCCAATAAAACATCTGCACCATCTATAAGTTCATTTACACCAGAAACTGTAAATGCAGGTGCAATGTTAGATCCTACAAACAACTTATTAACCATTAACGGTACTGGCTTTGGAACTTTTACTGGAAATGCTGCTGTTATCTTTAACGATGCAAACACAATTGCCGGAACTGATTATTTAGTTGCTGCTTCTAACCCACAACTTTCCAACTTAGTAGTTTCCTGGACCGATACTGAAATTAAAATTAAAGTACCTGCAAGAGCTGGTAGTGGTGCAATAAAAGTTAGAGATAATCTTGGTAATGTTGCATACTCCTTTACCAATTTAACTGCACATTATGGTGTAATTAATACCACTTTTAACTCAGGTGGTACATATTATGTAAAAGAGTTTAATTTAATGGATGTTAATAGTGCCGGTGGTTATACAGTTTATTATAGTACAAGTACTTCTGGTGGAGGTGTAAATTTAGATATTAGCCCAACCAAACAAACTTTTCAACGTGCATTAACAACTTGGAGAGAAATTTCTGGCTTTAATGTTATAGAAGGTGGTACTACAACAACTCAAGTAATTACAGGTTCTACATCAGAATGTGTTATTATGTACGATAATACCAACACTGGCGTTTCACCTTTATCTGCAGGTACACTTGCTGTATGCTATTCTTACTCTGGCATTTGTAATGTTACTAATGAAGCTAGAAAACCAAAATTTGATGTTATTATTAGAAATAATGGCGTATCTTCTGGAACAACTAATTTTAATGAAGGACCTTGCCCTTCAATAGCAGTAAATAATTCTTATATAGATCTAGAATCAGTTTTACTACATGAATTAGGCCATGCTTTAAACCTTGCTCACGTTAACCTTCCTTCAGAAGGTGCTGGTGCAGGTACAACTAATCCTGGTAATATTATGCACTATTCAGTTCATGGATCCAATAGAAGAATAACACCAGATAAATCAGCTAGAGATGGTGCTACATACTCCATACAACAACAAAATAATGTATATGGTAATTGTACTTCTCAAACAGAAATGGTACCTCTAACTATAATTACTGAACCAAAAGATGAATGTCCTTTAACCTTCCCTTCTACACCAACAGATGGCGGTACAATTGTAAATTTTGATATGGTTCATGCAACTAGTAACAGATTTGTTGACCCATATTTTACCCAAATTAAATGCGATGGTTCTGGAAGCAATGTTACCAGTACAGCATTTTATCCTATTCTTACTGATAATAGTGGTAACTTAAATATTTCAATTACTAACTATATTGCAACACCAACTTCATTAACTCTATGCTCTTCTGTTATACCTGGGCAACTTGGTACAGGGTTTAGATTTGCTTTATACGAAGTAAGTACTTGTCCTTCAGCAGGTGCATATCCAACCCCAATTTCTTGTACAACTTTTACAAAAAACATGGTGTTCAATCCTATAACAGGATTAAGTGCTAATACAAATTATTTAATTTTTATAAGTGCTATAGAAAATACTAAGGCTAATTTTAATATGGTTATTAGTGGTTCAGCACTTCCTATAAAACTAAGCTCATTTAATGGTAAAGTACAACGTGATTATAATAATTTAGATTGGACTGCAGACCAAATTATTAATGTAAATAAAATAGAAATTGAAAGAAGTAGCACAGGATCAGATTTTACAACAATAGGCACAATTGATGGGGCTGCTGTTTATAATAAAGTAGGAAACTTTAAAGATTATAAGCCAACAATAAATAGTTACTATCGTTTAAAAATAATTAATAATGATGGTAGTGTAGAGTATTCAAAAACAATTAATTTAAAAAGAACCGAAAAAGTATTATTTTCTATTTCACCAAACCCTGCAACTACTTATGCAGATGTACAAATTTCTAGCGAAGTAAAAGGTAAATACTCTTTAGTTTTATATAACTTAAATGGCCAAAGAGTTTATAGTAAAGCAATTAACTTAAACCAAGGTTTAAATAACCATAAAATTAATACAGTAACATTTGCTAAAGGTGTTTATCGTTTAATATTAATGAATGAAAATAATAACAATGTTTATTCTAATTCGTTAATTGTTCAATAAGTTTTTTTCAAGTATTTTAAACAGGTTACTAACTATTTAGTAACCTGTTTTTTTTGATAGTAGATAAAAATAAAGGCTTTTAATTTTTAATAAAAAATACTAACTAAAAAGTACATTAAGCTTATCAATAAGTGCAATTTTAGTTATAACTATTCTTCAACTTCTCCTATTTCTTTATTAGAAAATATAGTAGCCATTTGTTTGCTATTATAAATTCTTTTGTTATACCTATTACCTAAAGTAATAACAGTAGCAGTATCTTTAATTAACCTAGTAAATAAACTATTATTACCATGCCACCAACCACCATGATAAATAACTGTATCGTTATTCTTTAAAAATAAACGCCAGCCTAAACCATAATTTTTATTTCCTTTAGTTTCATTACTATAGGCAGTAGTAGCTATATTAAAAGTATTTTTGGAGATAATACTATTATTGTACAAAGCCTTATCTAATAACCATAAATCTCTAACTGTAGAATATACATTCTTATCTCCATAAACACAGTCAAAGCTCTCTAATGTATAGGGTATATTATTGAATTGGTAAGAAGGAACATAATTGGAAGTATCATTTATATTAAACACAAAGCTATTTTGCATACCAATTGGTTTAAATATATTTTCTTTAATATAATTAGGAAAAAATTGATGTGTAACAGATTCAACAATTATAGCTAATAAAACATAATTGGTGTTACAATAATGAAAAACAGTGTTTGGGTTTGAGTAAGCAGCAGGTTGGTTTTTAATCATAAATTGTAACACATCATTATTGGTTACAAATTTTGTAGAAGCCCTCCAAGCAGTATCCATAAAATATAAATAATTTGGTAAGCCACTTCTATGATTTAGTAAATGAAGTACTGTTATATTTTGATAAGGAAAGCTAGGGAAAAATTTTTGAATAGTATCGTCTAAGCTGATTAGCTTTTTTTCAACAAGCTGTAATATTGCTAATGCAGTAATAGGTTTAGAAATAGATGCAATATGAATAGGAGTTGAGCTTTTAATATGTTCCTTTTCTTTAAAATTTATAAAGCCATTGTATTTTTCAAAAACTATTTCTCCATTTTTGGCAATTAAAATTCCCCCACTAAATTCATTCCCTAAAATGCTATTATAAATGTTTAATGCTTTACTCGAAAAGTCTAATTTTTCGATTTTACTTAAGCCCCTAAATGGAAATAAATGGTTGTTAACTTTGCTTTTATTATTATTGTTACAAGATATAATTATCATCCCCAATATTAATAGCACTACTCTAATCATAATTTTAAAAAATATACTTTGTTTAAAGCCAACAAATATAGTTTAGCACCAATGTATTGTTCCATAAATTGTTCACAAATCGTTTAATTTGCTGTATGAATAAAAAATTACAAAATACTAGTTATCCAAAAGAAAAAATAAATATCCTTTTTTTAGAAAATATTAGCGAAAAGGCTGTTCAAATTTTAAAGCAGCATGGATATGTTAATGTGAAAAAAAATTCTGGAGCATTAAGTGAAGAAGAGTTAATTAAAGCCATTAAAGATGTTCATGTTTTAGGCATAAGGTCAAAAACATTTATTACCGAAAAAGTATTACAAGCTGCAAATAAATTACAAGCTATTGGTTGTTTTTGTATTGGAGTAAATCAGGTAAATTTACAAGCAGCAACCAATAAAGGGGTTGTAGTATTTAATGCACCTTACAGTAATACCAGAAGTGTGGCAGAATTAGTAATTGGCTCTGCAATTGTATTAATTAGAAAAATTATTGATAAAAATAATGCTGCTCATAAAGGTATTTGGTTAAAAGATTCTAAAGGAAGTTATGAGTTAAGAGGTAAAACATTGGGTATTATTGGATATGGTAATATTGGTAGTCAGGTAAGTGTACTGGCAGAAAGCCTTGGTATGAAAGTAATGTTTTACGATGTAGAAACTAAACTTCCATTAGGTAATGCAACTGTGTGTAAAAATTTAAAAGAGTTATTGTCTGTTTCCGATATTATTTCATTGCATGTACCAGAAACTCCTCAAACCAAAAATTTAATAAATAAAAACAACCTTAAATATTTTAAAAATGGATGTATATTAATAAATTATGCCAGAGGCGAAGTAGTAGATTTAGATGCTTTAGCTACGGCATTAAAAGAAATGCAACTAAGTGGTGCAGCTGTAGATGTATTTCCTGTTGAACCTGAAAAAAATGGCGATACATTTAAAAGCCCTATTCAAGGCTTAAACAATGTACTGCTAACACCACATATTGGAGGTAGCACGGAAGAAGCTCAACAAAATATTGGAGAAGATATCAGTTATAAACTCATTCATTTCTTAGAAAGTGGAATTACCAATGGCTCTCACACTGTACCTGCAATTATTTTACCACCTGTAGATTCTGCACACAGAATTTTACACATACACAAAAATGTACCAGGTGTATTAAGTGCCATAAATACATCTCTATCTAAACATAATATAAATATTGTAGGACAACACCTTAAAACCAATGATGATATTGGTTATGTGGTATTAGATGTAGATAAAAAATTATCTAAACATGCGGTTGAATTATTAAAAGAAATAAAAGAAACTATTAAAGTTAGAATGTTGTATTAGTAGTAGTAAATCCCAACTTTTCCTCTATCGCCAGCTAAGAAAACCATTTTATTTTTTGCAGATACCATGCAAACATTAAAACCTTCTTTAGAGATGTTTTTCCAATCATCTCCACCATCTTTACTAATATCAACACCATTTAGCCCACAGGCTATCATGGTTTCTTTATCTATTATACGTAAACAACTTCTGTATCCATAAGGAGGTGCTGTATTGGGAGAAGCCCATTTTTTCCCAACATCTGTTGACCAATAAAAATTATCGTAAGTACTATTTGGTAATTTGTAATCTCCACCAATACAATAAAACTTCTTTTTACCATCTGTTGCTAATGAGAATGTACCAGTTGTTTCAATACCTTGGTTTATTGGTATTTGGGCACCTTTATTTTGTTTACCTTCTCTACCAATAAAATAAATATTACTTACTGTACCACCAGTTGCAAATGCATATTCAAAATCGGGGTGTTGTAGCATGGCAATATTAGTGCCACTTGCTGCAAAAATAGCTTCTCCAGCTTCTTGTGCAGGTGGCATTTTGTATAAAGGCTCTTGCTCCCAGGTTTCACCACCATCAATAGTTTTAATAATAAAGAAAAACCTTCTGCCAGAATTGCCAACAGAAATAGGATCTCCAATGCAAACACCAGTTGTATTATCTAAAAAATCCATTGCATCTAAAAACATTCCTTCCATATTTCTAGAAAAAACAGTGTACCAACTTTTACCACCATCTTTTGTTTTTAAAATATAAGCTGGGTTGCCTACTGCCATTATAATAGCATTGTTACTATCAAAAGCATGAATATCTCTAAAATCATTTTGCTCAAAATTTTTAACCCTTGTCCATTGCCATGTTTTACCTGCATCTGTTGTTTTGCCAACAGTGCCATTGTTGCCACTAATCCAAACAGTATTTTCATCGGCCACACTCATTCCTCTAAAACTTACTTGTATCGGTGCTCCTGTATTTAAAATTTGAACACCTTTTTTTTGTGCAAAAACATTTGATAAGTAAAGAGTGAAAATTAAACTGAATAGTATTTTATTTTTCATAAGTAATATTATGGTGTATAAAATTAAGAACAATTAATAAACAGATAATTGAATTTTTTTTAGATTAGTTTAAAAAAAAATAATTTATAAAATTCATTTGTCATAAAATTGTATTTTTGTAACGTTAATTTACAACCACAATATTTGCTTATGACTTGGAAACAAATGTTCACATCATCGGTAGGCAAAAAACTAACCATGGGCTTTACCGGAATTTTTCTTATTTTATTTTTAATAGTACACGTTGGCTTAAATGCATGCATTTGGGCTATGGACGATGGCAAAATGTTTAATAAAGCTGCTGCTTTTATGGGTGATAATGTTGTACCCAGAATTTTAGAAATTGGGCTTTTTGCTGGTATTATTTTACATATTGTACAAGGCTTTATGTTAGAAAGTTTTAATAGAAAAGCAAGAGGTAAAGTTAAGTATGCTGTAGATTTTGGCAACAAAGGCAGCAAATGGTATAGCCGTAGCATGGGCTTATTAGGTACTTTATTATTGTTGTTTTTAATAATGCATATTGCACATTTTTGGGTACCTAGCCGTATTACAGGATTGGCTGAAGTATCTTACGACGATAAAATATATCATAACTTATTTGCCGAAATGAAGACTGTATTTACCAATCAACAATATGGTTTGGTAATTGTAATTTTATATGTACTAGGTTGTCTTTCCTTAGCCTATCATTTAGCTCATGGTTTTCAAAGTGCTTTTAGAACAATAGGTGTAAGCAATAAGCGATATAATAAAATGATTACTTCATTAGGTTATTGTTTTGCAATTATTGTACCACTTGCATTTGCATTAATGCCTATAAGTTTTTATTTAGGTTGGGTATAAAAAATATATTTCTGATAAATAGAAATATAAACGTTGAAGTGTGCGACGCCGAGAAAGTTGAGTTTTAATAGAATGCTGGTTAAATAAATAAAAAATATTTAGAAAATAATAATTGTTTTCCAAAACCTGAAACTGATACTATATGTTAGAATCAAAAATTCCTGCTGGTAATTTAGAAAGTAAATGGACAGATTATAAGGGGCATTGCAAATTAGTAAACCCTGCCAATAAAAGAAAACTAGAAGTAATTGTTGTAGGTACTGGATTAGCTGGTGCTAGTGCTGCTGCAACTTTAGGTGAATTGGGTTATAAAGTAAAAGCATTTTGCTTTCAGGATAGCCCAAGAAGAGCACACTCTATTGCTGCACAAGGTGGAATAAATGCTGCAAAAAATTATCAAAATGATGGTGATAGTGTATTTAGATTATTTTATGATACCGTTAAAGGAGGAGATTATAGAGCAAGAGAAGCCAATGTGCATCGTTTAGCAGAAGTAAGTGCTAATATTATTGACCAATGTGTTGCTCAAGGTGTACCCTTTGCAAGGGAATATGGAGGTTTATTAAGTAATCGTTCTTTTGGTGGTACGCAAGTGCAAAGAACATTTTATGCTGCTGGGCAAACTGGTCAGCAATTATTGATAGGGGCTTACCAAGCTTTAGAAAGACAAGTTGCTTTGGGAAATGTAAAAATGTATAACCGCCACGAAATGTTAGAAGTGGTTACCATTGACGGAAAAGCTGTAGGTATTATTGCAAGAGATTTAATTTCTGGTAAGTTGCAACGACATTTTGGAAATGCTGTTTTACTTTGTACTGGTGGTTATGGCAACGTATTTTATTTAAGCACCAATGCAATGGGTAGCAATGTTACTGCTGCATGGAAGGCACATAAAGCTGGTGCATTATTTGCAAATCCTTGTTTTACACAAATTCATCCAACTTGTATTCCAGTTAGTGGAGACCACCAAAGTAAACTAACCTTAATGTCCGAATCGTTGAGGAATGATGGTAGAATTTGGGTTCCAAAAAATCAGGGAGATAATAGAAAACCTAATGAAATACCAGAATCAGAAAGAGATTATTATTTAGAAAGAAGATATCCTGCATTTGGTAACCTTGTTCCAAGAGATGTTGCAAGCCGTGCTGCTAAAGAAAGATGTGATGCAGGCTTTGGCGTAGGTACAAGTAAACAAGCTGTTTATTTAGATTATGCCTCGGCAATTGAAAGATATGGTAAAATTGAAATTACTAAACATGGCAGAGAAGTAGAAGATGCTAGCAGTGCTGAAATTATTACATTAGGTAAACAGGTAGTTAAAGAAAAATATGGAAACCTGTTTGATATGTATGAAAAAATTACTGGAGAAAATCCTTATGAAGTACCAATGAGAATTTACCCAGCAGTACACTATACAATGGGTGGTTTATGGGTTGATTATGAATTAATGACAAGTGTAAAAGGAATGTATTGTTTGGGCGAAGCAAATTTTAGCGATCATGGAGCTAATAGGCTTGGGGCTAGTGCATTAATGCAAGGTTTGGCAGATGGATACTTTGTTATACCATATACAATTGGTAATTATTTGGCAGATGAAATATACTCTAAACCTATATCTACCGATCATGAAGCATTTGTAAATGCAGAGAAAGAAGTAGGAGACAGAATAAGAACCTTGATGAATATTAAGGGCAACACATCGGTAGAAACCTTTCATAAACGTTTAGGTAAAATAATGTGGGATAAATGCGGAATGGCAAGAAATGAAAAAGGTTTACAAGAAGCTATTGTAGAAATACAACAATTAAGAAAAGAATTTTGGAATGATGTAAGAATACCGGGAGATATTGATGAATTTAATCCAGAATTAGACAAAGCTGGTAGGGTTGCAGACTTTTTAGAACTTGGAGAACTAATGTGTAAAGATGCATTATTAAGAAAAGAAAGTTGTGGTGGCCATTTTAGAGAAGAAAGCCAAACCGAAGAAGGAGAAGCTTTAAGAAATGATGCAGAGTTTATGTATGTAGCAGCCTGGGAATTTGAAGGAGAAAGCAATTGGAAATTACATAAAGAAGCTTTAGAGTATGAAGTAATTAAACCAACGCAGAGAAACTATAAATAGTTTATAGAAGTTATGGTTAAAATAGTTGTTGTTTTTTTTGTGCTATTATTTACCTTAGGTTGTAATCAACAACCCAATGTAAATGAAAACAAAAATGTAGAAAAACCAACAATAATAGGTCTTTGGGAAGTTAAATTTATTTGTGAAACAGATTTTACGATGGATAGCAGAGATACGTTAAGAGGAACATTTTGCCATTCAATAAATAATCAGTTTATTAAATTTAATAAGGATAGTATATTTTATATTGAAGATAGTTTAATAACAGATACTTACAAATATTCTAAATATAATGATTCAGTTTTAAATGTTCAAAATATTAAAACAGGTATTCAAATGAAAATGTATATTCAGAATATAACATTATCTAACTTAAAGTTTAAAAATATTAGAATAGATAGTAATAGACAAGAAGAATATGAAATAATGATAGATTGTATTAAAACAAAAAAAGAGTAATTTTTTATTGATTAAAATTAATAGAATTAATAAACTATAGCATATTATGGAACATTATAACATGAATTTGAATTTAAAAGTTTGGCGTCAAAAAAATTCAAAAACAAGAGGTGAATTTAAGATGTACAGAGTAGAAAACATTTCATCGGAAATGAGTTTTTTAGAAATGTTTGATGTATTGAATGAAAGGTTAATTGCAGAAGGAGATGAACCAATAGCATTTGACCATGATTGCCGAGAAGGTATTTGTGGAATGTGCTCAATGTATATTAATGGTAAACCACATGGCCCATGGCAAGGAAATACAACCTGCCAATTACACATGAGGGCTTTTAAAGATGGAGACACAATTGTTGTAGAACCTTGGAGAAGTAATGCTTTTCCGGTTATTAAAGATTTAGTTGTGGATAGAACTGCTTTTGATAGAATTATACAAGCAGGGGGTTATATATCTGTTAATACTGGTAATGCAGTGGATGGAAATGCTTTGCCAATAAATAAAGATAAGGCAGATGCAAGCTTTGCTGCTGCCATGTGTATAGGTTGTGGAGCTTGTGTGGCTGCTTGTAAAAACAGCAGTGCAATGTTATTTTTATCAGCCAAAGTTTCTCATTTAGCTTTATTACCTCAAGGAGAGCCAGAAAGAAATAGTAGAGTTTTAAGTATGGTGGCACAAATGGATAAAGAAGGCTTTGGAAGTTGTACCAATACAGGAGCTTGTGAAGCAACTTGCCCTAAAGAAATTTCTATCAGCTATATTGCAAAACTAAATCAAGAGTATTTATGTGCTAGTTTAACTGCTGAATAATTTTATATTACTTGTTGTTTATTAAATAAATTATTTAAAAGGTATTTCAATTTGAAATGCCTTTTTTATTTTTAATGAATAAATACATTGTATGAAATTTTTAATTAGCTATGGTCTTATTATTTTTTTATAATCATTCCATCTAAATACACCTACATTCGTAAAATGAAAATATATTTCATCAAATTTTTTCTGTTGAAATAAATATTATGCTCTCAATCGTATTACAGCATCTGCACATTGCAGTAAGTCTTTATCACAAATATCAAAATAAAAAAAAGCCTTACGTTCAAAATTTCTGTCAAACTCATCGGTAAGCTCTACTTTTAAGTCTTTTAAAATAGGTTTAAAAAAAGTTTCAAATTGTTGCATTTTTAGTAATTTTACTTTATGGATACTATTTTTGATTATAACCCAACAGAGCAAGAACTCGTTGGCTTATTCTATAAAACGGAAAATGAGTATAAGCAAAACACAAGCAATGATATGATTATTGCCGATTTGGCTATACTGTTTGCAGATCGTAATCAGCCACAAAAAGCCAATGAATATTGGGCTAAAATACCCGAACTACACCAAGAGTTTTTACTTGGTTTTGATGATGTATTAATCCCCCAATAACTCATCTATCTTTTGCCCCAGGCTGCTGTAATCTTTCATTAAATGTGGCTCTAAAAAATCAATTGCCTTCTTTTCGTCAATTCCTTTTTTAGCCAACTTGTTTCTAAATTTGGTTATCCATTCTTTATAGCCATATCCATTATCTAATATTTCATTTGGTTGGAGGCTTTGCCATCAAATGCTTCAATAAATTTTGGGTAGGTATGCCTTGCCACAAATTGGTTTACTGTTTCCATGTGTTCTTTTTGCCTGTTACTTAATTTGTGGTGCTGGCTTGCAGTTTTGGCATGTAGTATTTCATGCCACATTGATTCAAAAGCATACTCTTGGTTAAATGTTAGCTCACGTCCTTGTTTAATTGAAGCCAGCCCATCAATAAACTCTTTAGCTGGGTTATAACCATTTCTCAATGTTTGATTGCTAATTGAAATAGTGCTTTTGCCTACACGTTTTCTTGTTATATTATTTACATTAATGGTGTGTTGCATCATATAACTTTGAGAGGATGTAAATTTTATTTTTTCTAACCCATTTAAAAAGTTTTCAGGAAAGTTATTAGAATATTCCAACATCACATCTCTAACAATTTTAGCAGTTACATTGTTTTTTATGTATTTGTTTAAATCAATTCTTTTGCTTTGCTCCACTTGCTGCATAGCCTTAACTACCTCCAAAGCATTTTTACTAATACCATAGTAAGGGTGTTTTTCAGGAAAAATAACACCCTGTTTACCAGGGTTGTACCTAAACACTTCGGGTATGGCTTGCTGTGCTGCTGCATTGGCAATGCCATCATCGGTGGTAGTATATTTGCTTTATAATACCTGTATTATTCTGCATCTACAACGCCAGTCAAAGGGTGTCCATGTGGTGTCCCAATATTCGTGGTTGGCAGGTAGTGTAATGCCATTTAGCTCTGCATGGCTTGCTCTTACTTTATCATCTCCTGCTGTGCGTATTTGCAAATTATACCTCTCGGCATCTTGCATGTATTCATGGTATTGTGCAGCACTTTGTGCAGCAGCAATGTGTTGGATTAGAATAACCAATGAACAAGCTTATGTACAAATGCACATATAAAATCTAGACAGCCTTAGCAATGAACAATGGGCAATGCGAATAAAAGAATTGGAGTGGATTAGAAAGAAAGAAGCAGGAAAATAATCTAATGCTAATGGTCGGTAAACCATAACCAGCAGGCAAATGAAAATATAGTAATTGCTATTAGTGGCAACCATATTTTTCGTCTGTTTTCCTTTTTAGAACATAGCTGTATAATAATAACTGGCATGGCAATTACAAAACCTGCCATACACAAAAGTAGTAAAAAGCAATAAAACAGAATTACACCTATACCAATTGTTGAAATTATTCCAAATAATATTCCCATAGTGTAAAAGTACAAATTTTGGCAAACATTCTTGAATACATATTAAGCCTTAAAGACCAAACAAAAAAAACGTTGGCAAATATTGGCATTAATAGCGACAGAGCATATAATAAATTTAATGCTTTGAAACAACAAGCCAATGAAGTAAGCCGAGTGATGAAGGTATTTGGTGGCAGCGTTGGAGCATTAAGGCAAAAGTTAGAATTACTTAAAAATGAAAGAGATTGGCTGCCTGCAAAAGAAATAAATACCATACGTGCCTATAACAGTGAAATAAAAAAGCTTACAGCCCAAATAACCAAATTTGAAACTATTAAATGAGTAAAGAGTCAACTTGCCCTAAAGAAATTTCTATCAGCTATATTTCAAAACTAAATCAAGAGTATTTATGTGCTAGTTTAACTGCTGAATAATTTTATATTACTTGTTGTTTATTAAATAAATTATTTAAAAGGTATTTCAATTTGAAATGCCTTTTTTATTTTTAATGAATAAATACATTGTATGAAATTTTTAATTAGCTGTTGCTTACTTCTAAGTTTATCCATCTCATTTGCTCAAAAGACAATTACAACTAAGTTTGAATTATCAAAAGGCACTCAAACGCCAACTTATTTTGAGATTATAGATTGGTGGAAAAAATTAGATAATCAATCTGGCAAAATAAAATTGCTCACAATGGGTAACACAGATGCTGGGTATCCATTACATCTTGCAGTAATTAGCAATAATGGTGATTATAATTTCAATTCAATTCGTAAAAATAATAAAAGAATAATTTTCATTAATAATGGTATTCATCCAGGTGAGCCAGATGGTATTGATGCAAGTATTTTGCTTGCTAGAGATATAGTTGTAGATAAACAAAAACTTCCTGATAACATAGTACTTTGTATTATACCTGTTTACAATATTGGTGGTTGCTTAAACCGAAGTAAAAACTTTAGAGTGGATCAAAATGGGCCAGAGGAATTTGGATTTAGAGGCAATGCTCAAAATTTAGATTTAAACAGAGATATGATAAAATGCGACTCTAAAGATGCTAGGGCTTTTACGGAAATATTTCATTTATTAGACCCCGATGTTTTTATAGATAATCATGTAAGTAATGGTGCCGACTATCAACATATAATGACCTTGCTTACAACACAACAATCAAAACTTGGTGGTGTAATGGGAGATTATATAAGCAAAAAATTTGAACCTTCTATTTATAGTTTAATGAAGCAAAAAGGATATGATTTAATACCCTATGTGAACGTTTGGGGAAATACACCAGATAAAGGTTGGACTGAATATTGGGATAGCCCAAGATACGCTAGTGGTTATGCAGCACTTTGGCATACTTTTTCTTTTGTTCCGGAGTCTCACATGCTTAAAACTTATGAACAAAGAGTTAAAGCAACTTATACTTTAATGCAATCTTTTATTGAATTTACATCTGCTAATAGTAAAGAAATTAAAGTGCTTAGAGAGCAATCAAAACAATTAGCAAAATCTGCAGTTGATTTTCCAATTAAATGGAGTGTAGATAAATCTAAATTTAAAGAAGTAAATTTCTTTGGTTATGAATCTGGTTTAAAAAATAGTGAGGTTTCGGGCATGCCAAGATTATTTTATGATAAAACTAAACCGTACCAAAAAACAGTAAAAATATATAATTATTTTACTCCCAAAGAATTTGTAAAAAAACCTTCAGCTTATATAATTCCACAAGGCTGGTGGAAGGTTATTGAATTATTACAACTGAATAAAAAGATCGGTCCGGATATGGTACTCTTACCTGCCGCCTCAGATGTACACCAGGACCACCAGGTGATACACCAGGAAGGGATGCGGGCTTTTAAGAACACCACGTTT
>JAIBAV010000017.1 GCA_019695015.1 Chitinophagaceae bacterium
TATATAAATTAGTTACTATAAAATACTGTTCATAAAGTTTATTTAACCGCTGATGTAATAAAAAACAAGAAATTTATTAAAAAATTACCCGCTTCCTTAACTTAGCCATTCTTTTAACCAACTTTATAAACAATTATGAAAAAAATTTTCTTTGTTGTAGTTGTGTTTGCTTCGTGCAATATTGTTATTGCTCAAAAACGAACCAATCCAACTTCTAAAGACACAACACCAACTGCTGCTAAGACAATGCCTCCGCAAGCAGCTAAGCCAAAACCTGGCCCAAAACCTTTTAAAGAAGTAATTACTGATAAGGCTATTAGTAAAAAAGGGTTATTTAATGTACATAAGGTAGAAGATAAATATTATTTTGAAATACCCAATAGTTTATTAGGCAAAGAAATTATGTGTGTAACCCGTTACAGCAAAGTACCTGGTGGAGCTGGCGTTTATGGGGGTGAAGTGGCTAACCAACAAACTTTAAAATTTGAAAAAGGCCCCAACGATAATATTTTTATTAGAACAATTACTTTAATTAGTACTGCAGATAGTAGCCAAAAAATATCTACAGCGGTTAGTAACTCTCATTTAGATGCTATTGCTGCTGCTTTTGATATTAAGGCTCTTGGAAAAGACAGCACTAGTAGTATTATTGATGTAAGTGATTTTTTTAAAGGAGATAACCAAATTGTAAGTATTGATCCAAATAGTAAAAGAAGATTTAGCTTAAGTATGCTTGCTGGAGATAGAAGTTATGTACAAAGCATAAATACCTATCCCATTAACACAGAAATTAAAACTGTAAAAACATATATTTCAAGCCCAATGCCTTCGGCAGGTGCAAGCCAATCCAGTGCTGCTGGCTTTCCTGCAGCAAGAGATGCTGGTGCTGTAACTATAGAATTAAATACTTCTATGATTCTATTGCCAGAAAAACCAATGGCAAGAAGAACATGGGATAAAAGAGTAGGTTTTTTTCCAGATAATTTTGTAGTATTTAGCGATGACCAACAAAGAGTTGAAGATAAAACTTTTGCAGTTCGTTGGAGGTTAGAACCTAAACCAGAAGATGTGGAAAAATGGAAGGCTGGCCAATTGGTAGAACCTATAAAGCCTATTATTTATTACATAGATCCTGCAACGCCTCCTAATTGGGTGCCTTATTTAATTGCTGGTATTAACGATTGGCAAAAAGCTTTTGAAAAAGCTGGATTTAAAAACGCAATAATGGGTAAAGAATGGCCTAAAAACGATTCTACCATGAGTTTAGAAGATGCTCGTTTTTCTGTAATTAGATATTTTGCATCAGATATTGAAAATGCTTATGGCCCTAATGTTCACGACCCACGAACTGGTGAAATTTTAGAAAGCCATATTGGATGGTATCACAATGTAATGAAATTAGTACACGATTGGTATATGGTACAAACTGCTGCTGTAAATCCACGTGCAAGAAAAATGGTTTTTGACGATGATTTAATGGGTCAATTAATTCGTTTTGTTTCTTCTCACGAAGTTGGCCATACAATTGGTTTATTACACAATATGGGTAGCAGTAGTAAAACCCCTGTTGAAAAATTAAGAGACAAAGCTTGGGTAGAAGCTAATGGACATACAGCTTCTATAATGGATTATGCACGTTTTAACTATGTTGCACAACCAGAAGATAATATCAATGAAATGGGATTATTTCCAAGAATTGGGGTGTACGATGAATGGGCAATTAAATGGGGCTATGGTTATATACCTGGTAATACAGAAGAAGAACAGAATATTAATAGCGATAAATTAATAGTGAAAGCTTTAGCAGAAAACCCACGCCATTGGTTTGGTACTTATGAATTGGGCAACTCTGTAGATCCTCGTACACAATCGGAAGATCTTAGTGATAATGTGATGATAGCTAACGAATATGGGATTAAAAATTTAAAGAGAATTATTGTAAACTTACCAGAGTGGACTAAGGAAAACGGAAAAGGGTATGATAATTTATCTGAAATGTATCGCCAATTAGTTGGTCAATTTAATAGATACGTAAATCATGTAATGAGAAATGTTGGTGGTATTTATGAAACCTTTAAATCAACTAGCCAACAAGGAGATGTTTTTGAATTTGTTCCTAAAGCAACACAAAAAGAAGCATTTAATTTTATTAATAGAAATGTATTAACTACACCAACTTGGTTATTGGATAAAAATATTTTAAATAAAATACAAAATCCAACCAATAGCGAATCGGTACAAAACATTCAAATTAGTGCTTTAAACAATTTACTAGATCCATCAAGATTAAACAGAATGATTATTTGTGCTAATCGTTATGGCAATACAAATGTTTATTTATTTAACGATTTAATGGATGATACCAAAAAGGCAGTTTGGAGCGAAGCAGCAACTGGAAAAGCTGTAGATGCTTATAGAAGAAACTTGCAAAAAGCCCATGTAGAAAGATTAATTAATTTATTAACCTTTAAACCACAAGCTATGGTTATATCTGGCAGAACTTTTGCTACAGGCCCTGAAATAGCCACAACAGATATTGTTTCTTATACACGTGGTCAATTAAAAGCATTACAAGCAGAATTAACTACTGCAAGTGCTGCTACTGCAGATAGATTAACTAAGTTTCACTATCAAGATTTGGTTGAAAGAATAAAACTAGCATTAAATCCTCGTTAGTTTTCTTGCTATAGAATCTAAAAAAGAAGAAATTGCAAATTTTTGCAACCTCTTCTTTTTTATAAAAAACTTTCAGGTTATTTTATTAGTCCCCTACCTCTTAATAAAGGTTCAATTTCTGGGTCTTTTCCTGTAAAGTTTCTGAATGCTTGGTTTAAATCCATAGAGTTACCAACAGATAAAATATATTTTCTAAACCTGTCTCCATTTTCTCTTTTCATTCCACCATTATTTTCAAAATATTCTAGAGCATTAAAATCTAGCATTTCACTCCATAAATATGCATAGTAAGCTGCAGAGTAACCGTTAGACCAAATATGCAAAAAATAAGGAGAATGATAACGGGTAGGTACTTCATTTACCAATAAGCCAAATTTATCTAAAGCCATTTTTTCAAATTCGTTTGCTGGTATAATTTCACTCTCATCTGTAATTGTATGCCAAGCCATATCTAAAGTAGCAGCAGCAACAATTTCGGTTACATTATATCCTTCGTTAAATGTTTTAGCATTTTTTATTTTTTTAACTAATTCATTTGGTATTGGTTTTCCTGTTTTATAATGCAAAGCATAGTTTTTTAATACAGATGGTTCTAATGCCCAATATTCATTAATTTGAGAAGGAAACTCTACAAAATCTCTTGGGGTATTGGTGCCAGAAATAGAAATATATTTTTGGCTTGCAAACATGCCATGAATACTATGGCCAAACTCATGAAATAAAGTGGTTACATCATCGTAAGAAATTAAAGATGGTTTACCTGGTGCTGGTTTTTGATAATTGTACACATTTACAATTACAGGCTTTTGTCCTAAACTGTAAGATTGTTCAACAAAATTACTCATCCATGCTCCTCCGTTTTTATTATCTCTAGTATAAAAATCTAAATAATAAATTGCTAATGATTTTCCATCTTTATCAAATACTTCATAAGCCACAACATCTGGATGATAAACAGGTAAATCTTTACGTACTTTAAAGGTTAAGCCATACAGTTCTTTAGCTGCATAAAAAACACCTTTTTCCAGTACAGTTCTTACTTCAAAGTAAGGTTTAATTTCATTATCATCTAAATCGTATTGTGCTTTTCTTACTTGTTCTGCATAAAAATTCCAATCCCAAGGTTCTAATTTAAAGCCACCGTTTTGTTTGTCAATTAATTTTTGAATTTCTTCTGCTTCTTGTTTTGCTTTTTTAACAGCAGGGGCAGCCATTTTTGCTAATAAGTTCATTGCATTTTCTGGGGTTTTTGCCATTTGGTCTTGTAATTTCCATTCTGCAAAATTCTTTTTACCCATTATTTGTGCCTTTTTTAAACGTAGCCTTGCTAATTGTTGCAAAGTTTCTCGAGTGTCGTTTTCATCGTCCTTTTCAGCTCGTAACCATGATGCTTTAAATAATTTTTCTCTTACAGTTCTATTTTTTAAATTTTGTAAAAGCGGTTGTTGCGTGGTATTTTGTAATGCTAATAAATATTTACCTGGCATACCTGCAACTTTTGCATTTTCGGCAGCTGCATCTATTTCGTTAGAAGAGAGGCCGTCTAAAAGTTTAACATCCTCAATAATTAAACCACCTGCTTTTCTAGCAGCCAATAATTTATTATTAAATTGAGATTGCAGGGTAGCTAATTGTTCGTTTATTTTTTTTAATTCTTCTTTTTGTTCGTTGTTTAAATTGGCTCCTGCAATTTCAAACTGTTGATTATAATATTCAATTAATCTTACATCTTCTGCATCTAATTTTAGGTTTGCTCTGGTAGCATATAACCGTTTTATTTTTTGAAAAAGCTGCTCGTTTAAAAATATTTTATCGGTATGTGCAGCAAAAATTGGTGCATATTCTTCATCTAAAGCTTGTAAGAAGGGATTTGTATTAGCACTATTTAAGTTTGAAAAAATGGTAATTGCCCTACGTAAATTTTGGCCACTATTTTCTAGTGCAACAATTGTATTTTCAAAAGTTGGTTTATCTGTATTGTTTGCAATTGCCTCTATTTGTTTTATTTGCTCATTTAAGCCATAATCAAATGCAGGCTTAAAATCTTTGTCTTTAATTTTATCAAACTCTGGTGCTTGGTATTGTAGTTTACTTTTTTTTAATAAGGGGTTGTTATTTGTACTGGGTTGTTCTACTTTACTTTTTTTTTTCATGTTAGCTTTTGTACTTTCTTTTTTTTGAGCATTTAATGCTGATGTACTACAAATTGCCAGGCCTGCTGCAACAAAGAGTAGATATTTTTTTTTCATGGTCAATTAGTTTAAATGGTAAAAGATATATTTTATGAAGTAAAATATTTTATTATTTAATAGTATTCCAAACAGCTTGATTAATAACTATGGGGTATTTTTTCTTTAAAGCCTGAATCCATTTTTGTTCTAACACTTGTTGATAGTTGTTGGTAACAAAGCCTCTAGCTTCGTCAAAACTTTTTGTTTCTATTTTATCATGAAGTGCAGTAATATACATAAATGTATAACTGTTGTCATTTGTGTTTTTTTCTGGATTACTAATAAAGCCAATTTTGTTTTCTATAACTTGTGTTATTGGAAGTTGGTTATTTTCAAACCTGCTACTATCAAATAAAATATTATTGTTTATTTTATTTAAAACCAATTTCCAATCTTTTAAACCAGCTTTAAAACTGTCTATAACTTGAACTGCCAAGGCTTGTGTTGGTGCTGTTACAACAATTGCAGAAACACCCGGCTGCCATACATATTTTGTTTTGTTTATAGCATAATATTTTTTTAAACCAACTGTATCTTCACTGGCCTTGCTCCATACATGTTTATCCATAGCACCAAACAGTAAATTAGCTTCATCAAATTCTTTGCTTTGTTCTTTAAGTGTTGGATAATAATCTTCTAAATGGTCGTAATAATATTCGCTACATCTAATATTTTCATATTCTATTAGCAATACAAGTGTGTGTAGTTGTGCAAGTTTTTCTTTACTTTCTTTTACTGCTCTTGCAAATTTTATCCATTCAGCTACAGTAATTTTTTGTTTAGCAAAAGAAAATAAAACAGTTTCTGGTTTAATATTTTTGTATCCGGTAAAGTTGATATTTGCTAAGGCACTATCTGTATAAATCATAAAATCCTTTTCGTCAAAAGGTTCTTTTTTATATTTACAAATGTTCATCCAGTTTTTAACTAATGCTTTTTTAGCAAAAGCCATTCTATCTGTTCTTTCTATTTGATTTTTAATGTTTGAAACTGTAACTGGGTCTGAAAAATTATTACTAACCGGTATTATATCTAGCAATTTTACAATATGCCATCCATGTTCTGTTAAGAATGGTTTAGCAATATCTCCTTTGTTTTTTAAATCAAAAATGGGTTGTTCAAAATTTGGAGCATATTCGCCAATTCCAAATTCTTGCATTACCCCTCCAATACTTGCTGTAGCCCTGTCGTTGCTATATTGTTCTACTAAATCTTCAAAGTCTTCTCCATTAATAGCTAAATGATAAATACTATCTGCCAGTGTAGCTAAATATTGTTTGCTTTCTTTTGTTGCACCAATTGGCATAGCTAATAATATTTGAGCTACTTTTCTTTTTCCTGCTGCTGATCTTTCTTCTAAGTTTTTAAAAATATGGTAGCCGAAACTGCTTTTATAAACAGATGAAAACTCTCCAACTTTTAATTTATAAATTTCATTTTCAAATTGATAAGGTAGTGTAAAAGTGGTAATAAAACCTAGGTTGCCTTTTGTTTGAATTGTATATTCATCGTTAGAAAATTTTTTAACAGCTTCTTCAAAATCCATTCCTGCCTTTAATGCTTTGTGAGCTTTTTCTATTTGGTTTATAGCTTCTATATTATCAACACCTGGTTTTATTTCAATAAATATTTGAGCTACATGAATATCTTTTTGGCTACGTTCAAATACTTCTTTAATTAAATTATCAATATTTGCTTCTGTATTAATAATATTATCTGCTAATTGTTTTCTAAAGCTACTGCTTTCGTTTTTAAACAAGGGTTGTTCATGTAATTTATCATCGTAAGCAGACTGAACTTTTAATTTATAATTAATGTAAAGTTCCAAATATTCTTTCAATGCTTTTTTTCTGTCCGTTTCTCCTGGTGTAGGGTTTTTATCGAATGCTTTTAAAAACTCTGCCTTACTAACTGCTTTTTTTCCATAAGTAAATACGTTTTGTGCATTAAGTACCTGAAGAATGCAAGCTGCTGTAATTAATAAAAAAAATTTCTTACTCATCTTATTTTTTATTTTCTATTTGTTTGTGTTTAACAGTTAATATATCATCAAATTGCTCAATGGTTAATTGCTTGGCAATAATTCTTTTTTTATCATCAAGTAAATATATTGTTGGTGTTACTCTGGCATCATATAGCTGCCTAAAGCCTGCAATACTGTTTTTGGCTTCATATTGTTTGGCTTCTTCTGTTTGATAAACGTGAATCCAGTTAAATAATTTTTTTTCTGTAATAAACTTTTTCCAGTCGGGCAATTGGTCGTTATAAATATATACAGAATATACAGCCAATCCCATATTTTTCCATTTTGCTTGATAGATACTATCAATTCGTGGAATTTGTTCTTTACAATGCCCACAATGAGGATCCCAAAAAACTACTAAAGTGTAATTTGATTTTATTTCGTACAAAGAATGGGTTTTGCCTAATGTATCTGTTAAATTTAAAGGTGCTGCAGGTTCTCCAATTTGATTTGCCATTAAACTATAAGCTCTTTCAAAAATCATTTTTCTTGATGCAGCATCTAAATAAATGGTATCGCCTTTTGTATAAAATTCGTTAAACAAATAAAGAAAAACCTTATCCTGCCCCATGTACTCTGGTTTTACATATTTATTTGTGAACTTAATTAATAAATATGGAAACATTTCTTTACCAGTTCTTGCAGAAAGTAACATGTATTTAATTTCAGGAATGATAGAATCTGCCTCTGGGCTTAGGTAGTACTTAAAATATTCATCTAATTTTGGCTCAAAAAAAGGAGTTCTTAAAATTCTATCATCATAAAAATTTACATCATCCCAATAATGTTCTTTAATGAAACGATAAGGGTATAAAGAGTCTGCTTTGCCATTAATAATTGGTATAGCAGGTGCTTCTGGTTTTTTCATTACATGAAATAAAGTAGCCAATAGTGAGTTGGGATTTTCTTTTATAATTTTTTCTCTGTAGGCTTGTAACACTTTTTCTTCTTTAATTGCTTCTTCTCTGTACTTTGTAGAGTCTGATTTAGTTTTTGCTGCAGCATATTTTCCTCTAAGTGTTTGAATGTGGTTTCCTTTTTCTGCACTAAATTTTGAATATGTAAAAAATAGCGAATTTTCTAAAGAGCCTTTAATAGTTGGCTTATCTCTATTTGCAGTATCGGCTGTTATGCTAAAGTGTTGTTCATTATCCATCAGTAATTCAAATTCAATAAAATTTTTTGATGGGGATACAATAAAATAAATGCCTCCGGTAAGTTTTTCTTTGCCCTTAAATACACCTTTGCTTTCTTCATTTAACCATGCACTATCTGATAAGGTTTTACCTTTTCCAAAATAACTACCAAGATAAATCCAGGTATTTTTATAGGGCGAAAGTGTAATTGGAATTTCATACCCTTTATCCTGAACAGTTTTATTGGTAGTTGCTTGTTTTGAGATTTGAGCATTTGCTGAAAGATAAAAAAATAAACCTGTTACAATAAGTAGTTGCTTCATTTTAATGATACTTCTTTATTTGGAGGCGTAAATTTAAGTAATTCAAACTGTAAAGAAGGTTAAAATGGTATAACAAAATATATGCCTAGTTATTTGTAGTAGTTTTTTTCAACTTTAATTTTTCGTTTATATAATATTTTATATCCTCCTCGGTTACATTTAGCCTAAGCCATTTATAAGTAGGCCTATGGGCTTGCATAAATGCTAATAAAGCTTCATTTTGTAATTGGGTGTATTTTGTAACTACAACAGGGCTAAACCTATAATTAATATATTGTTCTTTTTCAAGTAAATCGAAAAGCTTATAGGCATTGCGTTTTATTTTTTCAGATTTGCTGAAATGTGTAATATTAAAACCCAAGCCTGCCCCACTATTAGCACTTGAAAATACAGGTATTTTACCATTGCCAACTTTGGCTAAAAATTGTTTTCGCCTTTGTGTGCTATCATAAACATATTTATTAATGGTTGTTTCAACTGTTACCTCTCCTAAGTTTTTTGTAATAGGTTTTAATATAAAAATGATGGTGTCTTTAAGAATGTTCTTTTGGACACTAATCGTATCAAAATAATGATTAACCGATGCTACAGAAAGTACATCGCCAAAGCTAACTACCATATTGAAAAAGCCTTTGTTATTGCAAATTATAGTTTTGTTTTTTGAAATATTTGTTACACTGGCAAACTCAACAGGGCTGTTATGAATACTATCAAGCACTAAGCCTGTAATAATTATTTTTTGAGCAGAAACAGTATTTAAAAAAATAGAAAATAGTATAAGGAGGAATTTTTTTTCCATTATGTAAATATATTATAAATACAGTTGGTTAAAAGTACAGTTGGCTCCGCTTTATTTACTTTACCCGTATCTTTTAACTTTCTTTTGTATAGTTCATTTATCCTTAACTTTATTGCTTAGTTTTTATTATTAATTAAAGAAGAATATGTCATATCCTTATCAAATAAATTCTTTTGAAGAATACCAACAAGCATATAAAAAAAGTATTGAACAGCCAGAAGAGTTTTGGGCATCAGTTGCAGAGCATTTTACCTGGAGAAAGAAATGGGATAAAGTGTTAAACTGGAATTTTACAGAACCTACTATAGAATGGTTTAAGGGAGCAAAGCTGAACATAACAGAGAATTGTATTGATAGACATTTAGAAAAATTAGGCGATAAGCCTGCCTTAATTTGGGAGCCCAATAACCCAGAGGAAAGAGTAAGAATTGTTACTTACAATAGATTACATAAAAGAGTTTGCCAGGTTGCTCAAATGCTTAAAAATAATGGTGTAAAAAAAGGCGATAGAGTTTGTATTTACATGGGTATGGTACCAGAATTAGCTTATGCTGTGTTAGGTTGTGCCAGAATTGGAGCAATACATAGTGTTGTTTTTGGTGGCTTTAGTGCACAAAGCATTTCTGATAGGTTGGAAGATGCTAAAGCAGAATTTATTATTACTTGTGATGGAGCCTATAGGGGAGAAAAAACAATACCATTAAAATCTGTAATAGATGATGCTTTAATAGGAAATAAAACGGTAAAAAGAATAATCGTTTTTACCCGAACAAGGACACCTGTATCTATGTTAAAAGGTAGAGATGTTTGGTGGGAAGACGAAATGGATTATGCTGAAGAGCAAGTGGAAAAAAACGGAGTTGTAAGCTTTGAGCCTGAAATAATGGATGCAGAAGACCCTTTATTTATCTTATATACCAGTGGCAGTACTGGCAAACCAAAAGGAGTTGTACATACCACTGCTGGTTACATGCTGTTTACCAATTATTCTTTTGTAAATATTTTTAATTACAAACAAGGTCAAATTCATTTTTGTACTGCAGATATTGGTTGGGTTACAGGGCATAGTTACATTGTGTATGGGCCATTGAGTGCTGGTGCAACAAGTGTAATGTTTGAAGGTATTCCAACCTACCCAGATGCAGGAAGATTTTGGGATATTATAGATAAACATAAAATTAATATTTTATATACTGCACCAACTGCTATAAGAAGTTTAATGGGTTTTGGAACAAAGCCATTAGAAAATAAAAATTTAAGTAGTTTACAAGTATTAGGTTCGGTTGGTGAACCTATTAATGAAGAAGCATGGCATTGGTACGATGAGCATGTTGGAAAAAAACGTTGCCCAATTGTAGATACTTGGTGGCAAACAGAAACTGCAGGTATTTTAATTTCAAACTTTGCTGGCATTACACCATCTAAACCAGGTTGGGCTACATTGCCTATGCCTGGTGTACAACCTATTTTAGTTGACGAAAACGGCAATGAAGTTTTACCGAAAGAAAATGAAACCATAGCAGGAAACCTTTGTATAAAAGCACCTTGGCCAGGTATTATTAGAACAACTTATGGAGATCATGAACGATGCAGAACGAATTATTTTGCAACCTATCAAAATCTGTATTTTTCTGGCGATGGTGCATTGAAAGATAAAGATGGTAACTACAGAATTACTGGCAGGGTAGATGATGTTTTAAATATTAGTGGACATAGAATTGGTACTGCAGAAGTTGAAAATGCCATTAATATGCATGTAGGTGTTGTTGAAAGTGCAGTAGTGGGTTACCCTCATGCAATTAAAGGACAAGGAATTTATGCTTTTGTTATAGTAAGCTCAAAACATAGTGATGATGAACTTACCAGAAAAGATATTTTACAAACTGTAACAAGAGTAATTGGTGCTATTGCAAAACCAGATAAAATTCAGTTTGTAGCCGGTTTGCCTAAAACAAGAAGTGGTAAAATAATGCGTAGAATATTAAGAAAAATTGCTGAAGGAGAAGTAGAAAATTTAGGCGATACTACTACTTTGTTAGACCCCAATATTGTAGATGAAATTAAAAACGGAAGAATATAAATTCTTCCGTTTTTAATACTCTTTACTTACTCTTCCAAAGTGTTTTTCCTTGTTTATTTATATAACCCCATACTTTATCAGTTAACATAGCTTGGCAAACTCCATCTTTAAACTTTAAATCTATTCCAATATCAATAGAGCCAAATAAAGTTGCAGGTATAATTAATTTGCCTTTGGTATTAATAAAGCCCCAGTTTTCTTTTATTTTAACTGCAGCCAAACCTTCGCTAAAGCTTTCAACGTTTGCATAAGTAGGTGTAATAATTATACTTCCTTTAGTATCTATAAAGCCCCAGTTTTCTTTTATTTTAACTGCAGCCAAACCTTCACTGAAATTTTTTACATCATCGTATTGTGCTGCAATAATTACTTTTCCTGTTTTATCTATAAAGCCAAATTTATTATTTATTTCTACCGCAGCTAAGCCATTACTAAATGCACCTTTTTCAAAAACTACTTTACCATTTATTTTAAAAAATGCACCATAATAAAAAGAAGGTTCAATTACTACTTTACCAGTTGTATCTATATAGCCTGCTTTTGCATCTGTAATAAACATGGCTAGCCCTTCATGAAAATCATCAATATTTTCAAAAGTTGGCCTAATAGCCACTTTGCCTTTTGTATCTAAAAAGCCCCATTCAGAAAATAAGCTTTTATTCTCTTTAAACTTACACATTCCATCGCTATAAATTCCAATTTCATAATATTTAGGCTCTACTATTGTTTCTCCTTTGTTATTAATTACTCCCCAGGCATTATCAACTACAACGCTTGCAAATCCTTCATAAAAACCAGATGTTTCAGAATATTTTGGCTCTATTATCACTTCTCCTTTTGTATTCATAAAGCCAATAGCTTCGTTAATAATTACCCATGCTAAACCATTTTGGTATAAACCACAACGTTTGTGTTTTGTTTCTAACTTTTTACTTCCCGTAGAATCAATATATACAACATTTTCATTAACATAAGTAGGGTACAAGCCTTGTGCCTTGCCATTATAAATAAAGCAAATTAGTGTTAGCAGAAGTAAACTTTTCATTGTAAGTTTTATAATATTTTATTTACATTATAAGGTATAAAGTATCCACATTAATGTAATCAAATTTCATTCAACTCTTCTTATATTCATATACCCAATAAATGGTATTTTATGGCTAAATTTATTTTGTACTTATAAAAATAGAAACCAAATTTACTGCATGAAAGTTGGCATAATAGGTGGAGGAGTTGCAGGATTAAGTACTGCATTGGCTCTTAAAAAAGCAAATATTTCATTTCATTTATTTGAACAGGCTTCTGCTTTTAAAGATATTGGTGCAGGTGTTATGCTAAGTAGTAGTACTAAATATTTATTACATCAATTAGGTGTAGGAAATGATTTTGAAAAAGCATCTACTTTAATTAAAGATTTTAATATTACTAACCATCACCTTCAAACAATTAAAAGAATACCTTCTAATGAAATTGGTTATGGAATACATAGAGCAAGGTTGATAGAAGTATTAAGCAAACCTTTACAGCAAGAGGATTATACATTAAATGCAAGAATTGAAAAAATAGAACAAAACGAGAGTGGCGTTACAATTGATGCAAATAATACAACCTATTTTTTTGACATTGTAGTAGCTGCCGATGGTGTGCACTCTGTTACAAGAAATAAATTTTCGCCTCACATTCAACCAAGTTATACAGGGCAAATAATGTGGCGTGGTATTGCAACATTAAACCTACCCGATAAGTTTAAAAATGCAGCTCATGAAATGTGGGGTAAAAACAAGCGATTTAATATTATTCATAAAGGGGGGGATGATTATTTTTGGTTTTGCATACGTTGGATAAAAGATGGAATTTTTTACGAAGAAGAAAATCTAAAACAATTTTTACACCAGGAGTTTAATGACTTTCCTGAATATGCCCATGCAGTAATTGATGCAGACAATAATATTATTAAAACACCATTAAGGCATATTAAATTCAATAATTTAAATAATTGGTATAATAATAGAATAGTTTTTGTTGGAGATTGTATTCATGCTTGTACACCAGATATTGCACAAGGGGCATGCCAGGCAATAGAAAGTGCATACACGTTGGCTGCTTGTTTAAAAAAATATCCCAATAATTTTAAAGATGCTTTTGAGCTTTATCAGTTTAAAAGAAAGCCTAAAACTAAATTTATTAATAACGCTTCATTTGCATTTAGCAGGTTTAGTCATCAACGAAAAAAATGGCAGTATAATGTTTTATTTTCTGTGTTTAAACTTTTGCCAAATTCTTTTCTGCAAAAGAAATTTAATAAAACCAATGATATTGCTTATATGAATGATTTGCAATTGTAGTTATTGTAATAAACTATCTAAGGTTTTATGATATTGAGGATAATTATTAATGGTATTGTGAGAAGCACCTTCAATATTTACAAACTTATCGGTTGCCTTTAAGTTTACTTTTAGCATTTCAGTATTGCTATTGGGTATCACCCAATCTTCGCTTGCTTGAAAAATAATTATGGGTGCTGTTGCTTTTTTTATATATTCAATTACTGGCAACTTATAACGAATCATCTTTTCTATAGGATAAATAAAACAATATCTCTTCATTAAAGAAGTTATACTGCTATAAGGAGTTTCTAAAATTAGTTGTTTACAATTTTTTCTTGATGCAACATAAGCAGCAAGGCCTGTACCAAGGCTTTTGCCATATAAAATAATAGAAGAATCTTTAAACTTTGTTTCTGCTATTTTGTATATTTCTAATGCTTGAGTTTCTAAAACTTTTTCAGAAAGGGTACCAGTGCTTTTGCCAAATGTAGGGTAATCAGTTATCCAAACTTCGTAGCCATTTTTTGTAAAATTAGCAACATAAGGGGCATATCTATTTATATTTTCTCTATTGCCATGAAAGTATAAAACAACTCCTTTTACAGCTTGGGTATCTTTAGGTAAAAATTGAATTGTATTAAATAAAGTGCTACTATCGTATTGAATATTTATTTCTTTAAAAGGAGTGGAAAAAGTATATACATAATCTTTAGCTATTTTTTTTGGATGAAACAAAAAATTATCTTGAAAGAAATAAATAATTAAACCTATACCACCATATAAAATAATAAAAACTTTTATAAAACGAAAAGCTTTCTTTTTGTTGAATTGCATGGTATTTTAATTAAGAAATAGTGTATGGTATTTTAAAATTTTAATTTATAGCAAAGCCTTCACAACATCTATTACTTTAGGTAAGTTACTTGCTTCTTGCCCACCTGCTGTTGCAATATTTTTAGAGCCACCACCACCACCTTTAATAACAGGTGCTATATGTTCTTTAATAATTTTTGTAGCATCTAATGATTTAGTATTTTCCCAAGCTTCGTTTATCATTACTACCACATTTGATTTTCCTATAATATTGGTAGCAAGTATTGCTACATCTGCATTTTGCTTTAACTCAATAACTAATTTTTTTAAATTATCAGCACTGTTTACATCCACAATTGCACCAATAAATTTAGTATTGTTTATAATTTCTACTTTCTCATTAAGCTCTGCTTTTAATGCTACAATTTGTTTTGCTTCAAAGCTTTCTATTTTCTTTTTTAGCTCTTTATTTTCTATAGCATTGTTTTCAATAACTTTTAATAATTCTTTAGGGTTATTAAATAAATTTTTTACAGCTTGTAATTGTAAAAGTTGGTTATTAATAAACTCCTCCACACCTGCACCACTTAAGGCTTCTATTCTGCGTACGCCTGCAGAAACAGCAGTTTCATGTTTAATTTTAAAAAAGCCTAGTTCTCCTGTATTGGTTACATGGGTTCCTCCACATAGTTCTACAGAATAATTGGGATCTATAATTACTACTCTTACTACATCGCCATATTTTTCTCCAAATAAAGCCATAGCACCAAGTGCAACAGCCTCTTCTTTTTTCATTTCTTTTATAATAACAGGAATATTTTCTCTAATTTTTGTGTTAACAATTTTCTCAATGGCTGCAATTTCATCATCAGTAACTTTTGCAAAGTGAGAAAAATCGAAACGTAAGTTTTCATGATTTACTAAGCTACCTTTTTGAGCCACATGGCTACCTAATACATTTCTTAAAGCTGCATGTAATAAGTGTGTGGCAGTATGGTTATTGGCTGTTTCTTTTCTTAAATCTTTATTTACCGTAGCAATAATATTACCTGTTAAATTTATGCTTTCTGGTAGGGTTGTTACAAAGTGAATGGATAAGTTGTTTTCTTTTTTTATATCAAAAACTTCTATTGTGCAATTTCCAAAATCTATCCAACCTTTATCGCCTACTTGGCCTCCACTCTCTGCATAAAAAGGTGTTTCTGCTAAAACTATTTGATAACTTTCTTTTCCTTTTGCTTTTACTTTTCTGTACTTTAATATTTTAGTTTCTATTGATAACTGATTGTAGCCAACAAAAACAGAGTTTCCTTCATTAATTATTATCCAATCTTCTGTATCTATAATAGTGGCTGCTCTAGATCTTTTTTTCTGTTGTTGTAATGCAATTTCAAAACCTTCTTCATCAATAGATAAATTATTTTCTGCAGCAATTAATCTTGTTAGGTCTATAGGAAAACCAAAGGTATCGTACAACTCAAAAGCATCGTTGCCATTAATTGATTTTAGTTGGTTTGCATTAGCTGCTACAATAATTTCATCAATAAGTTTTAAGCCTTTATTTAAGGTTCTTAAAAAAGCTTCTTCTTCTTCTTTTACAACCTTACTTACAAAGTCTTTTTGTTTGTATAATTCAGGAAAAACATTTTGAAATTGTGTAGATATAACTGGAACAAGTTGAAAAAGTAAAGGCTGTTGATACTCTAAATAAGAATAATAATAACGAACGGCACGTCTTAATATTCTTCTAATTACATATCCTGCTCCAGTATTGCTTGGTAACTGTCCATCGGCAATGGTAAAACTAATTGCCCTAATATGATCTGCTAATACACGAAAAGCAATAGCTTGTTTATTATCTCCAAAATCGTATTTTTTTTCTGTTATATTTTCTACAGCAGCAATGGTTTTGGTAAAAACATCGGTATCATAATTAGATGATTTTTTTTGAATAACCCTTACTAATCTTTCAAAGCCCATTCCTGTATCTACATGCTTTGCAGGTAACTGTTCTAAACTGCCATCTTTTTTTCTGTTAAATTGTATAAATACGTTGTTCCATATTTCTATTACTTGTGGGTGGTCGTTGTTTACTAATAATTTCCCATCCACTAATTTTCTTTCTTCCTCCATTCTACAATCAACATGTATTTCAGTACAAGGGCCACATGGTCCTGTATCTCCCATTTCCCAAAAATTATCTTTTTTGTTTCCTAACAAAATTCTGTCTTCTGCAATTACTTTTTTCCATTCATTGTAAGCTTCGTTATCTTTTGGCAGTCCTTCTTTTTCATCTCCTTCAAAAATGGTAACATACAAACGGTCTTTATCTAATTTATATATTTCTGTAAGTAGCTCCCAACTCCAGGCAATCGCTTCTGTTTTAAAATAATCTCCAAAACTCCAGTTGCCTAGCATTTCAAACATAGTATGATGATAGGTGTCAACACCTACTTCTTCCAAATCATTATGTTTACCGCTTACTCGTAAGCATTTTTGAGTATCTGCAATGCGTTTGTTTTTAGGTTCTTTATTACCTAAAAAATAATCTTTAAACTGGTTCATACCAGCATTGGTAAATAATAAAGTTGGGTCATCTTTAACAACAATTGGTGCAGAAGCAACTATTTCATGCTTTTTACTTTCAAAAAAATTTAAAAAATGTTGTCTAATTTCAGCCGAAGTCATCATATAAAAGTAGGTATTAAAAAGTGAGCAAAGATAAGGCCGAGGCTTTTATATGTTTAGTTTATTCAATAATTTAAAAGGCTTATTTAGTAATTTTTCTTTTTAGCCTTTCTCCATTCCCAAGGTGCAATTGGGTTGTTTTCACTCCAAATACCAATTTTGTTTCTTTTAGCCTCCATTTCAATAATGGCATATTCTGTATTGGTAGAGTATTTTTTAAAATGCCATGCAAGTCCACTCTTCACTAAATTTTTATTTATATTTAAAGTACCAATATACACTTCTGCAATAAGTCTTTTATTTCTATCAAAATTATTATTATGAACCAGAGTTACATTTTTTCCAAAGCATAAACTTGAGGCATATTGTTTGGCATTTTGATAGAATGGCTGTTTCCTTTCAGGGCAATCAATATGTGCAAGTCTTACTACTAATTTTTTATTATTAAACAATACTTCAAAAGTGTCTCCGTCTTTAATTCCTATTACTTTACAATTAATAGTTGTTGGCTGTTTTATTTTGTTGATGTAATTATTATACGTACTAGTAATAATGATTGCTGGTATTAATAAATAAAACATGCTTATTTTTAGAAAAGAAATCATTTGTATTTTTCCACTACAATTTTTAAAAAAGAAGTTAAATATAAAGTATTATTTTTTGAGAAATTATGAGTTCAGAAAAGACAAGAATAGATAAATACCTTTGGGCAATAAGGCTTTTTAAAACAAGAAGTTTAGCTACCGAAGCTTGTGATAAAGGCAGAGTAAAATTGAATGGAGTTACTGTAAAAGCTGCTAAAACAGTACACTTGAATGAAGAGTATGAAATTAAAACAGAAGCAAGGAAATGGGTAATAAAAGTAAACGGCTTATTAAACCAGCGTGTTGCTTATACCGAAGCAATTAAATTTTATACTGATATTACACCACCAGAAGAGAAGGCAACCATAGAGTTTAAACCTGTTTCTTTTCATACAGGTAAAATTTTAAGCAAAATAGGAAGGCCAACTAAAAAGCAAAGAAGAGATATTGATAACTTTATAAATTTTGATGAAGATGAAAATTAAATTTTCAATATTTATAATATGCATGGTTGCTATTTTTAAAGTAAATGCTCAAGAAGAAAACCCCGATAAGAAAAATGAAAAAGCAGACTCTACCTACAGTATAGTGCAAATACCTGCTAGTTTTACAGGAGGAGCACCTGCATGGCGTAAATATTTGCAAAATAATTTAGATGTTAGCTTGGGTACAAAGTATATCCAAATACCTAAGGGGCAAAAATCAGCAAAGGTAACTGTTATAGTAAGTTTTATTATTGATAAAGAGGGTAAGGTATCTGAAGTAAAATTGCATGATGCAGAGCCGGACCATATACCTTATATTTTTATTAAAGAAGCCATAAGAATAATTCAAACTGGGCCAAAATGGGTACCTGCAGTTCAATATGGCAAACTTGTAAAATATAGAATGTTACAACCAATTAGCTGGGTAGTAAGTGAATAGTAGGTTTATATTTGCAATATGAATATTGATATAATTTCTGTAGCTCCAGAATTATTAGACAGCCCTTTTGCTCATAGCATAATGAAAAGAGCAAAAGAAAAAAAATTACTACAAATTCAAGTACATAATTTAAGAAACTGGGCTATCAACAAACATGGCCAGATTGATGATTACCAATATGGTGGTGGTGCAGGTATGGTAATGATGTGTGAGCCTTTAGTAAATGCAATAGAGGCTTTACAACAACAAAAAAAATTTGATGAAATAATTTTTATGACACCAGATGGGGAACCTTTTACTCAACAAAAAGCCAATCAATTATCGTTAAAAGAAAATATATTAATTATTTGTGGCCACTATAAAGGAATTGATGAAAGAATAAGGGAACATTATGTAACACTAGAAATTTCTATTGGTGATTATGTGTTAAGTGGTGGAGAGTTGGCTGCTGCAGTAGTTGTAGATGCTATTGGAAGAATAATACCTGGTGTTTTAAATGATGAAACTTCTGCATTAACTGATTCTTTTCAAGATAATTTACTTGCACCACCTGTTTATACCAGGCCAGCTAATTTTAAAGGTTGGCAGGTACCAGATGTTTTATTACAAGGCGATACCAAAAAAATTGAGGATTGGCGTTTAGAGCAATCCATTATTAGAACAGAAAAAAAACGCCCAAACCTTTTAAAATGATTAATTAATCCTTTTTGGTTAATGCATAAACTTTTAGGGATATTAAATTGATACTGAATGAAAAATTTGTCTTTTTGGGGTATTACAAAATCTAATACATTAACATTTATTTAAAAGTTGGTACTACTTTTAATCAACAAAAGAAAATCCGGTGAGCTTTATGAAAACAAAAGTTCCTGTTTAAAATCCAAGATTTCTCTATAACTTAAAAATCCTATGTAGAACCAACACCGGTCTAAAAGCATTAAAATGCAAAACAAAAAATCCCCAAAATTTTGGGGATTTTTTGTTTTAATTAGTTAATTAACCAGGCATTCTTGAAATATATTTTTCAATTTCTTTTATTTGGTCTAAAACCTGCTGGGTTTTTGGTTTACAAGCTTTAGATTTTCTAAAAAAATCTTTAGCAGCTCTAAACTCTCTCTTGTTCATAAATATTTGGCACATTTGTAAATAAGCAACAGCTTCACTTTCTTTATCTGGTATGCCAGCTCTAATTGCTGCTCTTATATAACTTTCGCCTTGTTTTAAATCGCCACGTTGCATAGCCATCATGCCTAATTGTAATTTATTAGCTCCTTCTGCTTCTGGCATTGGGCTACCAATATCACTACTTTTTTTCAAATGTTTTTCGGCAGTATCAAAGTCTTGCTCCATCATTGCCAAATTACCTTTAATAGTGTAATAGGTAGAACGTACAGGTTTAAATAATAAATTAGGAAACCAAATGGTATCTAAAATTTTCTTAACCTCCTCAACATTTCCTGATTCCATTGGCTCTTGAATTAATCTTAATGGGCCAATAAAAAAGTTACTAAATAAACCAATAGCACCAATAAAATAAAGTGGAAATGTAGGCCAAAAGCCTGCTGTGCCAGTTACGTTTAAAATAACTCCTCCTACAATGGCTACTAAACTTAACCAAAAACGATACCTAATAATTAAATTATAAAACTTCATATTTTTAAGAAAAATTTATTAAAGGGGGCAAAGTTAACTTTTAAAGATTCATAACCATTATTTTATACCATTGCTTTTTTTAATAAAGTTTATTTAACTTATTATTGAATAAATTTATGCTTAGAAAACTAGGAAGCATAAAACTTTGCAAAAAATAAAAAACTAATTTATTGCAGCTTTATATAAAAATTAAAAATAAACTCATGCCAAAACTAATAATTCTTTTTTTTGTAAGTGCCGTGTTGTTTGCTTGTAATCAGAATACATCTATAGAAAAAAAATTTGATGAAGATAATTATGAAACAACCAAAGAAACTTTAGCAGAAAAAGAGAAAAAGAACCCTGCCAGATTTTTACAAGTGGAAAACCGAGAAAGAAAAAATATTATTGGGCAAACAGTTGTTATTGGCCATTTTACAAATACAGCAACAGTTTGCACATATAAAGATGTACAAATAAAACTTAGTTTTTTTAGTAAAACTGGTACACAGGTAGATGAAGGAATGGAAACTATTTATGAAACCATTGCCCCAGGTAAAAGAGTAAAATTTAAAACAAAATATTTTGCACCAAAAGGCACCGATAGTGTAAGCATTAAAGTAATAGATGCAATAGGAGAAATAAAATAAAATTATTTACCTAAAGCTTTATTTATTGCTGCTACCATTTTAGTACCTTTTTCAATTATTTGCTCATTGATCCATACTAAACTTATAGCTGTAGATATACAACAACTTAAAATTGCATCACTATCCGAAAAATTTTGTGATGGTAATTTAAGTAAAGCGTCTTTTTGTTGTGGATTATAGTTGTATAAACTTTTTGCTTCTTGTAAATGCTGCCATTGTTTAATATAGTGCCAGTTGTTGGCATACCAGTAAAAATTACCTGCTAAAATTCCTTGTGCTTTCATTTCTGCTACAAAGGCTTTTGTAATTTCTTCGGTTGGTAAAAACCAACTTAAAAAGGTGCAACTATCGCCATTAGGGTCTGGTATTTCTCTAAAACTAACTTCGGGTACTTGTTGTAAAATATTTTTTAATGCTGCATGGTTATTACGCTGAATATGTAAAAAAGTAGAAAGCCTTTTTATTTGTGCCAATCCAACAGCAGCATGTAACTCACTAATTCTAAAATTATATCCAATAAATGGATGTAGGTCTGCACCTCTGTCAACTCCTTTATGGTCATGTCCATGATCAGTAAAACCATCACAATTAGTATAAACTGTTTGGTTGTTTGTTACTACAGCACCTCCTTCGGCACAAGTAATTGTTTTTACAAAATCAAAACTAAAAGTACCAGCATTGCCAATTGTGCCTAAGTGTTTACCTTTATATGTTGCACCAATACTTTGGCAGGCATCTTCTAATAAAAATAAATTATGTTCCTTACAAATTGCTTGTAGTGCATCTAAATCTGCCATGCTGCCACACATGTGTACAGGCATTATACATTTTGTATTTGCAGTTATGGCATTTTTTACAGCCTTTGGATTTAAGGTTAAAGTTTTATCTACATCTACTAAAACTGGAACAGCACCAACACTTAATACTGCTTCAAAACTTGCCACAAAAGTAAAGCTTGGCATTATAACTTCATCTCCTGCACCAATACCTAATGCAGCCAAAGCAGTAGTTAATGCTGCTGTGCCACTACTTGTTAGTTGTGCATATTTACAACCAAAGGTTTCAGTAATGGCCTTTTCTAATTCTATACTTTTCCATATTCCTTTTCTTGGTGTATCAAAACCATAACGCATTAATATTCCTGTTTCTAATACATCATTTACATGTTTTTTCTCTTCTTCTCCCCAAAGTTCATAACCTGGCATAATGTTGTAATTTATTTTTTTATAAAGAGCAACAAAATTAGAGAAACAAAGCAACTAAAAGCAATAGTTTTTTTTTAGCAATTCATTTTACTTTTAAACAAATAAAAAATTAATTACTGTACTTATTAACTTCGTACACAATGAAAGCCCTTGTTTATAAATCTACAGGAAGTTGGTATATTGTAAAAAATAGTTTTGGCAAGCAATACAACGCACGGATAAAAGGGGTATTAAAAATTGATGGCATTACATCTACCAATCCTATTGCAGTTGGAGATGAAGTGATAATTGAAATTGAAAATGAAATAGAAAATACTGCAACAATAATTGAAGTGTGCACTAGAAAAAATTATGTGGCTCGCCAATCTCCTCATAATAAAAGGCAACATCATATTATTGCATCTAACTTAGCTCAAAGCTTACTTTTTGCTACTATAACTAATCCTGTAACTTCAACTGGGTTTATAGATAGGTTTTTATGCTCCTGCGAAATGTTTCACATACCTGCTGTAATAGTTTTTAATAAATCAGACTTATACAAGGAAAAAGATGTTGAAAAATTTGAGCAACTAAAAAATATTTATACAACAGTAGGGTATAAGGTAATACTTACAAGTTTAATTAATGGCAATGGTATTGAAGAAATAAAAAATATTTTAAGTAATAAAACAACATTGTTAAGTGGGCATAGCGGCGTTGGCAAATCTTCTTTTTTAAATATTGTTTTTCCTGAATTAAATTTAAGGACACAAGAGGTTAGCAGTTGGAGTGGTAAAGGCTTACACACAACTACATTTGCCGAAATGTTTGACATTAAAGACGAAGGTAGAATTATTGATACGCCAGGTATTAGAGAGCTTGGCTTAACTGGTATTACCAAACAGGAATTGAGTGGCTATTTTCCAGAAATTAAAGCAGAAATTAGCCACTGTAAGTTTAATAATTGCATGCATATAAACGAGCCAGCTTGTGCTGTAAAAAATGCATTACAACAGGGCAAAATTTTTGAGGAAAGGTATATTAACTACCTAAAAATTTTAGATACAATAAAGGATAATAATTATTAGAAGGTTTTACTTTCTAAATATTTAGCAACTTCGTTAACAGCAGAATTATTTTTACTGTGTTGCGTAAATACAGAAACGCCATTGTAAATATTATAATGTAAAGTAAGCGGACGACCTTTGTATTTAAAATGCCAATCTACTGTATCGCTATCATCTTCTTTTGCTAAGAACTTTACTTTTAGCTCTTGTAGCATAATGTGTACAATGTTATGAAATTTACTAATTCCACAATTGTCGTCAATAACAGCCTCCACGGCTCCTGAAAAGTTGGTTAATTGGTAGCTCATAGAAATAAAGTTTTATGGATTTAAAAATTGGATATAAAGATTTTTTAACTATTTTCTATTAACCAAGAATACCCTTTTTAATACATGTATGGGTTTCTTTTTGCTGCCTTTTTATTGGCTTTAGCTGCTCTTTTTATTGCTTTTGCTTCCTCTCTATTCTTTGGTTTATAATCGCCTGATAACTTTTCTGCTCCTATATTATTTACACTTGTTGGGCAGCCATATTTATCTCCTCCTCCAAAAATATTTCTAAAAAAATTACAAGAACTTAGAACAACAGCCAAAATAAGTATAATTATAACTGCTTTAAATTGTTTCATGAATTTATTTTTTGAACTGCAAAGTTATCATATACCAATAAGTTCAGTAGTAATTTTTATCAAAAATCTATAAAAAGCTTTAAAACTGGGTTAAAACTTTTGTTTGTACATTATATAACGGCATAATATAAAATTTATTTTGCTGCATCATTATATTTTTCAAACCAAGAGGCGTATTGAATATAATTGTTGGCAATACGGTCTATTTCGCCTTTAATTAAATCTTGAGAAATTTCTTTAACTTTTTTTGCTGGCACACCTGCATAAATACTTCCTTCTTCAATAACAGTGCCTTCTAAAACTACTGCACCTGCAGCAATAATACTGTTACTATGTACAATGCATCTATCCATTACTATGGCTCCCATTCCTACTAAAACATTATCGTGTATTGTACAGCCATGCACAATTGCATTATGGCCAATGGAAACATTGTTTCCAATATTGGTAGCATTTTTTTGATAAGTACAATGTATTACAGCTCCATCTTGCACATTTACTTTGTTGCCCATTTTTATATAATTCACATCGCCTCTTACAACTGCATTAAACCATATACTACACTCATTTCCCATTACTACATCTCCTGCAATGGTTGCATTGGGTGCTATAAAACAATTATTGCCCATGTTGGGCGTTTTATTTAGTACTGTAAGAATATATGCCATACAACAGGTTTATATTTTTAGAATAAAGTTACTCTTTGCTTATTTTTTGTAAGAGATTAATATTTTATCAATTCTATGTTTATCCATATCTATAATTTCAAATTCAAAATCACGCCATTGCAATCTCTCTCCTGTAGTAGGTATTTCTTGTGTATGATGAAGTATAAAGCCTGCAAGTGTATCAAAATCAAAATCTTCCTCATCATTTATCCAGTCTTCTTTTCCTACTTTATGTAAAAAATCTATAAAGGGTATTTGAGCATCTGCCAATAAGCTTCCATCTTCTCTTTCAATTATTTCATAATTGTCTTCTGTTATTTCAGGAATATCTCCTACAATTGCTTCTAAAATATCATTTAATGTTATCATGCCCTCTAAACTTCCATATTCGTTAACTATATAACAATGATGAATTTTTGTTTCTTTAAATTTTTCTAATACCTGGTAAGCAGTATTATTTTCTGGCACATACAAAGGTTGTTTTACTAAGGTTGAAATATTAGTGTTGCTATCGCTAATAAACAAATCTTTAATTGTTACACTACCTTTTATATTATCTATACTTCCATCGCAAACAGGATAAACGGAAAAAATACCTTCTTCAAATTTACTTTTTAGTTCGCCAATAGTTTTATGTACATCTAACCAAATAATATCGCTTCTATGCGTCATTAACGAGGTTATATTTCTATCGCCTAATCTAAAAACTCTTTCAATAATTTCTTGTTCTGCTTCTTCAATTGTACCTTGCTCTGTACCCTCATTAATAATTGCTTTTATTTCATCTTCTGTTACTTGAGAGTTGTTAGGTAAAATATTAAAAAGTTTAGATAAAGTGTTGGTAGATTTATTTAGAAGCCAAATAAAAGGAAATGCAATTTTAGATATAAACATCATTGGTGTAGCAACCATTTTTGCTATAACTTCTGGGTTACTTAACCCAATTCTTTTTGGTAACAACTCACCTAAAACTAAAGTAAAATAAGTAATAACCACTACTACTAAAGCAGTTGCCAACTTATCGCTATGTGGTTGTAATATCTCAAATTTTTGAAGCCAAATAACCACATCATTTTTTATGTTTTCACCAGAAAAAAAACCAGTTAAAATACCAATTAGTGTAATGCCAATTTGTACTGTTGATAGAAAAGAATCGGGTTTGTTGGCTAATTTTAAAGCTCTTTCTGCTTCTTCATTGCCTTTATTGGCTTGTGCCTCAAGCCTTGCTTTACGTGCCGAAACTAATGCAATTTCGGCCATTGAGAATAGCCCATTAATAATAATTAACCCAATAATAATAAAAATTTCAGCCATGATAATAATAACGCAAGATATATGTTTTTAATTGATTAAGTAAAAAGGCTGGCTGTAGTATATGTATTTGATAAAAAATTAATTATTTTAATAGACTAATTAATTTTTCTTCTGGTACGTTGTGAATGCCATTAATAACTTCGGCTTCAACCGATCTAAATCTTTGTTTAGTGGCATTATCTGGTGCTGCCAAGTAAACAATTTTAGAGGTAAGTGGTTGAGGCCTTCCATAACCATTTATTTTAATAAAATCTCTCATTTTACTTCTTAACCATAGCTCATTACCATTACCAAAAAAAACTATTGCAGTATCGCAAATCTTTAAATTTTCTATATGGTCTTCTCTAATTTGTGTTTCTTCTCCATCAAATATGGGTAGCAAAACTTCGTAGCCACAGTTGTACAATACATCTTCTAATGGTTGTATTATCTCTAAATCGTTCGTGTCGCAAATTAAGTACACTACTTTTGTTTTGTTGGTACTATTGGTTGTTGAGATACTTTCAGTAATATCTTTATTTTTTTCTTCTTTAATTTTTTCAAGCTTGTCGGTAATAATACTTTTTAAATCTTCTAAACTACTTACAATTAAATCTGCACCAGCAATACCTTCATTACCTGCTTGTAATTTTTTTAAGAAATTTTGCTGCCTTTCATCGTTTGCAACATTGTTTTCAGGTACCCAAATTATACGAGGTAATGATTTAGTTGCACTTATTGTGGAGGCTATTTCGTTTTGTATTTCAACAATTGATTTTTGTGTACCTTCTGGCACAACTCCATACCCAGAGCCTATTAAATGAATGCTTAAATCAGCATTTTGTAAAAAACTGTAAACTTCATTATTTAATACAGGAGCCACTAATGGTAATTGTTTATCTGGCAATAGAGTGTAATCTAAATCTAATAATTCTCGTTTAATACTGTCTCTAAATTCTAAAGTATCGTAGCTACCTTCGGCTAAATAAATTTTCTTTTTTCTATTTTTTGTAAAATTGTCATTTGTTGAATTGGTTGTTTCGGAAGTGGGAGTTCTGCTTTCGAGGGTTTCTAAAAAAGAACATATATCGTTAGCTAAATCATCTAATTTTTCCCAATATGCCAACTCAGATTGTTGACCAAATACTTGTCCAAATTCTTTTACTCTACCAGTATTAGAATCAGTACTAAAAAATTCATAGCCCAATACATTTTGAATTTTTTCTGGGTGCGATTCTATTTTAATTGGTGTTTTAATAACTTTAAAAATTCTGGCAATATTTTGAATATTAAAACCAATATTTTGCTCACAAGCATTGTAAAATTCATTTACTTCTCTAATACACCAATCGCTTTTTACATATCTTGGTGTAAGAATAGAAATCATAATTGCCACATTGGCAAATTGGCTAACAATTTGTTGGTCAAAAATATGATTGCCTTGTAATGACATGTCTCGCCAAATATTAGGTCTTCTGCCTAAAAGTTGTGCAAGCCTAATTTCTAATGCTCTGTGAAATTCACTTATCCAGCCACGTTGTGATGCAATTAAAGACTCATCATCAATATGAGCATAACTAATAAATATGTCTTTAGAAAATTGCATGCTTTTAAGGCTTATTTAGTTCCATTGTTTGTTTTAATTATGCTTAATACAGGAATCATTAAAAATAAATTCAAATCCTTTTCCTGGTCGAACTCATTTAGTTTTTCATAAGAAACTAATTGGTCGTGAATTTTTAAAACTTCTTTTAATAAATATTTTTCGTTTTTATCTGTTGGATATGGCCCATACTTAAAATTAAAAACCATTTTTTCTGCACTCCATCTAATATGCTCTATAGGGGCAAGGCGTGGAAAAAATGTAGTAATATTTTGTTTGTTTATTGGTGTACAACCAATGTATTGTAACATTTGAATTTTAGTTGCTATTTGTCTTGCAACATATTTATTCGAATCTTTTTTTCTGTAAGATAAATGTTGCCAATGTTTTTCAATAGAAAAATTATCATATAAATCGGAAGTTGGGATATTTGTTTTTAAAGAAAGTAGAGTTAATAAATGTTTTTCTATTTCTCTTTCGTGTAGTTTTTCATATTTATCTGGTAAGCCAAGCAATTCTTCTTCTAATAAATTGGTAATAGATACAGCATTGCTTATATTCCATTTATTTTCTAAAATAGCTGCAAATTCATATTTAATTGCATAAAAAAAGTTGATGAGTTTAGAAAGCCTTTGCGTAGTTTCAGATTCTTCAATTAATCCCTCGGCGGTACAGGTATTAGTTATTAAACGATAAGTGTTAATATTAAGTTTATTGCTGAAAACTTGGCTCAATGTTTCGCCAGATTCTCTGTTGGAATTTAATAAATCCAACACACCCGTATCTTCTGGCAAACATGCAATAATAGGTACTTGAGAAATGGATAAGGTTTGAGTATATAAAAATTGGCGGAAGTTGGTAGAGATATTTATTATTTCAGCATCTTTTTGCCCAAAAACATAAACCACTTTTATTTTACTTAAATTTTCAATATGCACTTTAGACCAAGTGAAGTTGCCAAAAAAAGTACCATTAATTAATTTAATAGGCACTAAGTCTATAAATTCTTGAAAGAAAGGATATTTATAACTGATATAATTAAATTTTTCATCGGCATGATCATCTACTAAATAAATTCTAATTCTTTCTTTATCCGGATAATGGCTAAGAATCATGTTTTCAACAATAAAAGATTCGGCCACATCATTAAATCCAATTATTGCAATTGCATTTTCCGATTCTTTATCTGACACATCAATGTATTTGTATGGAGAATAGGTGTCGTAAATTTTTTTTGCTGCCGATTCATATACATTAAAAGTTTCTAAATCATAATGGTCATCTTCGTTTTGAATATCAAAATAATCTTTTAATAAATTTTCATTGGAAGTGTTGTTAATATGAACCATTATTTTGTGTGGGTCTCCCTTTTTTCTGCCACTATATTTTAGTAGGTACGATGCTAAAGTGCCTGCTATTTCTATATTTATTTCATCTCTGTTGCTGGTTAATATGCATACTCTTGAATAGCTTACAGCAGCCATTTTTAATGTTTTATAGTCTGTTGGTTTTTCGGTAAAAACAATTCCACCATTTAGTTTAATGGCTTCCATAAAAGGATTTTGTTCATCACTTTCCACTACAATTACTTTATAACCTTTTTGCAAAAGCTCTATTGCTAATGTTTTACCAATATTATTTAACCTAAAAATTACTATATGATTTCTGTAAGTAATACCAATACGATAAACTAAATATGCTTTTTTAACTTTTGCAAATACTAATGAAAAAATGCTTGTACAAATAAGTAGTGCTGCTAAATATTGAGCAACTAATATATAAGTGTTGTGAGGCACAGGGTCAACATGGTGCATTACAAAAAAACAAATAGTAGCATAAATTACTCCAAATAAGTTAAAAGCATGTCCCTCATGAGCCAAGTAAGAATAATGACCAATGATAGAAAATGTAAAAACTAATACCACTATAAGAGGAAATAAAATGGGATTAAACTTTGGATTAGGAGCATTCATATTTTATGGGTAATAATTAAACCTTGAAAAATTTTGGTACTAACAAATATAATGGTTTAAGAAATATAGGATATTTTATAACTGATTTATGAAGAATAGATTACTAAAATACCTCTAATAAAAAAGCCTTTACAAGATAATGCTGTAAAGGCTTTTAAATGTAAGTTGCTGTAGGGGAAGGGTTCGAACCTTCAAGAGGTAGTTAGCCAGAGAGCAAAAAAATCTCAATTGCCATTGAGAAAACTGGTGGTCGACCCCAGTCGCTATTCGTGCACAAACAGCGGCATTACGCTCCGTTTATTCCATTATCCTCACCCCCGAGACAAGAGGGCATGTCTGCCAAAAATTTCATCACCCCACAGTATAAAGAACTTTTTTGTTTGATAGTGCAAGTATATAAAATTTTATTTAATAAATTGTACAATATTCAAAAAAATTTATAAAATTTATATTATGTATAAAATATTATATCTTTAATTAAATATTCTTAAAAAAGCACTATAAAAATGCAGATAAAATTAAATTTTGACAAATTAGACCTTCAAATAATACATTCCCTTATCAATAATGCAGATATTTCTTATGCGGATTTAGGAAAAAAACTTTTTGTTAGTGCAGGAACCATACATGTAAGAATAAAAAAATTAGAGGAACATGGTATTGTAAAAGGTAAACTTTTAGCTGTTGATTATAAAAATTTAGGGTATGATGTAATTGCCTTTGTTGGTATATATTTAGAGAAAAGTTCTTTATATGATGAAGTAGCAAAATCATTAAAAAAAATTCCAGAAATTGTAAGATTAAATTATACAACAGGTAATTATAGTATGTTTATAGAGATTGTTTGTAAAGATATTCAGCAATTAAGAAAAGTCTTACATGATAAATTACAAAACATTAAAGGCATTGAAAGAACAGAAACTCTAATATCATTAGAAGAAAGTTTTAGAAGAAATATTTTATTTATTGATGAAAATTAAAAAATTAGTATAAATATTTTTTATTGAAAAGTGGATTATCCTTTATTGTATTAATAATTAAGTAGCTTATTAAAATATTCGGATAACCTACTTTTAGCTAAATAGTTTTTCTCTAAATCTGTATTAAAAGGTATTGGTGTATCTAAGCTTGCACAACGCATAACAGGAGCATCTAACTTATCAAAACAATGTTCATTTATCCAGGCACTTATTTCGGCACCAAAGCCACCTGTTAAACTATCTTCGTGTACAATTAAAGCCTTACCTGTTTTTATAACAGCATTTTTTATGGCTTCATAATCTAATGGCTGCAAGGTTCTTAAATCTAAAAGTTCGCAACTTACATTTTTATTCTTTTCTAAAAATTCCAATACCCAATGTACGCCTGCACCATAGGTAATAACAGTTATATCATTACCTTGTTTAACGGTATTGGCTTTGCCAATTTCTATTTCGTAATAACGTTTAGGCACATGTCCTTGAATACTTCTGTACAAAGCTTTATGTTCAAAAAATAGTACAGGGTTGGGGTCGTTAATTGCTGCAATTAGTAATCCTTTTGCATCGTATGGTGTAGCAGGATAAACTACTTTTAGCCCTGCAACTTTTGTAAACCAAGCTTCATTTGTTTGGCTATGAAATGGCCCAGCACCTACACCACCACCACAGGGCATTCTTACAATAACATCTGCATTTTGCCCCCAACGATAATGTATTTTAGCTAAATTATTTACAATTTGATTAAAGCCTACACTTACAAAATCGGCAAATTGCATTTCTACCATACTCTTATTTCCCTCTAAGCTTAAACCCAATGCAGTACCAATTATAGCACTTTCGCAAAGTGGTGTATTGCGTACTCTTTCTTTTCCAAACTCTTGCACAAAGCCTTCGGTAATCTTAAAAGCACCGCCATATTCGGCAATATCTTGCCCCATTAAAATAAGGTTGTGGTGTTTTTGCATACTTTGTTGCAAACCTTGTTTTATGGCATCTATAAATCTTATATCTTCTGTTTCTCCAACTTCTTCAACCCATTCTCCTTTTTCATTTACTACTTTTTGAATTGTTGAATGGCAAGAATAATTTGCAAAAACATCGTTTATTTCTTCTTGGGTATTTGGTATTAAACCAGTTGCTTTATAAGCTTCTTGTAGGTCTGATTCAATGTACTCTTTAATTTCTGATTTAATAATATTTATAATATCGGTAGTTAAAATATTTTCTTGTAATAAATAATTTTCAAAATTTACTACAGGGTCTTTTTTTGCCCACTCTTCAAATAAATTTGAAGGAACATATTTTGTACCACTTGCTTCTTCGTGCCCCCTCATTCTAAAGGTCATACATTCTATTAAATAGGGCTTTTGATTTTTAATGCAATATTCTCTAACTCCTTTAATAGTATCATAAACAGCTAAAATATTATTGCCATCAATTTGCACACCCTCCATACCATAACCTTTTGCTTTAGTAATAAGACTTTCGCATTTGTATTGTTCATTTACCGGTGTACTTAAACCATAGCCATTATTTTCAATAATAAAAATTACAGGCAAATTCCAAACGGCAGCTACATTTAATGCTTCATGAAAATCGCCTTCGCTAGTGCCACCATCTCCTGTAAAAGCAACTGTAACTTTATCTTGTTTTTTTAATTTATAAGAAAGAGCCACACCGTCAGCAATGGCTAGTTGTGGGCCAAGGTGAGAGATCATTCCACAAATGAAATGCTCTTTTGTACCAAAGTGAAAACTTCTTTCTCTTCCTTTGCTATAACCTTCTTTATTACCTTGCCACTGCATAAATAATTGTTTCAAGGGCATTTGCCTGGTAGTAAATACACCCAAATTTCTATGTAAAGGCATTATCCATTCCTCTTTATCCAAAGCTAAAGTTGCACCAACAGCTATTGCCTCTTGCCCAATGCCACTAAACCATTTACTTATTTTACCCTGACGAAGTAATACGAGCATTTTTTCCTCAATCATTCTTGGCAATAACAATGCCTTGTATATAGATCGTAACTCTTGATTAGTTAAATTATTTTTATAGAATTGCATTTTACTTCTTTAAAACGCTAAGATAATTTTTGTACTACAATGTTGGCAAATTAATTATTGATACATGTGAAAAGGTTGCGTTTTTTTAGAATAAAAAAAGCCCTACTATATAAATAGTAAGGACTTTCACAAATTAACCCCCTAACAAATTTTTATAGTTTTATAAACGGAATACTTTTTACAAAAACATCGCCATTAAATGCATTTAAAACGTAATTACCCCCAGTTAAATCGTTTAAATTAATTTTTAGCTGCTGATTTCCAGCTTGAACAGGAAGTGTAATTTTTTTAGCAATCATGCCTTGAAGGTCTAATACTTTAATTGTTAGTTCCTCTAATTTACAAGCCACAATATGCAAATAACTATTGCCTGTTGTAGTATTTGGGTGCATACTTTGAATGTACATAAGCTATAGTTTATCTAATAAATAAAATTATAGTATGCATTAGATACAACATTATAATATTATGTTGCTTAGCTTTAATAATAAAATTGAAAGGGATAAATAAGGAAAAATTAGGTTTATTTTACATTTACAATTAATACAGGAATATTTAGACCATGCCTAACAGCATCAATAGTTTCTCCAAAAATGTAATCTTTTAAACCACTATGCCTGTGTGCACCCATTATTAATAGTTGAGAATTAGTATTTTGAACAATTCTTTGTATTTCTTTAACCCTATTTCTGTATCCAATTTGTGCTATAGCTAAATAGCCAAGAGATTTTAATTGATTACAGTAGTTTTCTAAATTGTCCATATCCTTCCTTGCTTCATCATCATCTACATCACTTCCTAAATATTTTGCAGATGCACTTTCTACAATATGAATTAATATAAATACAGATTCTTTATTTCCCTGTGCTAAAGCATTAGCAATAAGTTTTTCATCTCCCTCACTAAAATCTAAAGCTATGGCAATTGTTGTAGGAGGTTGCACTATTAAATTAGTTAATTTGTTTGAGCTATTATGAATACTAGTAGATGTTTTACGAATGCGATTTGATGCAAAAGGTAAAAATGTCATCATTAAAAAAAGCCATACAAATAAAGCCGCTGAAAGTAATATTATTATTTTCCAAAATAATGCTCCACCATTTTCAAAATATTCAATACACTGGCCAATTACCATTTGAGCATTCAAAAAAATAAGTACAATTGCTATTACCCATGCTGCAATTTTGGTTACAGGCTTTATAGCAAATTCACCCATAGTTTTTTTATCGCTTACAAAATGTATTAAAGGTATTACAGCAAAACCTAAATGAACACTTAATACAACCTGGCTTAAAACCAATAGTGCATCAACTTTTTCATCGCCATAAATTAGAATTACCAAAACAGCAGGAATAACTGCAATAAGCCTTGTAATTAACCTTCTAAGCCATGGATTAATTCTTAACTTCAAATAACCTTCCATAACAATTTGCCCTGCTAATGTACCTGTAACAGTACTGCTTTGCCCTGCAGCAATTAATGCAATTGCAAATAAAAATGGGGCTACTGTTGTGCCCAATAATGGAGATAATAATTTATGTGCATCTTCAATTTTAGTTACATTTTGATGGCCTGTTACAAAAAAGGTAGATGCTGCTAAAACTAAAATACCTGCATTAACTAAAAAAGCTGCATTAAGTGCAATTGTACTATCTATAATATTAAACCGAATTGCTTTTTTAATGCTAGCAGTATCGCTACCAATTTTTCTTGTTTGTACCAAAGCACTATGTAAGTATAAATTATGTGGCATTACTGTAGCTCCAATAATACCTACTGCAATATACAAAGCCTCGTTATTTAGAGATGAAGGAATAAAACCTTTTACTAACTCTGTTGCATTTGGTTTTGCCAAAAATATTTGAATTAAAAAAGACAAGCCAATAACTATTACTAAAGCTATAATAAAAGCTTCTAATTTTCTTATTCCAAAACGTTGTAGCCATAGTAGTAAAAAAGTATCTAATACAGTAATACTTACCCCCCAAATTAAAGGCAAGCCTGTAAGTAAATATATACCTAATGCCATACCTAGTACTTCGGCTAAATCGCAAGCAGCAATAGCAATTTCGGCTAAAATGTATAAACAGAAATTGATTAGTGGAGGATAAGTTTCTCTATTAGCCTGGGCCAAATCTCTTCTTCTAACAATACCCAACCTAGCACTTAAACTTTGAAGTAATAATGCCATTAAATTGCTCATTAATAAAACCCAAATTAGTTGGTATCCAAATTTGGCTCCTCCTTGCAAATCTGTTGCCCAATTTCCTGGATCCATATAACCTACGCTAACCAAATACGCTGGGCCTACATAGGCTAAAAAACGTTTAATACCTTTTCTGGGTTGTGTAGTATCTACAGTTTCATGTACATCGCTTAAAGAATGATGAGGATGATGGTTGGGCATATATACAACTAAAATAAAACTTTAAATTTAATTATTAGTTTAAACTATTTTATACTATATACAACTAGTTAAAAAAAATAAAATTACTACACTTTAAGCCACTCCAATGCTGCAATTTTTATTATGAGTGCATAAAATTAAAACACTAACTTTACCCTAACATAAAAATAATGTTTATGAAATCGCTGCTCATTCTTTTTATAAGCGTTTTTCTATGGAATAATATTGTTAAGGCACAACCGCCTTGCATTAATGGTCATATTAATACAGATTTAAGTGCTTCTCTTTCTGCTGGTCTTTATTATATAGATACAGATGTGTATGTTACAAGCGATATTACTATAACCGATGCAGAATTATTAGTAATTGGCAACGTGGTATTTTTAAGCCAAAACCTGTACAATGCCATTACCAATGAGCATAGAATATTTACTACAAGCTGCGAGATCAGAAGTACCGAGTTTCCTGATAGCTTTGTTACTAATAACTATGTAGCTAAACCTGCCAATAAGATTATAGAAAATAATACCCTAAGTGTTTACCCCAACCCCGTCAATAATAATGTTACAGTAAAAGGAAATGATATTGCTTATATAGAAGTATATACTATTTATGGTATAAAAGCATATAGCTCTCAACACTACAATTATAAAGGAGCAGCAGTTATTAACCTACCATTAAAAAATTTGGCACAGGGAATGTATATACTAAAAGTATATGATAGGCAAAACAAAAGTTTAAGTCGTAAGCTGATAAAGCAATAAAATGAAATATTGGGTAACGATATTATTAGTTTTACAAGGTTATATTGGCAATACCCAATATAACCTTGTACCTAATTACAGCTTTGAGGATAGTGTTGTATGTCCTAGTGATATTAATGGTGGACCATTGCCCGCCCCTTGGTACTTACCACAAAATGTACCAAATAAATTATGTTATTTTCATTCATGTTCCACTTCATCAAATTATAGTGTGCCGAATAATGTTGGCAATACCAGTTTTCAATATGCTAAAACAGGACAAGGTTATGCAGGAGTGGATGTATATAATAGTCTTTCCTTTTTTGATGGTAGATATTATCTTCAAACAAAGCTTAAAAGTCTATTACAGATCGGTGGGTGTTATTATGCTGAGTTCTGGGTTTCTCTTTTAAATTATTCAAGAATTGCTACCAATAATATAGCTATGCTCGTTACAGATACAGCAATATTGGTAGATGCCAGTTATGATGCTCAATTTGGTATTGGTTTAATACCTGCTAATCCACAAATATTTAATTATGGTAATCCTGTAATTACAGATACCCTGAACTGGGTAAAAATTAGTGGTGTATTTACGGCTCAGGGTGGGGAGGAATATTTGACTATTGGTAATTTTAAAGATGATACTAATACAGACACTCTAAGAGTTAATTCAGGAGTAAATACTTATGAAAAAGCAGCCTATTACATAGATGATATATATTTAATACCCTTAGACAGTATGTTTTTACATGCAGATGCAGGTACAGATAAAACCATAACACAGGGGGATAGTGTATATATAGGCAGCTATATAAATGGTATTAATAATATTACATGGTACAACAGCACAGGCAGCATAATAGCAACAGGCATACCCGGTATGTATGTACAACCTGCTGCAAGTACTTTTTATGTAATAGAGCAAACCGTGTGTGGGCAATACTCCAAAGACACTGTATATATTACTGTAGGTGTAGTACCGTTAGTAATTAAGAATTATGAATTAATAATTAAGAATGAAGGAGTAGTAAATAAATGGATTACTTTGAATGAAATAAATGTTTCGCATTTGAATGTACAACGCAGCAGTAATGGTGTAGAATTTAATACTATACAACAAACAGCAGCAAAGAATAATACTTATAATGAATACAGCATTACAGATGAGCAACCTTTAAATGGAACGAGTTATTATCGTATAGAGGCAGTAGATAAAGATGGGAAAAGGACTTATACTAAAACAGAGAAAGTGCAATCGAAAATTGAGAATGAAAAATTGAAAATTTATCCAAATCCTGCGAAAGATATTGTAAATGTTAGTTTTCCCAAAATAAAACAAGTAACTGTTGCAGTCATAATAGGAAGGAAATTGATAACTAATAACTATAATATTTTGAATAACGTACAACTCGGTATTTCATCACTTCCTAAAGGTATATACTCCATAATAGTTGTAGATATTGGCAATAACATACAATCTAAAATAATTACGGTAGAATAAAATTCAACTTATTTATAAATTACTCTTCCTTTGCTTAAATTTATTTTGTGAAAAAAACTTACAGCAAATGGATTTTATTTGTAGTGCTATGTTTAATATGGGGTAGTTCTTTTATGTTAATGAAATGGGGTATGTTTGATAAAAACAACAACCCTACTCTTTCTGCTTATGATGTAGCTGCTTTAAGAATTTTGTTTGCAGGAATTGTAATGCTTCCATTTGTTCCAAGTAGTATCAAAAAAATTTCAAGTAAATATCTTGTATATGTTTTATTAAGTGGATGGTTAGGAAGTTTTTTTCCAGCATTTTTATTTTGCATTGCTGAATCTAAAATTGATGGCTCTTTGGCAGGAAGTTTAAATGCTTTAACCTCTTTGTTTGTAATTATAACAGGCTTCTTGTTTTTTAATGTAAAGAGTACTCGTAAAAAAATAATTGGTGTAATAATAGGATTATTAGGATGCACTTTAATTACAGTTGCCAATTACAGCAAACCTTTTGAATACATAGCATACAGTGGTTTTGTAATATTTGCCACCTTTATGTATGGCTTTAATATAAACCTAATTCAAAAAAAATTATCCGCATTAAATGCTTTATCTGTTGCTGCTATTAGCCTCACAGGTTTGATAATTCCTTCAGCAACTGTTTTATTTTTTTCAGGTTATTTTTCATTGCCACTTTTACAACATACTTATATAATTAGTACCTTGTCAAGTGTAGTTTTAGGCATATTGGGTACTTCGCTTGCAACTATTTTATTTTATGTATTAATTAAAAGATCTGGTGGCTTATTTGCTTCACTGGTAACTTATGGAATTCCTTTTGTAGCAATAGGTTGGGGTTTTTATAATAATGAGTTTATTACCCATGTGCACATTATTGCTTTATTGGTTATACTTATAGGCGTTTTTATTGTAAACAAAAAACAGCCTAAATTGTAATACCAGTTACCTTGTTTTATAGTTTTTTTTTACACTAAAAAAACATTCCTACTTTCGTTGTTCAACAAAAATTTTTAGCAATGCAAATTTGGAAAGAATATCAAGAACAACACAAAGAAAGGTTCTTAAATGAGTTGTTGGAGTTATTAAGAATACCTAGTGTAAGTGCAAGAAGTGAACATAAAGAAGATATGATTAAGTGTGCCGAAACTGTAAAGCAAAGATTATTAGAAGCAGGTGCAGATAAAGTTGAAATTTATCCCACAGCAGGACATCCTGTAGTGTATGGAGAAAAAATTGTTGATGCAACCAAACCTACAGTTTTGGTTTATGGGCATTACGATGTTCAACCACCAGACCCTTTAGAACTTTGGCATAGTGGGCCATTTGAACCAGTTATTAAAGATGGAAAAATTTTTGCTCGTGGAGCCTGTGATGATAAAGGACAATTTTATATGCATGTTAAAGCATTAGAAACAATGGTTAACACCAACACTTTACCTTTAAATGTAAAATTCTTAATAGAAGGGGAAGAAGAAATTGGTAGCATGCATTTAGGCGAATTTTTGAAACAACATAAAGAGCTTTTACAATCAGATGTTATTTTAATTAGCGATACTGCTATGTTAAGCATGGAGAACCCAAGCATTGATGTTGGCGTAAGAGGCTTAACTTATATTGAAGTAGAAGTAACAGGACCAAATAGAGATTTACATAGTGGTGTGTATGGAGGTGCAGTTGCAAACCCATTAACTATTTTAGCTAAAATGATTTCTTCTTTACACGATGAAAATAATCATATTACTATACCTGGTTTTTATGATGATGTGGTAGAAAGCAGCGAAGCTGAAAGAAAACAATTAGCAGAAGCTCCTTATGATGAAGAAGAGTATAAAAAAGATTTAGGTGTAAAAGCATTATGGGGCGAAAAAGGATTTACAACCAATGAGAGAACTGGCATAAGACCAACATTAGAAGTAAATGGTTTATGGGGTGGCTATACAGGAGAAGGTGCAAAAACTGTTTTACCAAGTAAAGCTTTTGCTAAAATTAGTTGCCGTTTAGTACCCAACCAAACGACTGCTAAAACTGAAAAATTATTGATAGACCATTTGCATAAAATTGCACCAGACTATATTCAATTAAAAGCAAGCTTACATCATGGTGGAGACCCATACATGACTCCTGTAAACAGTATAGAATACAAAGCTGCAGCTAAAGCAATTGAAGCAAGTTTTGGCAAAGCACCAATACCTGTTCGTGGTGGTGGTAGTATTCCAATAACTGCATTGTTTGAAAGTGTTCTTGGAGTTAAAACTGTTTTCATGGGCTTTGGATTAGATAGTGATAATTTACATAGCCCTAACGAGAAATATGATTTGTATAATTATTATAAAGGCATTGAAACTATTCCTTTCTTTCATCAATTTTACAATGAAATGAAATAGTTTTTAATTTATAATTTTAAAAATCCTGATGATAACTACATCAGGATTTTTTGTTGCTTGAATTTTTTCTTCTCTGTTTTTTAATTTATTCAATAGGTACATGAACCTTTTTTTTATTTTTTTTTAGAAGTTGAGAAAAATATTTTTAGAATTTCAGTGAAAAGTTTTTTTATTCTTTTTGATTCATGTTTATAAAATAAAATCTCATAATCCTTTGTAG
>JAIBAV010000033.1 GCA_019695015.1 Chitinophagaceae bacterium
AATAGATATAGGTGAAGAAAATGGCTATGGGTTAAGGTTTAATCATGCAACAGTAGGCGATATGCATAATAGTATTTTAAGAGCAATTAAAGTTTTTGAAGATGTAAAGAAAATACTAGAAATGAGAAGACTTTGTATGCAAATAAATAATAGCTGGGAGAATGCAGTAGATAATTATTTGAATTTATATGAGCAATTGAAAATAGAAAAATCTTAAAAAAATATACAAATTTATATTGCAAAAATATTTTTTAAATCGTTGATAGAGTTTTGAATGTTGTTATTATAATCTATATAATTTATCCTTGGCTTTTCCACAGAAAAATTAAGTAATAATTCTGCTAAAGTAGCTTCATCATTGGCATTAAAGAAACTTACATTTTCCTGTATTTGTTCCATATTTACTTTAATATCAGATGCTATTACATAATGATTTAAAGCTTTACCATCTTCTATTACTGTACTCCAGCCTTCAAATGTGGTGGGTTGTACTATAGCAATAGATTTCTTCATTAAAATTAATTGCTCTGTTCTTTCTACAAAATCTGTAATAACAATATCATTTTCTAAATTATTTTCAGTAATAAATTTTTTTAATTCAGTAAAATATTCATTGCCTCTTATACTGCTTGTTTTTCCTGTAAAAACTACTTGAAAGTTTAGTTTGTTTTCTTGTTTTAATTGATGCAATGCTTTTAAAACAACTAAATGATTTTTATGTGGCCAGTATTGATTGCACACAATAAAATAGGGGAGTGTAATGTTGAATTTTTCTTGTATGGTAGTTATATTTTCAAAGTTTAACTGCTTAGGAATATGCGATACAAACCTGAATAATTTTACAGGATTTTGTATTTCAGGATAAAATTTTTCTAAATCATTTTTACAATCGTAACTACTTAAAACTAAAGTACTGTTACCATCGTTATTTTGTAAATGTTTAAAAAATGCTTTTACCCAATTCATTTCTACTGTGGTAATGTATTGAGGAAAATAGTTTTCCTGAAAATCGGCTTTCCAATAAATTCTTTCTTTTATTCCGTTTAAAAAATTATCCTGATAAGATGGATAAATGCAATCGTATTTTGTGTTGAATAAAATAGTTTTACTTAATCCAAGCACATCTACCATTTTAGATAAAGCTTTTTTAATTCTAAAGCCCAACGATTTTATATTGATGTAATGAATGTATGGATATTGTATGGTTTTAATTTCATGCAATGGAGATTGATGTGTATGCCAAATATAAATTTCTGGCTTTATGGCATCATCTAAAAGGTTTAATGATTTTAATATATTGGTTTGATAAATTATAATAGCAGTACTGGTGTAATAACTATTGTAATAAGGAAAAACTATTTTTTTTCTTGTAACCATTGCATGTATTTAGAAAGTCCTTCGTGTAAATTAAATGTAGGTGTAAAGCCTAATTGTTGTAGTTTGCTTATATCAGCAGCTAAAATATCTGGGTCGCCTTTTTTGGCATGATGCGTAAAGGAGTATTGTGCATTTTTTGCTGGTAATAATTCAAAAAATGTAGTTGCTGCTTCTTTAATTGTTGTTGTTTTGCCACTTGCAATATTGATAGCTCCACCATTAAAATCTTCTTTCTTATAAACTATATCTATAGCTTTTACAACATCTTCAATATGCAAAAAATCTCTTGCTTCATTACCACTGCCAAATAGTTCTACATTATTATTATTGGCTTTATATTTTTGCCACATATCCCAAAACAATAATTTTTCTTGTCCTTCTCCATATACAGAAAATAAGCGTACACTTATAGTTTTTAAATTAAATAAAACATGGTATTCTTTGCAAATTAACTCTGCATACCATTTATGAAATCCATAAGGCGATACTGGATTACAATGAATATTTTCTGATAAAGGTTCTGTTGAAAAATTACCATATACTGCAGCACTGGAAAGGTTTAAAAATTTACAGTTGACTTGATGGTTTTTTATTGCATTTAATAATTTGAAAACAGATAAAGTGTTGCTGTCAAAATCTAATTTAGGCTGGTCAAAAGAAAATTTTACATTAGCACTACCACTTGCATTTATGCAAATACTAAAGCTATGATTGGTAAATAATTCATCATAATTAGGGTCTGTTGGATTTATTTGATAATAATCATTTCTTTGAATTGCTTTAATATCGGCACAAATAACATTATCATGCTGTGCTTTGAAATAATTAACTAAATTACTTCCTATAAAACCTTCAGAACCAATAATTAGTATTGACATAATTAAGGTTTAAAAATAATTGCCTGGCCAGTAGGCAAACACAATACTTTTACATTTTTTCTTTTAGCAAATTCATCTACTGCATGTTTTTGATGAATATGTTGCGGAAAGCCATAATCATCATGTATTAAAACACCTCCACTTACCATTTTATCCCAAAAATATTCCAAAGCCTCTATTTCTGGTTTGGTAACATTCATATCAATAGATAAATAAGCAATTTTATTAGTTGTAACCATAGGCAGTGTATCTGGCACTATACCTTTAATAATTTTTACGTTATTATTTTTAAAAGTTTCTTTTACTTGTTCATAAACATTGGTATAAGCTTTTAAGTAATTGCTTACTCCAACTTTTTCTTCTTCTGTTGTTATTTGTTCTTTTACCAATCCTTCAAAAGTATCTAATAAATAAAAGGTTTTATTTAAACTGTCAAAGTTTATATATTCTATAATTGCTTTACTGTAAGCACCTGTGTTTACACCACATTCTACAAAATTTCCTTCTAAATGTTTTACATAATCTGCAAACCAACAAACAATGTAAAAACGCCATTGAGAAGTAAAACCTTCCCAGGGATTAGTTGCTGCAGCTGCATTATATGCCTTTAAAAATTTTTCGTCTTTTAAAAAATCAGAGTTGTTGCTTGTTGCCAATCCATCAGTATTATACACTGCAGGGCCATGTATAGCATGAAAAATTACAGAGTCTTTTTTTATTTGTCTGAAATTTTTTACAAACCAAATAAACTTATGTATTATTCTTTCTGGAAAACTATAAGCCATACATTGTTAGGTTGTTTCTTTAATAAATTTTGCAGGATTACCACCAACAATGGTGTAAGGAGCAACATCTTTGGTAACAACACTTCCTGCTGCAACAATAGCTCCCTCGCCAATGGTTACACCTTTTAAAATAATGGCTCTGGCACCAATCCAAGCTAATTTTTTGATGTGTATTGGTTTTTTGTGCGTTAAATCCCAGTTGTGTTGTCTGCCATTTTTCCAATCTTTGGTATCTGTAAATCTTTCACTTGAAATAGTGCTATGGCTATCGTTATCTTGTATAACACAATCGAAAGAAACCAGTACTTTATCTTCAATAATTATAGTATCGGCACAGCCTAAAAAACTATTATTACCTATAAAAACCTCATTGCCAATTTCTATTTTAGCTTGTGGTGTATGTGTGGTTACAATGCCTTCAATTAAACAATCGTTTCCTATGGTTATGGAAGATGTAGTATGAATAGAAACAGGACCTATTACAACACTATCTTTTCCAACAATAACATTTGCTGGAATTTTAGTTTTAGTTAAATATTTAATTATCTTTCTTAAAATCATATTTTTATTTTTTACAAATAAACCAACGACCATAAGAAATGCCATCGTCCCATCTGGAGTTGAGCATTATTACTTCACTAAAACTTTGTTTGTATTTGTTCATCCACCATTCGTCAGAATTGTTGTGAAAGGTTTGAACGGTTGTAGAAGTACTCATCCAACCTTCGTTAGTACCACTTTTAGAAGTAGGCATCATGTGCATAGATGTATATTTGGTAACCCTTGCAGCTTCTGCAATAAATTCAGAAATTCCTTTTTCTGTAAAATGTTCCAAGGAACCAATAGAATAAGAATAGTCAAAAGCTAAATCTGCATAATCCATTTTAGTGGCATCGGTAACTTTTAAATTATTTTCTGCAATACCAAGGCTAACAGCCTTCTTAATTAACAAATCAGAAATATCGCAACCATGCACATCTAAATCTTTATACTTATTCAAAATTCTCATAGTAACACCACTGCCACAAGCTATATCTAAAACTTTTCCTTTACAATTTGCAAGCAACATTTGTATTTCTATCCAAGTTGTTTTTTCGCCCCAAGAGTCTAATATTTTAGCATACTCAGGGTCAAAATACATATCTAAATCTTGTGTGTCATTTTCGTTTTTTTTGTAAATAATTACTTTGCTCTTGTCTTTTAGTATTCCTGTTTTTTTACCTAACTCTATAAGAATTGGAGGAATAAATGATATAATTGTATTCT
>JAIBAV010000014.1 GCA_019695015.1 Chitinophagaceae bacterium
TGGGCTGAAATTAACTCCTGAATGATTTTGTGTTTTTCCTCTACGGTAAAATATTTACCTGCTTTTTGAATGATTTTTTTGTCCATGTTTTACACTTTTTTGTGTAAACCTATTTTAGGACAAGACACTGTTTTTAATTAAAAAGATTGTATAAATAAATTCATTTAGCATTTCAAAAAACAACTTATTTATTTTTAAAGAAGTTAGCTTTCAAATCTTTTACTGAAATTTGTTCTTTGTATTGCTAAAAAATCAATGAAGAAATTATTCCATAAAGAAGGGTTATCTCCACTAAAATATAAAGAATTTAGATTATTTATTGCTTTTAGGTTTTTATATATAATGGCTTTAAGAATGGTTAGCACAGTTGTTGCTTACGAACTATTTCAAATTACTCAAAGCTCTTTTTCTATTGGCCTTGTTGGCTTATCGGAGTTTATACCTGTATTTTCATTGGCATTATATGCTGGCCATGTAATTGATAAAAGCGACAAAAGAACCATGCTTATGAAAGGCATGATGCTGTATGCTATTTGTGTGGTTGGTTTAATAGTTGTAACTCATTCTTCCATGAAAAAACATTTATCTGTTACTGCAATGGAAATGTGTTTTTATACAATTATTTTTTTTACAGGAGTTATCAGAGCATTTGTAGGCCCTTCAAACAATGCAATTATTTTTCAGCTTGTTCCTAAAAGCATTTTGCATTTTGCATCTAACTTAAGTTCCTCTACTTTTTTAACAGCTTCTATTGTGGGCCATGCCAGTGCAGGCTTTTACATTGCCTGGTTTGGGGTAAATACTACTTTTGTATTAATACTTTTTTTCGTAATAGCCTCTGTTTTCATTGTTTCAAAAATTATTAAAAAACCAATTACCAATACAAAATTGGATGTTAAAACCTGGGATAGTATGAAAGAAGGCTTGTTGTACGTTTTTAAAAATAAAATTTTATTGGGTGCTATTTCATTAGACCTTTTTGCTGTATTATTTGGTGGGGCAGTTGCTTTATTACCAGAGTTTGCAAGCAAAATTTTACGTGTAGGGCCAATAGGTTTTGGTTGGTTAAATGCTGCTACAGACATTGGTTCCATGCTTATCATTATTTCCTTAACCCTATTCCCTTTAAGAAAAAGGCAAGGGGAAATAATGCTATATGCAGTAGCTTGTTTTGGAATTTGTATTATGCTTTTTGGACTAAGTAATTTTTATACAGTATCCTTTATTTTATTGCTTTTAGCAGGTTGTTTTGATGGTATAAGTGTTATTGTACGAAGTACAATTTTACAATTAACAACACCCGATGAAATGAGAGGCAGAGTATCCTCTGTAAACTCTATGTTTATAAACAGCAGTAACGAGCTGGGGCAATTAGAAAGTGGTATAGCATCTAGACTTTTAGGTCTTAGGCCATCTATTATTTTTGGAGGTTCGGTTACTTTAATTGTTGTTATTATTACTTGGTTTAAAGCAAAACAATTAAGAAAAATGCAGTATTAAATTACAAGTAAATTTTTAATTATTTTTACCCGGTTTACAATTTTAATATGACGTTACAACAAAACAATAAAGCAGTTGCCACTTGGTTGCTAGTGGGTGCTGCCATGATAATTATTCAGGTTTTATTAGGTGGCTTAACCCGTTTAACAGACTCTGGTTTATCTATAACCGAATGGCAGCCATTGCTTGGTTCAATTCCTCCATTAAATAATACAGATTGGCAAATTGCTTTCAATAAATATAAAGAGCTAGCACAGTTTAAATTCTTACACAGCCATTTCAATTTAAACGATTTTAAATTTATTTACTTCTGGGAATGGTTTCATAGAATTTGGGCAAGATTAATGGGTGTAGTTTTTATCCTTCCATTTGTTTACTTTATTTATAAAAAATGGATTAACAGAACTATGTTAATGCCTATGATTATTTTATTTTTATTGGGCGGTTTACAGGGTTTTGTAGGCTGGTTTATGGTAAAAAGTGGTGTAGGTACAAGTTTAGTTTTTGTAGATCATACTAGGCTTGCAATACATTTTATTGCAGCATTGGTTTTATTGGTTTATGTAGTTTGGTTTGCACTAAAATTAATTATTAATAACAACCAACTTATTAATGCACCAAAAATAAAACGGCTTAATATTTTAATAATTGCTTTACTTACCATACAATTAATTTATGGGGCATTTATGGCAGGCTCTAGAGCTGCTTATAGTGCAATAACCTGGCCAAGCATTAATGGCTTTTTCTATCCACCAGGCATGTTACATAAAGAAAGTTTATGGTACGATTTGTTCAACAATTTATTGGCAATACAATTTATACATCGTGGTTTGGCATATTTACTTTTAATTGTAATTATTATTTTTACGCTTCAACTAAAAAAAATAAATAGTAGCAAGTTTTTAAATTCAATAAAGTTTTTACCATTTTATCTTGTAACAGTACAGGTTATTTTAGGAATTTTTACCATAATAAATTATACTACCAAATACAAATTAATTTTAAGCATCACTCATCAATTTATTGGTATGCTATTATTGGTAAGTTTATTTTTTACCCTTTTTATTGTTAGAAAAAAATAAACAAATATTAAATTGAAACTACCTTAAAGTGATATATTAATTTAGATTTGAGTTTTATACGTTTATCTTCGTTTTATGAATTTATATTATTGTTATGATGCTTATTGTGGTTGGTGTTATGGCTTTAGTCCTATAATAAAAAAAATTGCAGAAGAATATAAAAATGTTTTACATACAGAGGTATTAAGTGGTGGAATGATTTTACCTGAAACACCAACCCATATTGGCACTATGGCTAATTATATTTTAAAAGCATATAAAACTGTAGAAGAATATGCAGGAATAAAGTTTGGAAAAGATTTTTTATGGCATATAGAAAATCCGACACTTAGCGATTGGTTTCCTGATAGTTTAAAACCTGCCATTGCTCTTTGTATTTTTAAAGAATACCATGCTAATTTACAAATTCAATTTGCCAGCGATTTGCAGTATGCATTAAATTTTGAAGGAAGAGATTTAACCGACGATGCTGCTTATTTACATTTGCTAACAAAATACAATATTCCCAAAAATGCATTTTATGAAAAAATGAATAGTGAAGAATATATAGACAAAGCCAAATACGAATTTTCTTTATGCAAACAATTGCAAGTAACCGGCTACCCTTGCGTTTTATTACAAGCCAATGAATCAAAATTTTATTTATTAGCTAAAGGTTTTACAACCTATGAGGAATTAAAAAAAAGAGTAGAAAATGTTTTAAATGAACTTACTGCCAACTAATTATTATGGATAAAAATATAGAAACTATTCAAAAGTTTTATACTGCCTTTCAGCAAAAAGATTATGAAACTATGAATAGTTGTTATGCAAATGATATTGCTTTTAGCGACCCTATTTTTGGCTTATTACATGGCAACCAGGTAAAAGCAATGTGGCAAATGCTTTGCACCAATGCTAAAGAGTTTAAACTACAATTTAATAATATTAAAACCGATGATGATGAATATTATACTTGTAGTTGGATTGCTATGTATAGATTTTCTGCAACCAACCGTAGAGTTGTAAATAAATGTACTGCATACATGCGATTAAAAGATGGAGTAATTATAGAACACAGCGATGGTTTTAATTATTATAAATGGTGCAGGCAGGCTTTTGGCATTAAAGGTATATTATTAGGCTGGAGCGGATTTATGCACAAAAAAGTTTCGAATAAAGCAAGAAAACAATTATTTAAATATATGGAGCAACATGGTTTATAATTTTATAAAAGTTTAAATACCTTTTCCATAATAGTTTTGCATATATTGCACCCATAATTTTTAAAAGCATGAAAGAACATAAGAGTCATACTATTGATACTGCATCTTCAACAAAAAAAATAACTAGTTTATTTGGAAAAGAGAACTATATTTTGATGGCAGTTGGTGCTATAATAATTACAGTTGGCATGTTATTAATGAGTGGTGGCAAAAATCAAGATCCAAATGTTTTTGATGAAAGTGTTGTTTACTCAACAACCAGAATTACCGTTGCACCAATACTTATTTTAATTGGCTTTGTAGTAGAAATTTATGCTATATTTAAAAAACCCAAAGCATCTGCTTAAATAACAGATATATATACAAATTTTTACTAGCGATACAATGTTTTGTATCGCTTTTTATTTTTATTCATTTTAAGCAAGGCTTATCTTCGTTTAGTTATGACTTTTAATGATGTAATTGGCAACAAAAATGTAAAACAGCATTTATTAGAATTAATGCTACAAAACAGGCTACCACATGCACTACTTTTTTTAGGTAAAGAAGGTAGCGGTGCATTACCTTTGGCTTTGGCCTTTGCACAATTAATTATTTGTCAGCCAAAATCATCGCCTGTTGTAGAAGATTTATTTGGAGGCATGAGTGCCATAAGTAACGAACCATCTTTCCTTCATCCAAACGATATTGAAAGCTCAACCAGTTATTCAAAAGCTAATTTATTAGTTCACCCCGATTTACATTTTTCTTTCCCTTTTATTAACAAAAAAAATTCAGACTCTTCTACTATTAGTGCAGATTATATTACAGAATGGAGAGAGTTTTTAATGCAATCTCCTTATGGTAATTTGTACGATTGGCTTCAAGTTATAAAAGCAGAAAACAGACAAGGTAATATTTCAGCAAAAGAGTGTCTTGAAATTATTAAAAAACTAAGTCTAAAAAGCTTTGAATCCGATTACAAAGTTTTATTAATGTGGTTACCAGAATTATTATCTAAAGAGGGTAATAAACTTTTAAAATTAATTGAAGAACCACCACCCAATACCATTTTTATTTTTGTTGCAGAAAATGAAGAAAAAATTTTACCAACCATTTTAAGCAGATGCCAATTAATAAAAATTCCTTTGCCAGAAAATGACGAAGTAGAAGAAGCCCTTTTAAAAAAGGCAAATATAGAACCCGAACAGGCAAAACAAATTGCAGCTATTAGTAATGGTAATTATAGAGAAGCTTTACATTTAATACAACATGCAGAGGAAGACTGGCAAGGTTTATTAAGAGATTGGCTTAATACTATAATGAGAAGATTGCTGCCCGAAAATATAAAATGGATTGAAGAAATAAGCAAAATAGGCAGAGAAAAACAAAAGCAATTATTACAATATTTTAATCATACTATTGAACAAGCATTAAGGCTAAAAACCATTGGAGCTGATAATATTAGCTTATCTGAAAGTGAAAAAGATTTTGCTCAACGTTTTAATAAAATTGCCAACATTAGCCAAATGCAAGCTATATCAGAAGAGTTAGACAAAGCAACTTTTTCAATTGAAAGAAACGTAAATGGCAAAATAGTTTTTACTGCTCTTTCTGTTAAATTATATCATATTCTAATAAATAAAGTAGTGGTAGAAGTATAAAAACACTTAAGTATTTATATATCATTAAATTACTGTATAAATAAATGAATATTGGTAAAAATATAATGTACAAAAGAAAAAAAATTTAACTTAAAAAATTCAAACCTTACTTTTGCTCAATCCTTCTACAAAAATGAGCAACACATTACAGAGCAACGAATCTATCTCCTCTTCAAGAAAAAAAATTATTGTACTTGGCAGTGGCCCTAATAGAATTGGCCAAGGAATTGAATTTGATTACTGCTGTGTACATGGTTTATTAGCCATTAAAGAATGTGGCTACGAAGCTATAATGATAAACTGCAACCCCGAAACTGTGAGTACAGATTTTGACATGGCAGATAAGTTATACTTTGAGCCTGTTTATTGGGAGCATTTATGGGAAATTATAGAATTAGAAAAACCCGAAGGAGTAATTGTACAACTTGGTGGGCAAACTGCTTTAAAGCTTGCAAAAAAATTACACGAAAAAGGAATTAAAATTATAGGCACTTCCTATAATGATATGGATATTGCTGAAGACAGAGGACGTTTTAGCGATTTGCTTAAAGAGCTTGAAATTCCTTATCCTAATTATGGTACAGCCTATACTGCAGAAGAAGCTATAGAAGTTGCCAATAAAGTAGGCTATCCTGTTTTAGTTCGCCCAAGTTATGTACTAGGTGGGCAAAGAATGAGAATTGTAATTAATGATGAGGAAGTAGAAAAATCTTGTATCAGTATTTTAAAACATATCCCTGACAATAAAATTTTAATTGATCATTTTTTAGATCGTTGTCAAGAGGCAGAAGTAGATGCTATATATGATGGCAAAAGTTTTCATGTAATGGGGATTATGGAACATATAGAACCAGCAGGTATTCATAGTGGTGATAGCAATGCCGTTTTACCAGCATTTAATTTAACTCCACTAGTTATTGAAACCATGCAGTTCTATAGCGAAAAAATAGCAAAAGCATTAAATATTAAAGGCCTTATCAATATTCAGTTTGCAATTAAAGATGGTAAAGTTTATGTTATCGAAGCCAACCCAAGAGCTTCTCGTACAACACCATTTATTGCAAAAGCCTACCAAATACCATACTTAAATATTGCCACCAAAGTAATGCTAGATAAAGCAAAACTTAGCGACTTTAATTTAGAAAAAAAATTAGATGGCTACGCTATTAAGGAGCCTGTTTTTAGCTTTAATAAATTTCCAGGTGTTAACAAAGAACTAGGCCCCGAAATGAAAAGCACTGGAGAAGCAATCAGGTTTATTAAAGATTTGAGAGACCCCTACTTTAGAACTTTGTATAAAGAAAGAAGCATGCACTTAAGTAAATAATCTTCTTCTTAAAACAATAATTGTACTTATCTCTTTATCTTTTTTGATTTAATTTCTTTAAAAAAAAGACCACATTGGCTTTAATATGCCTAAAAACAATAACTTTAGTTTAAATTTTTATAATGAGGTTATTGTTGATGCTTGCCATATTAATTGTTTTTTTTACAACTGTAACTGCTCAAAAAGTTTTTAAAGATGCAAATGGCAGCTATGGGTTAAAGGATAATAATGGAAAAATAATATTAAAACCTACTTATACCTTCATTCGTTCTTTTGTAGATGGCTTTGCAGCCATTGCCATTAACAAGTACCCCAATATTAAATGGAGTTTTATAAATACTAAAGGCCAAATAATTACTCCTTTTAAGTATGATAAAATTGATTTTTTTTCGGAAGGATTGGCTGTTGTTAAACTTAACAAATTGTATAGTTACATAAATAGCTTAGGTAAAGAAGTATTTGGATTTATTTTTTTAGAAGCATTTGGATTTCATCAAAACATTGCTGTTGTAAAAAATAAAAACGGAAAATATGGAGTAATTAATAAACAAGGTAAAACAGTGGTTAATTATAAGTACGATAATATGAATAGCCATTTTACCGAAGGTTTAGCATGGGTAACCTTAAATAATAAAGTAGGTTTTATTAATGCAAAAGGTATAGAAGTTGCTGCTTGTATTTATGATGATGCAGGTAATTTTAATGAAGGCATGGCTCCTGTAAAACAAAATGGCAAATGGGGTTTTATTAATAATAAAGGCAAAGTAGTAATACCTTTTCAATACGATGTTACCTCTTTAAACTCTTTTAATAATGGATTAGTAAAAGTAAAAATTAATGAATACTACGGGTTTATTAATAAACAAGGAGAAGAAGTTATACCTTTTATATACGAAAACGTAGATGACTTTAGCGAAGGTCTTGCAGGCTTTTTAAAAGAAGGGAAATATGGATTTATGGATTTAACAGGTAAAGAAATAATAAAACCAATTTATAAATATACCTGGGGTTTTAATAATGGCCTTGCAGCAGTTGAAGTTGAAAATGAAAAAAAAGAAAACAAATGGGGCTTTATCAATAAAAAAGGAATCCTGGTAATTCCGGCTCTGTACTCTTCTATTCTGCCACAGCAAAACAAACACACCCATAAGATAATTTTTGGGTTTTATAAAAACAAAGCCTACGTTTCTTTATCAGATAAAAACAACTTTTACATTAATAATAAAGGCTTAAAAATTAGCGATTAAGTTGTATCCCTTCCTTAGTCTAAATTTCTCATCAAATTAATTCTAAAGTGTACTATCCAATTAATATCTTTAGAAGTATGAAAAAAATATTATTACTGCTGCTTCTGCCAATTGTAGCCAATAGTCAGCAAACCGATTCTTTATTTATTAAAAAAATAGCTGATGAAATTTTAACTAATGGCAAAGCTTATGACTTATTATACCACTTAACAAAAAAAATTGGAGGCAGGCTTGCAGGTTCGCCTCAATACAACAAAGCAGTAAATTGGGGGTTTAACACTATGCAACAAATGGGTGCAGATAAGGTTTTTCTGCAAGAGTGTATTGTACCACATTGGGTAAGGGGTGTTGGCGATTTTGCAACATTACAAAATACTAATTCCTCTTCTGTCAAAAAACAATTAAATATTACCGCTATTGGCAACTCTTTAGGTAATACTAAAATCATCAAAGCTCCTATTATTTTAATCCACAATTTTCAAGAATTAGAAAATAAAAAAGAGGAAGTAAAAGGCAAAATTGTTTTTTATAATGCTGCATTTAACCCAACCAATATAAGAACATTTAAAAGTTATGGAGAAACGGCATCCTACCGTGTAAATGGTGCTAGCCGTGCTGCAAAATATGGTGCAGTTGCTGTAATTGTAAGAAGTTTAACCGAAGCAACAGATAATCATCCTCATACGGGAACATTACGTTATAACGATTCTTTTCCTAAAATACCAGCAGTATGTGTAGGGTTAAAAGATGCAGATTACATAGCACAAAATATAAAAAAAGGTAATTGGCAAGTAGCCCTAAAAACAAATGGAAAATTATTGCCAGATACTATTAATCATAATGTAATTGCAGAACTAAAAGGAACAGAATTTCCTAATGAATATATTACTATTGGTGGACATTTAGATAGTTGGGATGTAAGCGAAGGGGCACATGACGATGGTGCAGGTGTTGTGCAAACTATAGAAATATTAAGAGCATTTAAAGCTTTAGGCTACCAACCCAAACATACTATAAGATTTGTATTATTTGCTAACGAAGAAAATGGAACAAAGGGCGGTTTGAAATATGCCGAAAAAGCTAAAGAAAATAAGGAACAACATATTTTTGCTTTAGAAAGTGATGCAGGTGGTTTTACACCAAGAGGTTTTTTATTTACGATGGATAAAGAAAAATTAGCAAAAGTTAAATTGTGGTTGCCTTTATTAAAACCTTATGGTACCGAAGCTTTAGATGCTGGTGGAGGTGGTGCAGATATTGGCCCTTTAAACAAAACATTTAACACCCCAATTGCTGGCTTTATGCCAGATACCCAAAGATATTTTGATGTGCATCATTCCGTAAATGATATTTTTGAGAACGTAAATAAAAGAGAACTTTTATTAGGTGCTGTTAATATGGCTGCACTAATTTATTTGATTGATCAACATAGCTTATAAAACACAATGAATATGCTTAAAAAAAAGTTTGTAAAAATTTTTCTGCTTGTATTTATTTTAATACTAATCATTTTTGGATACTTTAGATTTTTTTATGTATTTGCCGAAGGCACTAAAGCCGGTGTATTAAATACTTTTCAAAAAAAGGGATATGTATTTAAAACTTGGGAAGGCATAATTATACAAAGCGGCTTTAAACAAAATGTACAAAGCAACGAATTTGAGTTTAGCGTAATTAACGAAAAAATTGCAAAAGAATTAGAAAAACATTCTGGCAAAGAAGTGAATCTACATTACAATAGATATTTTGGAACATTGCCATGGCGTGGTGTTAGTGTATATGTAGTGGATAGTATATTTGAAATTAGAAACCCAGACAATAAAACTAATATTACACCACAATAAACTTTAGTAGAAAAAACTACCAACTATTTTTTAATAGCAATAAAAAAAAATTTACTATTTTTAATAATATTTAATAGTAGAAATTTTGAAAACATTAGAATATAATATACAGCTTAACCAACCTTCTGAAAAAGTTTGGGATTGTCTTTGGCAAATAGATAATTATAAAAAATGGACAAGGCCTTTTTCCGAAGGAACCTACTACAAAACTTCTGATTTTAAACAAGGCAACAAAATTCATTTCCTCTTACCCGATGGAAATGGTATGTACAGTACAATTGAAGTTTTAATAATAAACAAACTGGTTATTTTTAATCATATAGGAGAGATAAAAAATTTTGAAGAGCAACCATTAGATGAAAAAACAAAACAATGGACAAATGCTAAAGAAAGTTATGAGCTAATAGAAACAACTTATGGAACTAATCTTATTATAAAGGTAGATTGTGCAGATGAGTACTTAGAATATATGAACACTGCTTTTTTATTAGCTATTGAAGAAATAAAAAAATTAGCTAGTTAATATTTATTAATAATAAAAAATATAAAAATGGCAACAGTAAATGTTTACTTAACTTTTAATGGTAATTGTGAGGAAGCTTTTTTATTCTATCAATCTGTTTTTGGTGGTGAGTTTCCTTATATAGGACGTTTTAATGAAATGCCACAAAACGATCCTAATTGCCCACCAATGAGTGAAGAAGATGGAAAAAAAATCATGCATGTTACACTTCCTATTAGTAAAGAAACCTGTTTAATGGGCAGCGATACATTTGGCGATTTTTCTCCACCACATATTCAGGGTAATAATTTTTCCATTTCAATAAATACAAACAGCACTGCCGAGGCTGATAATTTATTTAATGCACTATCTAAAAATGGCCAAGTAGTAATGCCACTAAATAAAACATTTTGGGGAGCCTACTTTGGTATGTTTACAGATAAGTTTGGAATAAATTGGATGGTAAATTATGATGAGCAAACAGCATAGTAAACATTGGGAGTTCACCAATAAAATTTTATTGCATTTTTTGCCTTCTATTCTTTATTGCTTTGCATTAACATGTATCATTAATGTTGGCTTACCACAACAAGGTAAATAGGTAGCAATTGCAATTTTAATATTTCATTGTAGAAATATTAATTAATAGCTCATTACAATCTACTATTGTTTTTGTATTACCATATTATCAGTTACCTGTATTTTCCTCTTCACTTTTATATTCTAGAATATCTGCAGGCTGGCAGTTCAAAGCTTTACAAATAGCATCCAATGTGCTAAAGCGAATTGCTTTTGCCTTGCCAGTTTTTAAGATAGAAAGGTTAGATAATGTCAAATCAACTTTTTCTGAAAGTTCATTCAGAGAAATTTTACGCTTTGCCATCATCACATCTAAGTTTACAATGATTGGCATAATTTATACAGTTAAATCGTTTTCGTTTTGAATAGCTACTCCCTTTTTGAAAATTGTAGCAATGATATGAATTACAGCCCACATAAAAATATAGGCTTCGCTATCAACCCAAAATTGGTTAACCTTGTTAAGAGCCAAGCCTTCATGCATTAAATTTTTAGTTACTTCTCTGCCAATAAAACTTAATAGCCCTATGGAAAGGGTAAAATAACTTATGTACGAAATTTGTTTAGCAACAAAAGTGCTAAACGGTTTGGTTCTGTCCATTGTATGCATTAAGCTTATTACGGTGTAAAATAAAACAGCTTTTAAAATGGAAATAATTAGAATAAAACTGTAAATACTAAAAAAAGCAAACTTGTTTTCATTATACATTTGAATTAAGTCTAACTTTTGGTAGAGATTTTGAACAATTTCTGGCTTATACAAACTGAATAAGAAGTTTACTATTAAGCCTCCTGCTTCAATAGATAAGCCTATAAAAATTATCCAAGCTATAGCATACAAGGCCCAAAATACGATGTTGTTTGTTTTTGACATATTTAATATTTTTTTCTTTTACATTGCAAACATAATAAATATTTATTGATAAACAATAAATTTATATTTTAATTCAAAAAATATTTTACATTAAAAAATTTATTATTTCTTAGGGTTTACATCAGATTATTAATTATGCATTGTATTAAAAATACAAAAGCAACTATAATTGGTGCCCAATTAGTTAGAGAAATAAGTGTTGAGTAATATTGATTGCTTGCATGTTTTGTTACTTAGAAACATAGAGCTAACTTTCAAAGCCATGACTCAGGTCATTTAGGTATGAGGTTTTCAAATTTATATTTGTATTTAAAACATTTATATAGAGTATGATTGTTTCTCAATTAATTCACCCCAAAAGTATAGCTGTTATTGGTGCATCAGATAATACCACTAAACCAGGTGGTATGGTTTTACAAAACTTGCTTAAGGGTAATTTTAATGGTCCAATTTATGCCATTAATCCAAAGCCTTTAAATATAGAAAGTGTTATAAGCTACGATAATATAAATAAAATAAATACAGTTGATTTAGCCATTATTGCAATACCTGCAAGTTTGTGTTTGCAAACAATTAAAGAGTTACTTAAAAAAGGAGCAAAAGCATTTATTATTTTTTCTGCAGGTTTTTCAGAAGCAGGAGAGCAGGGCATAGCCATTGAAAAAAAAATTGTAGAAATAATTAATAAATCCAATGCAACATTAATTGGGCCTAATTGTGTTGGTGTAATTAACCAACATTATAAAGGTGTATTTACAACACCAGTTCCTGAATATGACCCTAATGGTTGCGAGTTAATTTCAAGCTCTGGAGCAACAGCAGTTTTTATAATGGAGTCTGCTTTGTTAACAGGGTTAAGGTTTTCTAATATTTATTCCATTGGCAATGCAGCACAAACAGGTGTAGAAGAAATTTTAGAATATTTAGATAATACTTTTGATGAAAAGAAAAGTTCTAAAGTTAAATTATTGTATTTAGAGCAGGTAAAAAAGCCTTTCAAATTTTTAAAACATGCTACTTCATTAATAGAAAAAGGATGCAGGATTGCTGCTATAAAATCTGGTTATTCAGAAGCTGGCGGAAGAGCTGCCTCTTCTCATACTGGTGCATTGGCAACATCTGATAATATTATTAGAGCTTTATTTAGAAAAGCAGGTATTGTTTATTGTAGCAGTAGAGATGAGTTGATTGCTGTTGGCAGTATTTTTCAATCTAAAAAACTACAAGGCGAAAATATTGCCATAATAACCCATGCAGGAGGCTCTGCAGTTATGCTTACAGATGCTTTAACATCTAATGGTTTAAACGTACCTCCTTTTGAAAGTGATAGAACACAAGAACTTTTGGCAAAATTAAATCCTGGTTCTTCAGTAAATAATCCAATAGATTTTTTAGCAACAGGCACTGCAAAACAATTAGGAGAAATAATAGATTTTTGCGATAACTACGAAGCAGTAGATGCAATGGTTGTGGTTTTTGGAAGCCCCGGTTTATTTAATGTAAAAGATGTGTATGAATTGCTTGACGAAAAAATGAATAGTTGCAAAAAACCTATTTATCCTGTTTTACCATCCTTAATAAATGCCGAAAAAGAAATAAAACAATTTTTGAATAAGGGAAGAGTAAATTTTTCGGATGAAGTAAATTTAGGCAAAGCCTTGGCTCATGTATATGTTTCTACAAAATATAAGTTCGAAAAAACAATATTGCCCGATATGGATATTGTTTCTATTAGGTCTATTATTAATACTGCTCAAAATGGTTATTTAGATGCTGCTACATGTGTAGAATTAATAGAAGCAGCAGGTATTGAAATTGCAAAGCAACTAATTTTTACTCAAGCTCATGAAGTTGAAAATATTGAAAAATTAATTAAGTTTCCTATTGTAATGAAAGTAGTAGGGCCAATTCATAAAACAGAAGTAGATGGAGTAAAATTGAATATTATTACCACACAACAAGCTGTAGAAACTTTCCATTATTTAATGCAAATACCCGATGCTACTGCAGTACTTGTACAAGAGTTGGTTAAAGGAGAAGAGTTGTACTGTGGTGCAGCAAAACAAGGCGATTTTGGACATGTGGTTTTATGTGGCTTAGGTGGAATTTTTTTAGAACTAATTAATGATACTGCATCTGCAATGGCTCCAATGAGTTATAGCGAAGTTAGGTTAATGGTTGAATCATTAAGAGGTTATCCATTACTTAAAGGATATAGAAATAAAAAAGGCCTAAACGAAGAAAAGTTTATTGATATTATTCAAAGAATTGGTGCATTAGTACATATTGCACCAGAAATAAGTGAGTTGGATCTAAATCCAATTAAAGCCGAAGATAAAAATATGGTTGCAGTAGATGCAAGAATATGTATTGATAAAATAAATAAATAACATTACCCTTCATGCCTAAAATAATCCATTACTTTAAATAAGTGTAGTATATAAGGAAATAAAGCATGCATACTTTCTGATGCACCTTTTGTTGACCCTGGTAAAGCTATTATCAATGTATTTCCTTTTAATCCTCCTAAACTTCTGGACAACATTGAGTAAGGTGTAAGCTCCTGGCCAAAACTTCTGGCAACTTCTCCAATACCAGGTATTTCTCTATCTAACAAGGGTTTTATTGCTTCTGGTGTTACATCTCTTTTAGATAAACCTGTACCACCTGTTAATAAAATAATATCTACTTGTTTGCTACAATAAAAATTTACTTTATCCTGAATATCTTTTACCTCGTCTGGTATAATTGTATAATCATTAATATCTATTTCATATTTATTTAAACAATTTATGATTGCTTTACCTGCAGAGTCTTGCTTTTTACCCTCAGCTATACTATCAGAACAAACAATTACTGCTGCAGAAAGTTTTCTCGAAAAATTTTCTCCGAATTGAGATTTACCTCCTTTCTTTTTCAGTAATTTAATATTGTTTATTTCAACTCCTTTATCAATTGGCTTTAACATGTCATACATGGTTAATGCTACTACAGATGCTCCATGCATAGCTTCTACTTCTACACCAGTTCTATAAATTGTATGCACTTCTACCTCAATAAAAATTTGCAACCCATCAATAGTATGTTTTATTTGAGCAAACTCTATGGGTAAAGGATGACAGTCAGGAATCATTTCACTAGTTTTCTTTATTCCAAATAAACCAGCAACCCTGCTTGCTTCTAAAACATCTCCTTTGGGTACAGTTTTATTATTAATAGCATCTATGGTAGTTTGTTTACTAACAGTTACAACTGCTTGAGCTATTGCAATACGATGCGATTTTATTTTTAACGTTATATCTACCATTGTTATTAAGAATTAATTTTCCATTGTGAGTTATTGTTACAAAAAATTTCTTTACCCCAAACTGGTGCTTCTTTTTTTATTCGTTCTACAATTTCTTCACAAGCTTTAATGGCTTGTTTTCTATGTATAGAAGAAACAAAAACAAATAAACTAATTTCTCCTGCATTTACAATACCCAGGCTATGATAAATGTGCATGCAAACCAGTGGGTATTTTTTAAAAGCATCTTCACGTATTTCATAAAATTTTTCATTTGCCATTTCCGTATATGCAGTGTACTCTATAGCTTTTACCTGTTGCT
>JAIBAV010000136.1 GCA_019695015.1 Chitinophagaceae bacterium
TGCAAAAGCACACTTAATTCCAAAACAAAAAGAAGCACACGGGCTAGGAAAAATAAACTTAAAAATTTCCGATGCAGTTCTTCAAAAAATTATAGAAAACCATACCAGAGAAAGTGGTGTAAGAGAGTTAGATAGGCAATTAGCTAGTATTATGAGATACGGGGCAAAGGAACTTGCTACAAAAAATAAATTAAAGCCCAGTGTGTCTAATTCAGATATAGAAAAAATCTTAGGTACACCACGTTATAATAATGATATATACAAAGCAATAAACTTACCAGGTGTTGCTGTAGGACTTGCATGGACTTATGTTGGTGGAGATATATTATTTATTGAAGTTGCACTAAGTGAAGGTAAAGGAGAATTAAAACTTACCGGCAACTTAGGAAATGTAATGAAAGAAAGTGCAACAACCGCACTAACTTATTTACAAGTTAATGCCAAAAAATTAGGTATAGATGCAGATAATTTTAGCAAAAAAAATATTCATATTCATGTACCAGAAGGAGCAACCCCAAAAGATGGGCCTAGTGCAGGAATTACCATTCTTACTGCATTAACATCTGCCTTTACAAATAAAAAAGTAAAACCCTTTTTAGCCATGACTGGCGAAATAACCTTACGTGGCCAAGTGCTGCCTGTTGGTGGAATTAAAGAAAAAGTATTAGCTGCAAAACGTGCCGGATTAAAAGAAATAATTATGTGCTGGCAAAACGAAAAAGATGTTTTAGAAATTGACAGCAACTTTATAAAGGGTATTAAATTTAATTATGTAAAAAATATGCAACAAGTTTTAGATATAGCTATAATTTAGAATAAGCAATTTTATTATAAAAAAAATGCTTCTCAAAATAATAGAGAAGCATTTTTTATTTTAATAGTGCCAATTAATTATTTAATATTCTATAACCACTTGTAGGTATATCAAACTTTGAAGAAGACACAGGATTTAAGTTAATTTTTGTTGCAAAATATTTAATTTTTGCACCGCTTTTATCTTGCGATTCATATTCTAACACAAAGCCAGGAACATTTTTAAATTGAAATTCAAATTCACTTACTGATGGTATAAAACCTGGTGTATAATATAAGTTTAACGATACACTATCGGCTAACATTAAGATTGCTTTTTTGCATTCGTATCCTAATATAATTTTAGTTTCATTTAATAAAGTAAGTTGTGCATTCTCAAATCTGCTATTAGATTTTTTCCAAGCTAGGCTATCTAATTTAGTTAAAAATTTATTGCCACCTATTTCTCTTAAAATTACAGCATCGCCAGTTCTTTTATTGTAAATAACAGATTGAGAAAATGAAGTACTATTAAAATTCACCCTACTTTGGTAGCCTTTTATATATAAAGTTTTACTGGTTGATTTAAAGGTTTCCAATGTAGCATTATCTATACCTTTTACATCATCTGTATTTACTGCAAATTCTACAGTACATTCTGCAATAACACGCTGCCTTTGCTGTGCTAATAGTGTGTTAACAGAAAGTAAAAAAGTAGTTAGTATTATCAAAGTACTTTTCATTTTAGTTTCTTTTTATGAATGCTTAAATAACTATATACAATATTATGCCAATGTTTACAAAAAAGCTCCTGTTTTATAGGAGCTTCATCAATTTTATTTTTTAGTCTTATTCTTCATTTCCTGAATTTTCTTTTGGTTTTCTACCATTTGAGTATAACGTTCTTGCCATTTACTCTGCTTTTTAGGATTACTTCTTTTAGCTTCAATTTTTGCTAAAATTTTATCATGGTCAATAATATATTTTTGAATAATAAATTGTAAAATTAACGTAACCAGGTTAGATACTGTATAATACCAAGTTAAAGCTGCTGGCATTTTATTGAATACAAAGAACAATACAAACGGAAAAATATAAGGCATGTATTTTAGAGCAGGATTATCTTGAGTTGGTGTATTACCCATATTATATATAGATATTAAAAAACTGGTAATAACAGCAGTAATATTAAACAAACTAATATGGTTGCCTACTAACCAAATATTAGTACCCCAACTAATCACATCATCATAAGAAGATAAGTCTTTAGCCCATAAAAAGTTTTCGCCCCTTAGTGCAATATTTGAGTTAAAGAAACTAAATAAAGCAAAGAATATTGGAATTTGCAATAATGCTGGAATACAACCTCCTAAAGGATTTACACCTGCTTCTCTAAACAGCTTCATTTGCTCCATTGCAAATGCTTGTTTATCATTTTCTCCAATTTTCTTTTTTAGAGCATCTAATTCTGGTCTCAATACTTTCATTTTTGCACCACTTAAGTAACTACTATAAGTAAGCGGTGCAGTTATTAAACGTATAAATAAAGTTAGCAATAAAATTACCCAACCATAATTACCTATAAAGCTAGAAAAGAAATTAAAAACAGGCATGATGATGTATTGGTTAATAGGACGAACAAATGAATACATATCTCTTCCCAAATTCACAATTCTGTCCATCTCAGGAGCTTGTTTCTTTAAAATATTGTAATCATTAGGGCCAAAATACATTTTTAAAGGAATAGTGTTAGTAGCTGCAGTAGCTATTTTAATTTGAAAATTAGCTTGAACATTTGCTAAAATTTTTGTAGTATCTGTTGTATGTTTTTCCCATTTTACATTACCAGAGTTGAAGTTATTTTCTGCAACTAACGTTGTGTTAAAAAATTGCTGCACTACACTCATCCAGTTAGTTGGTTTTTCAAAAGTATGTTCCGTTTTGTTCATGATGTAGTCAAACTCTTTGTTTTCTAAGAAACAAATATTACTCATTTGCACTCTTTCGTACTCTGCACTTTTTTCGTGTTGTGTAGTTTGAGTTTGCCAACTAATATTTAGGTTGCCATCATTTAATAACTGGTTAGCTGCAGTTAAACTAACTTTCCAGTCAATCATATACGTATTAGGTGCAATGGTAAAAATATGTTGTATATTTCTACCAGCAGAATCTGCTAACTCATAAATAATAGTTTGAGAGCCATCGGTATTTTTTTGATTAGATTTTAATTGAAAATATAAATCGTTGGTGTTAGCTACAGCATTATTACCTGTATTAATATTATAGCCTAATTTATCGTTTGCTGTTCCTAAAACAACTGGTGTACTATCGTAAGAATTATATTTTTTTAAACTTACAGTTTGAATTCTGCCACCTTTATTGGTGAAGTTAATTTTTAATACATCAGTTTCAATAGTCTCAATCTTTTCTGAACCATTTGCAGAGCCAGTAAAGTTGCCTTCTTTTAATATTTTGTTGGTAGAATCTCTTTTAACTGAATCTTCAATAGCTTTAGCTTTTATTTCTGGGGTTATTTTTGAAGCCTCCACCTTGGCTAAAGAATCTTTCACCTTGTTTTCATGATCAATGGCACTTTGAGCCATCTTGTTATTGTACCAAAAAAAAGCAATAAATAAAATTCCTAAAAGTACAAAACCAATAATCGTATTCTTATCTGTCTTCATTGTCTGTTTTTAAAAGATTGGCAAAGGTAGGGAACTGAAAGTGAATGTGGCAATATGTGTTTGGAACTATTTTATTACTAATAACATACTGATTTGCATTTATTTATGCCAATAACAGATTGAATGAATTGTTTTAATTTAAAACAAATAAATTTTAGTACTAATTAACTTTCGGGCAAAGCATACCATTTACGATACATTTTAAAAATAAATGTAGGAATAATTAAAAGAATAAGCACTACCAACACAATTTCAGAAATAGAAAGATATAAATTAATTGTTTTCATTTTTTCCTGATAATCAATATCGTTAATTATATAATTTAACCTTGTCCTTTCATTGTAATAAAATACAAACATTAAAGGTAAAAATGCAAAAATTAAGGTAAATAAATTTATAGCAACACCGGTTACTACTTTTCTTGAAGACTGTGTAAACACCATTATTGAAAGAAATAAGAAAAGGATGACATAAAAGAAATACCATTCATAAACTGCATAGCCTTTAAAATCAAACAATGCTATTATTAGCCCTGAAATGATGGTTAATAATTTTGCAGTAAGTAATGATAGAAAAAATGTTTTTACTGTACTATGCCTAAATATATAAACCAATAAGCTTAAAATAAGGGTAAAATATAAAACAACTCTTAAAATATCTTTCATCTCTTCAAAAGCCCATCTGTTTTTAATTCTAAAAATATTTTCTATACTTCTTTCTACCGACCATAAATTATATTTTTTAAAAATTTCATTGGTGCTTAGTAAATGGCTATTGTTACCTTGCTCATCAAATTCAGTGTTTATACTACTTTGGTAGTTGTTAATTGAATACT
>JAIBAV010000125.1 GCA_019695015.1 Chitinophagaceae bacterium
AGATTTATTTAGTGTAATAGGGTAGAAGTTTTTTCTTATAGGTGTATCAAATAAAATAATTGACATGATGGAAGGCAAGATAATAAAAAATGTAATTAGAAAGTTGGATTAGTTAAGAAGTAAAAAATATTCCTTTTATGAAATAATTTCATTAAAATTTATTTTTTGAAAATTAATCATACAGCAACAAATAGTTAACTGCGATAGTTGATTTCTGACAGGTAAATCAATTATTCTTTAATTTGTGCAATATTCAAACTAGTACTTGTTGTTACAGCTTTTTTAAACTTTTTCAACTGTTTTGCTAATTTTCCTTTTATTCATTTATGTTTGCTGCACTCTTTAAAATAAAAACCAATGAATTTTAAAAAAGTAAATAATATTACGGGATGGATTATTGCCCTAATTGCTTGTACTGTTTATATTGTAACTGCTGAGGCAGGGGGGAGTTTATGGGATTGTGGAGAATTTGTAAGTAGTTGTTTTAAACTTCAAGTACCTCACCCTCCAGGTGCCCCAATGTTTGTTATTTTAGGTAGATTTTTTATTGTACTTTTGGGTAACGACCCTTTAACTGCAGCAAAAGCAGTTAATATTATGAGTGCTTTGGCAAGCGGTTTTACCATCTTATTTTTATTTTGGACCATTACCCACTTTGCAAGAAGAATTGTACATTCTGATGTAAGTAAACCTTTAACCCAAACCCAAATTTTATCTATAATGGGTGCAGGTGTTGTAGGTGCTTTAGCTTATACTTTTAGCGATAGCTTTTGGTACAGTGCTGTTGAAGGGGAAGTGTATGCTCTTAGTTCTTTCTTTACTGCTTTAGTTTTTTGGGCAATTTTGAGATGGGAACATGAAGCAGACCAAAAAGGAGCAGACCGTTGGATAGTTTTTATATTTTTTATGATGGGCTTATCTATTGGGGTTCACTTATTAAACTTACTTACTATTCCTGCAATTGTAATGCTGTATTATATCAGAAAAAGAATTGATTTTAATTACAAAATTATTCGTAAGTATTTTATATTATTTACCATTATTGGAGGTTCATTGGCTTTTATTGGTACTTTAATAGTTGCCAATAGCGAGGCAGATAGAGTGCCTTTAGATGCAACTTTGGCTGGTTTAGCTTTAGTTGGTACAGCTTTAGTAATTGTATTCTTAAGACTTGTAGAATCATTTAAAAAAGAAAAGAAAGAATACTACGGAGGTATGTATATCTTTTTTATTTTAGGTTGTATTATAACTGGTGTTGTACAAGTTGGGGTAATACAATATACAGTTAAAATGGCTGGTGCTTTTGATAGATATTTTGTAAATGGTTTTGGTATGCCATTCTTTAGTGGCTTTGCATTCTTCTTTATTTTATTAGCAGCATTAATTTGGTATGGATTAAAAATTGCTGCAAAAAAAGGATGGTACTACTTAAAATTAAGTTTATGGTGTGTTACATTTATGCTTATTGGTTATAGTACTTATGTAACCACAATGATTCGTAGTAATGCAGATCCTGCTATTGATATGTACAATGTAGATAACCCAATGAGTTTAGTGGGTTATTTAGGACGTGAACAATATGGCGATTTTCCAATTTTATATGGTCAAAAATTTACAGCACGTCCTTACGACTCTAAAGAAACAGGTACAAAATATCAAAAAGGGAAAGACAACTATGTAGAAATTGGAAAAGACTTTAAATACATATATGCAGCAGAAGATAAAATGGTTTTTCCAAGAGTGTGGGATGCAAGTAATGATCAATCTCATGCAGATTATTATGCCAGCTTTTTAAACATTGGCCAAATGCAAGATGGTACGTATGAAAGAAGCCCTAACCAAATAGATAATATGCACTTCTTTTTAGGGTATCAAATTAATTTCATGTACTTCAGGTATTTTATGTGGAATTTTTCTGGCAAACAAAATGATATTCAAGGTTCTTCCTTAGCCAATTTAAGAGATGGTAATTGGATAACAGGAATTAATTTTATTGATAACCTACGTTTAGGTAATCAAGATAAAATGCCAGATAGTTTAACCCATAACAAAGCAAATAATAAACTTTATGCTTTACCTTTTATACTAGGGCTAATTGGTTTATTGTATCATTTTAAACAAAAAGGTGCCGATGCTTTAGTAAATATGCTATTATTCTTCTTTACAGGGCTTGCAATCGTTGTTTACTTGAATCAGGCTGGTAACCAACCAAGAGAGAGAGATTATGCGTATGTTGGTAGTTTTTATGCATTTGCTGTTTGGATTGGGTTAGGTGTATTGCAAGTAAAATCCTGGATTACTCGTGTTGTAAACCAAAAAGTGGCAGCAACTTTGGCTACCGTTATTTGTTTATTGGCAGTACCTGTTTTAATGGCTCAACAAGAGTGGGATGATCATGATAGAAGCAACAAAACACTTGCAAGAGATTTAGCAAAAGATTACTTAGAAAGTTGCCCTAAAGATGCCATACTTTTTTGTTTTGGAGATAATGATACTTACCCATTATGGTATGCACAAGAAGTAGAAGGAATACGAAAAGATATTAGAGTAATTAATTTTAGTTTATTAGGTATAGATTGGTACATTAATCAGTTGCGTTATAAAGTAAACGAAAGTGCACCAATTGATGTGATTTGGAGTGCAGACCAAATTGAAGGTAGGAAAAGAGATTATGTACCATTTAAACCAAACCCGAAATTTCCAGAAAGTGCTTATTACGATTTGTATGATGTAATGAAAAATTATATAGGTAGTGATAATCCTGCATTTATAGATAACTCAAGAGGTGAGCCTTTAAATACTTTCCCAGTTAAAAAATTTGCTATTCCTGTTAATAAAGATGAGATAATTAAAAATGGCATTGTAAATGCTACAGATTCTATTTTAGCAGAACTTAGATTTGATTTAAATAAAGACAGATTATTGAAAAACGATTTGGCTGTATTAAATATTATTGCTGCCAATAAATGGAAACGTCCTATATGTTTTACAAGCAATAACCCATACCAAATAGGCTTAGGTTTTGAAAGATTTTTAAGGATGGATGGATTAACTTACAGATTGGTGCCTGTAGATAACAGCAATGGAACATTTAATACCAATGCTCCTTTGGTAAATACCGATTGGGCATACGATAAAATGATGAATAATTTTGCTGCAGGAAATGCAAATGTAAAAGGAGTATATTTTGATGAAGAAAATAGAAGGCATTTAAACTCTATAAGAGAAGCCTATACAGAATTAGCATTTGATTTAATAAGTAAAAACAGAATGAATGATGCTAAAAAAGTATTACAACATTGCGATTCATTAATGCTACAAGAGAATGTTCCTTATGGAATGGTAAGTAGAGCAAATCAGCACAATCGTAATAGTTTAAGGTTTTTAACTGCATGCTATGAAGTAGGAGATAAAGATTTAGCTGCAAAAGTATTAAAAAGCCTAAAAACAGATATTGAGCAACAACAAGTTTACTATGCAAGTTTAGGTGATGGTAAAACATCTGTTGAGGCTTATAAAAAGCTAATGGATGATTATATTACTCGATATAATTCTGCTCGTACAAGGCAAGATCAGGTTACTGCTGATAATATTTTACAAAGCAATTTATCTCAACGTCAAATTAATTCATTAAACGATATTAGAATGAGCTATATGCTGCTTGTTGAATTAAATAATGTAGAAATTACTAACAATAAAACACAACAAGTTCCAGCACAAACAAGTGTGGATACAACAAAAAAATAATAAATAAAACTAGTGTAAAATAAGGTTATGTAAAATTTCAATTAAATTTTATGTAGCCTTATTTTTATATTACAATATGGGTTTGTTTTAATACACCCATTACAAAAACACTCTGCACATTTGCAATATTTTCACTCTGGCTAAGTTTGTTAACATGAAAATGATAATAATCATCCATGCTTTCTGCTACTACTTTTAACATAAAGTCAAACTCGCCAGAAATATTAAAACACTCAATTACTTCTGGTAAACTATGAATATGTTTGATAAATTTTGAGCCTGCATTTTTGCTATGTTCTTTTAAACTTACATAACAAAAAACCATTAAACTTTTTTTCACTTTTGCATAATCTAATAAAGTGGCATATTGTTTTATTACTCCCAAATGTTCAAGCCTTTTAATTCTTTCATGTACAGGCGTTGTGCTTAAATGAATTTGCTTGGCAATGTCCTTTACGGTTGCTTTTGCATTTTGTTGAAGTAGTTTTAAAATGGCAAAGTCTTTATTATCTAATACAATGCTTTCATTAGTGGTTTGTTCTTTTTTTA
>JAIBAV010000057.1 GCA_019695015.1 Chitinophagaceae bacterium
GCAAAATCGTATCTGTTAAGGTTAAAATATAACATACCAATGTTATTATATACCATGCCAACAGATAAATGTGTTGTATCAAACTCTTTTTTAAAAATTTGAAGGGCTGTAAAAAAACTAATTTCGGCATTGGTATATTTTTTTAGTTCTAGTTCCATTAATCCTCTTAGGTTCAAAAATCTTGCATACTCTTTATTATTTTTTCTTTCTTTAAAAATGATAGTATTGTAATTATAGCATTTTTCAGCCCTTTCAAAATCACCATCTTTTCTACATTCTCCTGCTGCCTTTTCAAAATAAAAAGTTGCATTAGATATATAATTTTTAAAGTAGGTATCATTTTCACCAGCTATAACAAGCCTAACATCAGAAGCAATAAAATAATACATTGCTGCCCAATAATGCAAGCCCCATTTTTGATAAAGTGCTGCTAAGTTTTGTAATGCAATTTCATAGGCTTCGCTTTTAGAATCCATTTTTTCATAATAGTCAATATTTTCTAACATCATTTTTTCTGCTTCTTCATACAGCCCTAAATTCTTATACACATTGGCTAAGTTTCCATAACTCATTCTATAATTTTTACTATTTGTTCCATACAGTTCTTTTTGAGATGCCACCACAATTTCATACCATTTTTTAGCATTGGTATAATCTTCCATTTTATTATAACTCATGGCTAAGTTGAGGTGCGTTTGTAAAAGCCCTTCTTTATCTGCTGAATAATATTTTTTATATAAGGTTAATGTAGTATCGTAATACAAAACTGCTGTATCAAACTTTGATATAAAAAAATACAAAGTGCCTGTTGAATTTATTAAAGTCAAATAATCTTTATTTTGTTCTCCATACTTTTGTTTTACAAGTAATGCAGATTTTTTTATGTAAGGAATAGCAGCAGTATAATTTTTTTCAGAAACATATTTTTTATACATACTGATATTGCTATTTAATTCAGTTTCTAAATCTTGTGCATTTATTTTTGTAATAAAGCAACTTATTAAGATTATTAAAGAGATAATTTTTTTCATTGATAATAAATATTACCGAAGTTATAAATTTGAATTAATAATTTCAATACCCACTAAACAGTATATTTTTTATGATTAAGTTAATTTTTTTCATTCTTGCATTAACCTTTATAGGTTGCCATACAAAAGAAAATGCAGATTTAATTGTATTGAATGCTAAAATTTATACAGTGGATAGTGCTTTTTCTTTAGCTGAGGCAATGGCTATAAAAGATGGTAAAATACTTGCATTGGGTAAAGCAGAAAGTATTTTAGATAGTTATGTTGCTAAAGAAAAGTTTGATGCAAATGGAAAATTTATTTACCCTGGTTTTATTGATGCACATGCACATTTTGTAGGTTATGGTAAAAGCTTGTTTGAAGTACAATTATACGATAGCAAGTCCTGGAATGAAGTGATAGGAAGGGTTACAAGGTTTGCAAAAAATAATCCTAATGAAAAATGGATAATAGGCAGAGGTTGGGACCAAAATAAGTTTGAGGGTAAACAATTTCCAACCAATGAATTATTAAATCAATTATTTCCTGATGTTCCTGTTATGGTAACAAGAGTAGATGGCCATGCAGCCATTGCAAATGCAAAAGCCTTAGCACTTGCAGAAATTAAGCCAAATCAACAATTAACAGGAGGAAGTATTGAAACTAAAAATGGAAAACTTACAGGACTATTAATTGACAATGCAGTAGATTTAGTACAATCTAAAATACCAAGTGCAGCTTTAAAAGATTATGATAAATGGTTAATGGCTGCACAAGAAAATTGTTTTGAACAAGGCTTAACTACCATTACAGATTGTGGCTTAATGTATAACGATGTGGAAAAAATAGATTCTTTACAGCAACAAAATAAATTGTTGATGAAGCTATATGTAATGTTAAGTGATGATCAAAGAAACTATGAAAAGTATTTGAGCAAACCACCTTATAAAACAAATAAGCTATTTGTGAAAGGAATTAAAGTGTATAGTGATGGTGCTTTAGGTAGCCGTGGTGCTTGTCTGCTACAGCATTATTCAGATAAACCAAACTGGTTTGGATTTTTATTAAGCAACAAAGCACATTTTGATTCTTTGGCTTCTATTTTAGTGAATACACCCTATCAAATGTGTACACATGCCATTGGTGATAGTGCTAACCGTACTATTTTAACTATTTACAATAAATATTTAAAAGGCAAAAATGATAAACGTTGGCGTATAGAACATGCCCAAGTTATTAATGAAAATGATTTTGATTTATTTGGTTACGCCTCTGTTATACCATCTGTGCAACCAACACATGCCACAAGCGATATGTATTGGGCAGAAGAAAGGTTAGGGAAAAAAAGACTACAAAATGCTTATGCTTATAAACAATTATTAAAGCAAAATGGTTGGCTGCCTTTAGGTACTGATTTTCCTGTGGAAGATATTTCTCCTTTTAAAACTTTTTTAGCAGCAGTTATAAGAAAAGATGCAGTAGGCTTTCCGACTAATGGTTTTCAAAAAGAAAATGCTTTAACCAGAGAAGAAGCACTTAGGGGAATGACAATTTGGGCAGCTAAAGCAAATTTTCTAGAAAATGAAACTGGAAGTTTAGTGGTAGGGAAGAAAGCCGATTTTATTTTGCTAAACAACGATTTGATGCAAGTTCCTGAAACTGAAATTTTAAATACAAAAGTTATTGCAACCTGGAGTGATGGCAAAAAAGTTTATAATAAAAAATAACTTTAACTAAGTCTATAAAATATTATAACAAACACCTTCAATAGCTAATTCAGTAGATTTGAAAACTTCTTTTGCTTCTGTTAAAAATTGGTCTAAATTCTCATATTTACTACTAAAATGCCCAATTAATAATTTATGTGCATTGCATTGTTTGGCAATGTTAGCTGCCTGGTGTGTTGTAGAATGGAAACGTAAAATTGCCTTTTCTTCAAAATCTTTTAAATAAGTTGTTTCGTGGTATAATACATTTACATCTTTCACTTTAGGTATCAACTCTTCAAAATATTTTGTATCAGCACAATAGGCATAAGACCTGGCAGGTATATTAGTTGTAGTTACATCTTTATTATTAATAATTAAACCTTCTTTAGTTACATAATCTAACCCTTCTTTTAATTGGTTGTAAAAGGCTGCAGGAATTTGATATTGAACTGCTTTTTCTTTATCAATTTTTCTTGGTGCTTTCTTCTCTCTAAAAATAAAGCCCCAACATTCAATACTGTGTTGTACTGTAAAACATTCAACAGAAAATTTATTTTCATTAATTAAAATTCCTTCTGTATGCAATACATGAAAAAATAAAGAAAATGGTAAGGTGATATTGGCAACTTGTAATTGTAGTTGTATAATTTGTTCTATTCCAGCAGGTGCATAAATGTGTAAATCATTCTCTCTATTTAATAAGCCCATGCTTGTAATTAAACCAATTAAACCAAAGTAATGGTCGCCATGTAAATGAGAAATGAAAATATGATTAATCTTGCTTTTTCTTATTTTATATTTAGCAAGTTGCATTTGTGTTCCTTCGCCACAGTCAATTAAAAACTGTTGGTCGTTTAAAGTAACAACTTGAGCAGTTGGCATTCTGCCATAAGCAGGTATTGCTGAATTGTTTCCTAAAATTGTTACTGCAAACATTTTAAAAATATAATTAGATTATGGCTTAATAATTATTTTATTTATATCATTTAAACAGTAGGTATATCATTTTTTTTCTTGGCATAATTCTATTAAAACACCATTAGTACTTTTAGGATGCAGAAAACAAACCAATTTATTATCTGCACCTTCTTTGGGTGTTTCATTTAACAAAGTAAAGCCAGCATTTTTTAACCTTTCTACTTCCGCCAAAATATTATCAGTATCAAAAGCTAAGTGATGGATGCCTTCGCCTTTTTTCTCAATAAATTTTGCAATTACGCCATCAGAATTTGTACTTTGCAAAAGCTCAATTTTAGTTTCGCCAAGTTTAAAAAATGCAGTGTTAACATTTTCTGATTCTACTGTTTCTTGTTTATAACAGGGTACATTTAATAAATTTTCAAATAATGGTATGCTAATGGCAAAATCTTTAACTGCAATACCAATATGTTCTACTTTTTTCATAAAAAATATTTAATAATTTTTATTCTACTTACGATATATGGAAATTGAAATTCATAAAGCTGTTATCTCTTAAAAAGAAGCCTAAAAAATAGTACATTTGTGGCATATTTTTTTAAATTTTTTAAATGCAAGATATGTTGAAGTTGCCAATTTATTTA
>JAIBAV010000026.1 GCA_019695015.1 Chitinophagaceae bacterium
TAACTAATTGAAAGAATTCTTCATTAATGAAACTAATTAAATTGAGGAAGTAAAGTACAATATTTTTGCACCAAACCCTTTGTGGGCTTCAAAAAAATATATTTGGAAATGTCATTTTTTTTTTTTTTCATTCGTATGCAAATGCCATTCATAACAATTTTTTATTAACTAACTTAAAACAATTAATTATGAAAAAAATAATTATTGTTCTATTAATGTTTCTTTATAGTTGTAATCAAAACAATGAAAATGTAAGCCTATTAGAAGATGTTTATTCCATTCCATCTTATATGCGTTATGCTGCTAGTAGCAATTTTTCAGAAAATACAGATGCTGAACATAATTACAAATTATTAGACACTTTGAAATGGATGCATGAAAGCAAATTGCAAACGTGGAATTCTAAAAAAATGTGGTTTGTTTTAAAAAAAGAAATGAGTGATACATTATTGAAAACAAAACAAGAAAATGTTGTTTCATTTGCAAAAGCCTACAAAGCACTTGTATTACTTAAATATACAGATCTTTTGCAGCAACAAGATGATGAAGCAATACAGGAAATGAAAGATTGTTTGGAACAGCTTATTGCATGGCAATATGGTGGTTATCATATTTACTATGCTACAATTATAAGCCTTAAAAATCATATACCTAATAAAGAGTTAAAAGGATATATTAACGAGAGTTTAGCTATTGAAAATCCATTGTTTACTGTTCATGTAAGAGATGCTGATACTGATGATGAAAAGGCAGTATCTAGCTTGTTAGGTACAAACAAACTAATAAGCAATATTCAAAAAATGAAATTGTATAAAGAAAAACTTGCCATTCTATAATAATACTGGCATTATTAAAATACTCTATCCAAATTCTATTTCTGTATTATCGCCAATATTTAAACTTTTGCTTAATCCTTTAACATGGGCATCGCTACCAATTAATGAATTATTTAGAACTACTTGTTTAATAGATGTAAATGAGCCAATAATACTATTATGTACAACAGAGTTTAATATAGAAGTGTTATTACCAATAGAGACATTGGGACCAATTACAGCATTTTTTATGTGGCAATTTTCAGCAATACTTACAGGAGGTATAATAATAGTATCTTCAAATTGATGGGTAGAAGTAGTATTGCCACCAAGTTTTTTTAAAAGAGTAGCATTGCTTTCAATTAATGTTTCTTTTTTACCACAATCGAACCAGTTTTTAACTTTAAAACTTTGAAACTTTGCTCCACGCTGTATCATACAATCTAAGGCATCGGTTAAATTATATTCACCTTGCGTTTTTATATCCTCAACAAATAAATGTTGCAGGCATTTATATAATAGGCTGCTGTCTTTAATTTTATATAATCCCACTAAAGCCAAATTACTTTTCGGAAATGCTGGTTTTTCTACAACATTTTCAATAAAGCCTTCTTCGTTTATGGTTGCAACTCCAAAATTTCTTGGGTCATCAATTTTTCTTACCCCTAACATATTAAACGGGCTATGTATTACTTCGTTTAAATCATATTCACATATTGTATCTCCCAAGGCAATAAAAACCTCATCGCTATCCACAATATGCCTGGTTAATTCAATTGCATGCCCAGTACCATGCCTTTCGTTTTGATAAACAAAGTGTGCATTTATAGATGGGTAATTTTGTTTTATGTAATCTTGAATTTTATCGCCAAAATATCCAACTATAAAAATAAATTCATTTATACCAGCATTTTTTAGCTGATCCACAATAAAACCAAGTATTGCTTTACCTGCTAAAGGTATTAAAGCTTTTGGCTGTGTATAGGTTAGAGGACGAAGTTTGGTTCCTGCACCAGCAACGGGGATGATTGCTTTCATTTTTTAAAATTTTCCCATTACAACACATAAACATTTGCCACAAAATATAATTGGGGCTGTGAAAGTAGGAAAATAATTATTTTATACAAGTTTTTTGTTTTAAATCAATACCCCTTTTTTTACTTCAATTTATAAATTGTTTGTATTAAGGAATAAAAATTTAATTGCACTATGTGGTTATTTGTAAATTTCCAGTCATCATAAGTACGCAAAAAATAAAATAAAGTATTCGTTAAATCAATTTGCTAATTAAACTTGCCTACTTCAATCAATCAATTAAATTTGCATACTTAAATATTTTCAGCAAAACATCTTAATTTTTAAAAGTAGAAATTATGCAAAGAGATACACAAGTTTTTGATTTAATAAACCAAGAACTGCAAAGACAAAGACGTGGAATAGAATTAATAGCAAGCGAAAATTTTACAAGCCTTCAAGTAATGCAGGCTATGGGTGGTGTAATGACTAATAAATATGCTGAAGGTTATCCAGGAAGAAGGTATTATGGCGGTTGTGAAATTGTTGACCAAACTGAACAATTAGCAATTGACAGATTAAAACAAATTTTTGGAATTGAATATGCCAATGTTCAACCTCATAGTGGTGCACAAGCCAATGCAGCTTTAATGTTGGCAATTTTAAAACCTGGTGATGATATTTTAGGTTTAGATTTAAGCATGGGTGGGCATTTAACACATGGTAGTGCTGTAAATTTTAGTGGTAAACTATATAAACCACATTTTTATACTGTTACCAGAGAAGAAGGTTTAATAGATTATGAAATGCTTGAAACTAAAGCAAGAGAAGTAAAACCAAAACTTATTATTTGTGGTGCAAGTGCATACAGCAGAGATATAGATTATGCAAGAATAAGAAAAGTTGCCGATGAGATAGGAGCTTTTGTAATGGCAGATATTGCACATCCTGCAGGCTTAATAGCTAAAGGTTTATTATCTTCTCCATTTAATCATTGTCATTTTGTTACAAGTACAACACATAAAACATTAAGAGGGCCAAGAGGTGGAGTAATTATGATGGCAAAAGATTTTGAAAATCCATTTGGCTTAAAAGATCCTAAAGGAAATATAAGAATGATGAGCCATTTAATAGATATGGCTGTTTTCCCAGGTACTCAAGGTGGCCCATTAGAGCATGTTATTGCTGCTAAGGCAGTTGCATTTGGAGAAATCTTAACAAATGATTTTACACTATATGCAAAACAAGTACAAAGTAATGCACAAGCAATGGCAAAAGAATTTGTTAACTTAGGTTATAATATTATTAGTGGCGGAACGGATAATCATTTAATGTTAATTGATTTAAGAAACAAAAACATTAGTGGTAAAAAAGCCGAAAATGTTTTAGGAGAAGCAGATATTACTGCAAATAAAAATATGGTACCCTATGATGATAAAAGTGCATTCGTTACTAGTGGTATTCGTTTTGGTGTTGCAGCAATTACCACAAGAGGAATGAAAGAGCAACACATGAACTTTGTGGTAAATGTTATTGACAAAGCTTTAATGAATGCAGATGATGCTACTATTTTAGCAAAAACAAAAGCAAGTGTAAATGAGTTTATGTCTCAGTTTCCTTTATATCCTGAGTTAGGATAAACTTTTTAAAAAATAATTTTTATGTTACAACGTATTCAATCTGTTTGGTTATTAATAGCAGCATTATTAAGTTTTGCCACTCTACAATTTTCTTTTTTTGGAGGGAATAAGGTAGAAAATGGCATAAGTACTTTTATTAATTATACAGCAAAAGAAAATTTGTTAGTACTTATACTTACAGTAGCTGTGGCTGTAGCAGCATTAGTTTCTGTTTTTTTATATAAAGATAGAAGGCAGCAAATAAAAATTATAATTGCAACTTTGTTGGTTAACATTCTTACAATTGTATTATTGTATTTTAATACCAAGAAATTTGAATCAGGAACAATTGCTTTAACATCTGTTGTATATTTTGCAGTACCCGTTTTTTTAGTAATGGCTTTATTAGCAATTAGGAAAGACGAGAAATTGGTGAAGAGTGCAGATAGATTAAGATAAAAAAATAATTATTATAAATTTTATTATGGAACAACAACAACAAAACAATAATCAATTAAATATTGAAATTACAGAAGAAGTAGCAGAAGGAACTTATGCCAACTTAGCAATTATAACACATAGCCATGCAGAGTTTGTAATAGATTTTGTAAATGTGATGCCCGGTACACCAAAAAGTAAAGTAAAATCTAGAACCATTTTTACACCTATGCATGCCAAAAGATTTATGAAAGCCCTTGCCGAAAATATTGATCGCTATGAGGCAGCACATGGTCCAATTCAGGATCTTGAACAAATAGAAATACCAATGAATTTTGGAGGGCCGAACGCACAGGCTTAACTCTTTTGAACAATTTGTAGTTTTTTTTAA
>JAIBAV010000051.1 GCA_019695015.1 Chitinophagaceae bacterium
GGGCTGCAACACTTCCATCAAATTTTGCATAAATAGTTTGATAGGTAACTCTATCTTGTTCTGTAGTGCTTCTTTTTATATAAGGTGGTAAAGGAATTACGCCAAACAAATGTAAAAGTTCAGAAAAGCATAGCTCATTATTGTTCCAACAAAATTCAATCAAAAAATAATCATTTTTCTTTTCAATTATTTTTGCTTGTAGTTGAATATTATTTCCATCTTCTTTCAATTCTTTTAGTAAAAAATCTTCTTTCCATTTTTTGGCTCCACCAACTAAACATTTCCAATATACTTTACTTTTTTGCATCATGGCAACAGTAATATCCCCATATCTCTCATCTGGTTCTAAACAAAAAATTTCAATTACACTGCCAGTTGTTTTTTCAAACAATAATCTTGCTTCAACAACTTTAGTGTTGTTAAAAATAATTAAAGAGTTTTCAGGAATATGATTGTGTAAATTATAATAATAGTCTTGTGAAATTTCTTCATTGTTATACACAAGTAGTTTGCTTGTATCTCTTAGAGATAAAGGAAATTTTGCTATTCTTTCTTCAGAAAGTGGATAAGAAAAATCAAGAATAGATAAATGCTTGGGGTGCATTATTGAAAATTAAAGAATGTTATTTATAAAGCTTCCAATATTTTTTCTGCAACTGCCAAATCGCTTGGATGCGTAATTTTTATATTATTATATTCTCCGTCAATCAAGAAAATAGCTGCTCCGGTTGCTTCTACAACAGATGCTTCATCAGTAAAACTTTCCTTATAGGGTTGTTTAAAAGCATCTAAAATAATATTGCTTTTGAAAGTTTGTGGTGTTTGAATTATTTTAATTTTATTTCTATCAGCAATAGAATTGTTTCCATTTTCATCTACCAACCTAATACTATCTGTTGCAGTTATAGCAGGTACTGCATTGCCTTTAATAAGAGCTTGCTGGTAACAATTTATTATTAAATTTTTACTCAGTAAACAACGAACACCATCATGAACAAAAACAATACATTCTTCCTTAATTAATTGCAATCCATTTTGTACAGAATGAAATCTTGTATTACCGCCTTTCGTAATTGTTATTCTGCTTTTTTCATCAAACAATTCAATAATTTCTCTGCCTCTTTCAATAAACTCTTCTGGCAAAACAAGAATAATTTCTAAATCGTTGTACGAGTTTAAAAAAGTATTAATGGTAAACCACAATACTGGTTTTCCTTTTAATAACAAAAACTGTTTAGGTATAAAGCCACCCATTCGTATTCCATTGCCACCTGCAACAATCACTGCTACTTTCTTCATTTATTATTTTACATTTATTGTTAACGATAAATAGCCACTTCAAAAATACCATCACTATTCTTTACACCTCTATACATTCCTTCGCTATTAAAAAGCATGGCGTAATTTCCTTTTGCATCCACGCCAACCATACCACCTTCTCCTTTTATTTTAACAAGTTTATTGTTTACAACAATATCCATAGCTTGTTGCAAACTACAATTCTTGTACTCCATTAAACAACTTACATCGTATGCAGCAACTGCTCTAATAAACAATTCTCCATGCCCTGTACAACTAATTGCACATGTGTTGTTATTGGCATAAGTACCACCACCTATAACAGGTGTATCGCCAATTCTATTAAATTGTTTGTTGGTCATTCCGCCAGTACTTGTTGCAGCAGCAAGGTTGCCAAAAGCATCGCAAGCAGTTGCCCCTACTGTTCCAAATTTTTTATTTTTTAATAAATTTTCAGTTTCATTACTATTGTGATCTAACAAATAACTATCAGTTTCCTTTACTGCTTGCCATTGTTTATATCTAAATTCAGAATAAAAATAATCTTCATTCTCTACTGCTAATTGTTGTTGTTGAGCAAACTCAAATGCTCCCTGCCCACTTAAAAAAACATGGTTGCTATGTAGCATAATTTTTTGTGCAAGCTGAATTGGGTTTTTAATATTTTTTACACCTGCAACTGCACCAGCCATTAAATTTTTACCTTCCATAATAGAGGCATCCATTTCATGTTCTCCATTTTTTGTAAACACCGAACCCTTACCTGCATTAAACAAAATATTATTTTCTAATGAAGTTACAGCAGCAACAACTGCATCTGTTGCAGTTCCATTTTTTTCTAATACAGCATAACCGCTCTGCAATGCTTGTTTTAAGCCATCATTATATAATCTTTCAAGTTCAGGGGTTAAGTCGTTCTTCAAAATAGTTCCTGCACCACCGTGTATTGCTAGTGTAAGTTTTTGCATGTATAATTTTTTCATTAATTTGGAAACACAAATCAAAGAAAAAAAGTTCACTTCATGCAAGAAAATTTATTCTTTAAACTTTTTAAAAATAAAAAATTAACCGCTACCAACTACTTGTTTATAGCCATTAATTTAATACCTATATGGGGCGTTTGGTTTAAAAATTGGGATGCTAGAATAATTTTTATAATTTTTTGTTTAGAAACAGTAATAATTGGCCTTTACAATATTCTAAAAATATTTACTGCCTCCATATTTTCTAATAAAAATGAAATTGTAAACAATAGTAAAGTGCCAAAGCTAGCAGTTGGCTTATTTATCATAGCGTTCTTTATTTTTCATTTTGGATTATTTGTTTTTGTACAAATGAAGATATTTTTAGGTGTTTTAAGTATGAACAAAATGCATATTGAAATGTATGATTTGTTTTTTAATTTAAGAAGCACTTTACCTCGTTATGCACAACTGCTATTGTTATTATTTTTTATAAGTTATGGGTTTGGTGTAATAAAAGAATTTGTAATACCCAAGCAATTTAAAACAGTTAGATTAGAGAAGTTAATGCTTGAACCGTATGGAAGAATAATTACGCAACAATTAGTAGTTATTATTGGTACATTTACTTTGTTTATAAATAAAGATGGAAAAATATTAATACTCATTTTTGTTTTAGTTAAATTGTATTTTGAAGTCTTTATGGACTATAAGGTTTTCCTTAAAGATTCTTACAAGAATAATACAACCAGTCTTTAAATTACATACAACCTAATTAGATTAAATAACAATAAAAATTTATGCAATCAGAAAAAGGAATTTGGAAAGTTATTGCAGCATCTAGCGTTGGTACATTAATAGAATGGTACGATTTCTACATATTTGGAAGCTTAGCTATTATTATTTCTGAAAAATTTTTTCCTCCAGAAAACACTACAACAGCATTTTTAGCAACATTAGCAACCTTTGCAGCAGGCTTTATTGTGAGGCCATTTGGAGCTTTATTTTTTGGAAGACTTGGCGATATGATTGGTAGAAAATATACTTTTTTACTCACCTTAATTATTATGGGTGGAAGTACATTTTTAATTGGATGTATTCCATCTTATCAAACTTTTCATTTTGCACCTTATGTTATTTTATTTTTAAGATTACTACAGGGCTTGGCATTAGGTGGAGAATATGGTGGTGCTGCAACCTATGTAGCAGAACATGCACCTGAACATAAAAGAGGCTACTATACAAGCTGGATTCAAACCACTGCAACATTAGGCTTATTGGTTTCTTTAGTAGTTATTATTACTACTCAAAACAGCTTAAGTAAAGCAGATTTTAATAACTGGGGTTGGCGGCTACCTTTTTTATTAAGTATTGTGTTGGTGTTAGTATCCATTATTATAAGGTTAAAAATGAAAGAAAGCCCTTTGTTTGCTAAACTAAAAACAGAAGGCAAAACGAGCATTAATCCCATTAAAGAAAGTTTTGGAAAAAGACAAAATTTAAAATTAGTTTTATTGGCTTTATTTGGTGCAACAATGGGGCAAGGTGTAATTTGGTACACAGGGCAATTTTACACTCAAACATTTTTATTAAAAACTTGTAATCTAAATGCTATTCAAACCAATACTTGGCTTGGAGTTGCATTAATATTAGCAACTCCATTTTTTATTTTCTTTGGCTGGCTGAGCGATAAAATAGGAAGAAAAGTAATTTTGTTAACAGGTATGCTATTGGCTGTATTTCTTTATAGACCTATATTTTCTGAATTATACTCTATCACTAATACAAAAAACAAACAAGAAATAACCACAAATATTCACATAAGCAAAACAGTAGTTTTAAATAACACTGCCGATTCGTTAATAACTAAAACAACAACTACAAATTTTACTGATAAAACTGTACTAATTGAAACAGAAAAATATGTAGAATCTGTTGTAAAAACTGGAAATAATCAACCCAAAGAATCTAAAAAAATAATTACACTGGA
>JAIBAV010000134.1 GCA_019695015.1 Chitinophagaceae bacterium
TATCAAATATAGAAAGAACAAAGTTTGAAAGCAAATCACAACTTAGTTGTTGCAGGTTGTTAATTCCATCAGTTGTTATCAAATATAGAAAGAACAAAGTTTGAAAGCAAATCACAACTAGAAAAGGTAATTTTAAAAGACGGGTACAGTTGTTATCAAATATAGAAAGAACAAAGTTTGAAAGCAAATCACAACTAAGTTCAAAAGACACTACCCATACATACGGTTGTTATCAAATATAGAAAGAACAAAGTTTGAAAGCAAATCACAACGCAACATAACTATAAGGTATTAAATTCAAGTTGTTATCAAATATAGAAAGAACAAAGTTTGAAAGCAAATCACAACTTAGTTGTTGCAGGTTGTTAATTCCATCAGTTGTTATCAAATATAGAAAGAACAAAGTTTGAAAGCAAATCACAACTTAGTTGTTGCAGGTTGTTAATTCCATCAGTTGTTATCAAATATAGAAAGAACAAAGTTTGAAAGCAAATCACAACATTAGGCTCAACTCATAATTCTTTTCTCCAGTTGTTATCAAATATAGAAAGAACAAAGTTTGAAAGCAAATCACAACTATAAATAGATTTTATATTTTTAAATTTTGTTGTTATCAAATATAGAAAGAACAAAGTTTGAAAGCAAATCACAACATAGCAGTTTTATTATTAATCTCTTCCACCGTTGTTATCAAATATAGAAAGAACAAAGTTTGAAAGCAAATCACAACCTCTCAACTTTTATCTGAAAATCTGTTATCGTTGTTATCAAATATAGAAAGAACAAAGTTTGAAAGCAAATCACAACCGGTAATCCTACATTACTTAAAAATGGTACGTTGTTATCAAATATAGAAAGAACAAAGTTTGAAAGCAAATCACAACTTGTTTATTTCCTCAACCCATTCAGTTTTTGTTGTTATCAAATATAGAAAGAACAAAGTTTGAAAGCAAATCACAACTTTCCAGCCAACGTTCCTAAGACTTGGTTAGTTGTTATCAAATATAGAAAGAACAAAGTTTGAAAGCAAATCACAACAGGTCTATTTCCCACGTGTCACCTGGCAAGTTGTTATCAAATATAGAAAGAACAAAGTTTGAAAGCAAATCACAACGGAAGTTATCAAGTTACTTACAATTGGGAGTTGTTATCAAATATAGAAAGAACAAAGTTTGAAAGCAAATCACAACTCAAGCTCTTTTTTAAGCTTTTCAATTTCGTTGTTATCAAATATAGAAAGAACAAAGTTTGAAAGCAAATCACAACGTATGCAAGAAGGATTAATCTGATTATTGTGTTGTTATCAAAATTAGAAAGAACAAAGTTTGAAAGCAAATCACAACTTTAATTTTATTGTACTCGTATAAAATTTAATTACCTGGTTTTTCTATAAGCCCTTCCTTTTTTTTCTTAGGAACTTTTCTAATTGGATTTATATACTTGTTGCCGCCAGTTAATATTTTTTCGTTTTTAAGTTTTGTTTTTACGGCATCATCTAAAACCTTTTTTTGTTGTGGTGTCATATTTACTGTTAGAATTAATTGCAAGTTATTAATATAAGACGACTCAATACAGCCAATTTTTATTTTATTTATGGTTTAAATAAATTGATGTAATATACCTGACTTGCTTAGATTTCGGTAGGTTTTAAAAAATAATTATAAAAACTATCTTCCCATATAAACCATTAATATTTGTATATCGCTTGGGTTTACTCCACTTATTCTGCTTGCTTGACCCAGTGTTCTTGGTTTTATTTTTTTAAACTTTTGTAAGGCTTCGTTAGATAGGGCAATTACTTTATTATAATCAAATGTATCTGGTATTATCAATTCTTCCATTTGGCTCATTCTATCTACTAAATCTTTTTCTTTTTCTATATATCGCTGATATTTTACTTGTAGCTCTGCTTGTTCTATAATATCTTCTTTTTCATTGCTATATTTATTTTTTAATATTAAAGAAAAGTTTAATAGTTCATTTAAGTTTACTCCTGGTCTTAGTATAATTTTAGAAGCTTTTTGTTTTTCTTGCATTACAGCCGAGCCAATTTTTTCAAAATATTCATTTATTTCTGCTGGTTCTATATAAACATCATTCAAGCTGGCCTTAATTTCTTCTATTTTATTTTTTTTATAGCTCACTTTTTCCATTCTTTCTAAAGAGGCTAAACCAAGTTTAAATGCCATTTCTGTTAATCTTAAATCGGCATTATCTTGCCTTAAAAGTGTTCTATATTCTGCCCTACTGGTAAACATTCTGTAAGGTTCATTAGTTCCTTTACTTATTAAATCATCTATTAAAACACCAATATATGCATCGCTTCTTTTTAAAATTAAAGGTTCTAAATTATTTACTTTTTGGTGTGCGTTTATACCAGCCATTAAACCTTGGCAGGCAGCTTCTTCGTATCCTGTTGTACCATTTATTTGCCCTGCAAAGAATAAGTTATGTATTATTTTTGTTTCTAATGTATGGTTTAGTTGTGTTGGCGGATAATAGTCGTATTCTATAGCATAGCCTGGTCTAAAAATTTTACAATTTTCAAACCCTGGTACCATTTTAAGGGCTTTCACTTGTACATCTTCTGGCAATGAGGTTGAAAAGCCGTTTACATATATTTCTACAGTATTCCAACCTTCTGGTTCTACAAATAGTTGATGACGATCTCTTTCTGCAAAACGATTTATTTTATCTTCAATACTTGGGCAATATCTTGGGCCAACGCCTTCGATTCTACCTTGGTACATTGGGCTTCTATCAAATCCTGTTTTTAAAATTTCATGAACAGTACTATTTGTATAAGTTATATGACATGGTTTTTGTTGCTGCGGTTGTATTCTTTCTATTTCTAAAAAAGAAAATCCGGAAATTTTATCATCTCCATGTTGTACTTCCATTTTAGAGTAGTCTAAACTTCTACCATCAACTCTTGGAGGAGTTCCTGTTTTTAGCCTATCGCTTTCAAATCCAACTTCTACTAATTGTTCTGTAATGCCAGATGCTGATTTTTCTGAAATTCTTCCGCCACCTAATTGCTTTTCTCCAATATGAATAACTCCATTTAAAAAGGTACCACTTGTAATTATTACAGATTTTGCATAAATTTCATGTCCCAGATTTGTTACTACGCCATAAACAGTACCATTTTTTATGATTAAACTTTTAACCATATCCTGATAAAAATCAACATTGGGTGTTTGTTCTAACATTTCTCTCCAGGTTAAGGCAAAAACCATTCTATCGTTTTGGGTTCTTGGGCTCCACATTGCTGGCCCCTTGCTTCTGTTTAACATTCTAAACTGAATCATGCTTTTATCAGAAACAATACCACTATATCCTCCCATGGCATCTACCTCTCTTAATATTTGTCCCTTGGCTATACCACCCATTGCAGGGTTACAACTCATTTGTGCAAGGGTTTGCATATTCATGGTTATTAATAATACCTTGCTTCCCATATTTGCAGCAGCTGCTGCTGCCTCGCAACCTGCATGACCTGCACCTGCAACTATTACATCATAATTTAAAAACATTCGGCAAATATAATAACAGTATGTTTAGCATTACATAAAGTATATGGCTTAAAACCATAAGTATATTGGTTGGCGTACTTGTTTCACGTGGAGCATGTTTTATTTTGTTTCACGTGAAACTACATTTGACTGTTAAACATGTTAAGGTAAAAAGTCTCCTTCTCTCTCATAAGGTCAATAGATTTTTTAGATTTGTCTTTATAACCACATAAATGTAATGCACCATGAAAAACAACCCTTCTAATTTCATTGTTAAAACTTGTATTAAATTCATAAGCATTTTCTTTTACCCTATCTATACTAATATAAGCTTCTGAAATAATAGGTTGTTTGGGTGAAGACAAACAAAAGGTAATAATATCGGTATAATAATGGTGATTTAAAAATTGCTGATTAATTTTTAATAAATACTCATCGCTACAAAAAATATAATTTATTGTTTCTAACTCTATCTTTTCTAACTCAAAAATGGTAGCAACAAATTGCTTCAGATTTGTTTTATTTTTATAAACCAGATTTCTATCTGCATTATTAAAATATACTTTACTTTTCATTAGTGTAAATATTTCTCAAACTTCGTATTTAAACTTTATAAAATTTATAAAAGAGAGGAAAATTTAATATAAATTAAGTTATAACATATATATACCTGTAAATAAAGTGTTTATGTGAAAATAATGAAAATTTAGGTATTTATTCAATGAATCTA
>JAIBAV010000151.1 GCA_019695015.1 Chitinophagaceae bacterium
TTTATACAAAACTCAAATGGTATTTTATACTTGAATAATGCAGAAAAAAGTATTTCTGTTTTTAATTGGTTTAAAGCTTCTTATATTTTACCAAATGGTGTTTTTACTAATGTAAATTATTTGCAAAATAAAACTCCAAATTTGCCAATTAACCTTATTTTTTTATCTAGAATAGATTTAATGCATAAGGGTTTAGACATATTGTTAGATGCTTTATTAAAAGTAGATAAACAACTTGCTGAAAAAAATATCAGTTTGCAAATTTATGGTTATGGAGAGGAAGCTGATGTAAATTATGTAAAAAAAAGAATTCCAGATTTTACTTGCAATATCAATCTTAATAACCCTGTTTTTGGTAATGAAAAAGAAAATGTTTTATGCAATGCAGACATTTTTGTTTTAACATCAAGATATGAAGGCATGCCTGTTGCAATTTTAGAAGCATTAGCGTATGGAGTGCCTTGTTTTATTACACCAGGTACCAATATGGCAGAAATAATTAAAGAAAACAATGCTGGTTGGGTAACTTCATTAAATACAGATGAAATAGGAGTCAATCTTTTAAATGCAATTGAGGAGTATAAAATAAATTTTTCAACCCTAAGAAATAATGCTAGAAACTGTGCTGTTAATAATTACCAGTGGAGTGTTGTAGCAGAAAAATCAATTCAAATTTACCAACAAGCAGTTAGTTAGAAAGCAAATTAACCCTTAACCTCCCTTTCTTAAATGACTAATACAACCCATAATCAATACGAGCCATTTTCTGTGTTAATGGCCACTTATTATAAAGATAATCCACAATTTTTAAGAGCCGCATTAAATAGTTTGTTTACACAAACAGTACTTCCATCAGAAATTGTTTTAGTAATAGATGGTAGCATTCCAAACTCTATTCAAGAGGTTATTAATGATTATCTTAAACAACAACCAACAATTTTTAAAACCTTTCCTTTAGATAAAAATGTTGGTTTGGGCAATGCATTAAATTATGGCTTAAAAATGTGTAACAATGAATTAGTGGCTAGAATGGATAGTGATGATATTTGTGTACATAACCGATTTGAAATTCAGTTGAATTATTTTAAAAACAATCCAACTGTATCTGCACATGGTGGCTGGATGAATGAATTTGAAATTGAATTAAACGATAGGAATAAAATTAAATCAACCCCAATTGGTTTAGATAAAATTATAAAATATGCAAGGCTAAGAAACCCACTCAATCACCCAACAGTAATGTTTAAAAAATCTGCTGTACTTAGTGTAAATTCTTATATTGAAATTAATTTGTTTGAAGATTTTTATTTATGGTTAAGGATGTTAAATAAAGGCCTTCTATTAGCTAACTCAAAAGATATTTTAGTAAACTTTAGAGTAAACGATAGCATGATTGCCAGAAGACATGGGCTTAACTACTTAAAAAAAGAATTACAGTTTATTATTAAATGCTACAGAGAAAATTTAATTCCTTTTAATTCATTACTTGTACAAATATTAACACGTTTGCCTTTAAGGCTAATGCCTATGGGGGCTTTAAAGTTTATTTATAAATACATTTTAAGAAATAATTCAAACTAAAGTTTACAATGCAAGCCATTATTCTCGCAGGAGGTTTAGGTACTCGTTTAAAATCGGTAGTGGCAAATAAGCCAAAAGTATTATCTCCAGTTGCTGGTAAACCTTTCTTGCATTATATCATTACTTATTTACAAAACCAAGGCGTTGAAAAATATATTTTTGCTTTAGGATATTTGAGTGAGCAGGTAATTGATTTTTTAAAAGATGAATACCCCTCATTAAATTATGAATATACAATAGAAGATACACCATTAGGCACAGGTGGAGGAATTAGAAAAGCAATTCAATTAATAACTGAAGAAAATGTTTTAATTGTAAATGCCGATACTTTTTTTGAGGTGGATATTAAGGCTCTGCACTCTTTTCATCTTTCTACCAATGCACATTGTACTATATCTTTAAAACAAATGTATAATTTTGAAAGGTATGGTTGTGTTGAGTTAGATAATAACTCTAACACAATTCTTTCTTTTAAAGAAAAAACTTTTACAACTAAAGGATATATTAACGCAGGGTATTTAGTAATAAATAAAAATTATTTTTTGTCGGCAACCAATAATTTACCCCAAATATTTTCTTTTGAAAAAGATTTTTTAGAAAAAAATTTGGCTAAAATGCTCATCAAAGGGTTAGCTTTTGATGGCTATTTTATAGATATTGGAATACCAGAAGATTTTGTACTGGCTCAGGAGAAATTTAAAAACATATAGTTAAGCTAAGAAATTTAATAACAAATCAACCCAATAAGAAATTTTGTTGATTTTTGTATAGTGCAATTCCTTATCTTGCTTTTTTAATTTTAGGATAATAAATGAATGTTTGTGTAATTGGAGGCTCAGGATTTATTGGCTCGCATCTAATTAATTCTATTGCAACCCACCATAATGTAACTAACGTTGATAAGCAACTACCAGAATACAATAATGTTAATGTTGCAAATGTTATTGCAGATATAAGAGATTATGATGCATTAAAACTTGCTATACCCGATAATTCTGATTACATAATTTTATTAGCAGCCGAACATAGAGATGATGTTTCACCAATTTCTCTTTATTATGATGTAAATGTAGAAGGTACGCATAATGTGTTAAGAGTAATGGCTGAAAAAAATATTGAACATATTATTTTTACCAGTTCTGTTTCTGTATATGGTTTAAATAAAAAAGACCCCGATGAACTTTCTGGCACCGACCCTTTTAACCATTATGGTAAAAGTAAATTAGAAGCTGAAAAAGTTTTAAGGCGTTGGTTTGATAATGATAGAAATGGTAAATCCTTAATCATTGTTAGGCCTACAGTAACCTTTGGTCCAGGTAATAAAGGAAATGTTTACAACCTTTTAAAACAAATTGCTAGTGGTAATTTTATTATGGTTGGCAAAGGCCGAAACAAAAAATCAATGGCTTATGTAGAAAATGTTGCTGGTTTCATCAGTTATTGTTTAGATAAAAAATTTAAAGGCTATCATTTATTTAATTATATAGATAAACCAGATTTATCTACTAAAGAATTAGTGCATATTGCCGAAGAAGCTTTAGGCAAAAAATTACCGCCTATTAGAATTCCTTATTTTATTGGCTACACAGGTGGCTTAACATTAGATTTGATTTCTAGAATTACCAAGAAAAAATTTCCTATTAGTGCAGTTAGAGTTAAAAAGTTTTGTGCTACTACACAATTTTCTTCTGCCACTATTCAGGCTACCAACTACACCCCTAAAAAACAATTATCCGAAGGGTTATCAATTACTATTAAAAGTATTGTAAACGGTTCAAAATAATACTTAATTAGCTATTATTAAAGGTTAGTATAAATTTAATTTAGAAATGAAGAAAGCATTAATTACTGGCATTACAGGGCAAGATGGTGCATACCTTGCCGAGTTTTTATTAAAGAAAGGTTACGAAGTACATGGCATTAAACGCAGAAGTTCGTTATTTAATACACAACGTATAGATCATTTTTACGAAGATCCACATATTCCTAATCGTCATTTAACATTGCATTTTGGCGATTTAACAGACAGCACCAATTTAATAAGAATTATACAAGAAGTACAGCCAGATGAAATTTATAATTTGGCAGCAATGAGCCATGTGCATGTAAGTTTTGAAACACCAGAATATACAGCTAATGCAGATGGTATAGGCACTTTAAGAATTTTAGAGGCTGTAAGATTATTAGGTTTAATAAATAAAACAAAAATATACCAAGCCTCAACTTCTGAATTGTATGGTTTAGTGCAAGCAGTACCTCAAAGCGAAACAACTCCATTCTATCCTCGTAGCCCTTATGCTGCAGCAAAATTGTATGCTTACTGGATTACAGTAAACTACAGAGAAGCTTATAATATGTATGCTTGCAATGGAATTTTATTCAACCATGAATCTCCTTTACGTGGCGAAACTTTTGTAACAAGAAAAATTACTAGAGCAGTAGCTGCAATAGCTTTAGGTTTTCAAGAACAATTATTTTTAGGTAACTTAAATGCTCAAAGAGATTGGGGGCATGCAAAAGATTATGTAGAAGCTATGTGGCTTATTTTACAACAAGAGAAGCCAGAAGATTTTGTAATTGCAACAGGAAAAACAACTTACATAAGAGATTTTGTAAAAATGGCTTTTGCCGAAATAGGCATTGAATTAGAATTTAATGGCGAAGCTGAAAATGAAGAAGGTAAAGTAATTGCTAATACTGGTAAATACAATATTCCTATTGGAAAAATTGTAGTTAAAGTAGATAAAAGATATTATAGGCCTACAGAAGTAGATTTATTAATAGGAGATCCTACAAAAGCTCAAACAAAATTGGGTTGGAAACCTAAATATACTTTAGCAGAAATGGTAAAAGAAATGGTAGCCAACGATATTATTGTTTACTCAAAGGAAAGAATGTTAAAAGATAATGGCTTCTCCACTAAAAGTTTATCGCAATAAAGTAATATGAAGAAAGATTCTAAAATTTATATTGCTGGGCATCGTGGAATGGTAGGCAGTGCTATTGTGCGAAACTTGCAACAAAAAGGTTTTAGTAATATTATTTACAAAACGTCTAATGAATTAGATTTAAGAAACCAACAAGCGGTAAATGATTTTTTTGAAAAAGAAAAACCACAATTCGTTTTTTTAGCTGCTGCAAAAGTTGGTGGAATTGTTGCCAACAATACCTATAGAGCCGATTTTATTTATGAAAATTTAATGATAGAAGCCAATATTATTCATGCAGCTTTTATAAATAAAGTAGAAAAATTATTATTCTTAGGCTCATCTTGTATTTATCCAAAATTAGCTCCACAGCCTTTAAAAGAAGAATACCTTTTATCTGGTTATTTAGAAGAAACCAATCAGCCTTATGCCTTAGCAAAAATTGCAGGAATAGAATTATGCAACAGTTATAGAAGGCAGTACGATTGCAATTTTATTTCGGCCATGCCTACTAATTTATATGGACCTAATGATAATTACGATTTAAATAACTCTCATGTTTTACCAGCTTTGTTAAGAAAGTTTATTACAGCTAAAAAACAAAATGATTCTTTTGTTGAACTTTGGGGGACGGGCACTCCCAAAAGAGAATTTTTGCATGTAGATGATTTAGCAGAAGCTTGTTATTTTTTAATGCTGCATTACAATGAAGAAGGATTGGTAAACGTAGGAGTAGGAGAGGATTTAACCATTTTAGAATTAGCACAACTGATAAAAAAAATTACAGGCTATACAGGAGAAATAAAATTAAATACCTCAAAACCCGATGGCACTCCAAGAAAATTATTAGACGTAACTAAAATTAATCAATTGGGCTGGAAGGCTAACATTACTTTAGAGCAAGGCATTCAAAAAATAAATGAAGAAGTGAAAGACAATGATTGGAAATAAAATAAAACTTACAACCCCTTTTCTTGCATTTGTAACATGACGAAACCCAACCTCATTATTATTCTAAATAGATTGGTTATTGGTGGTCAGGCTGTAGATACAATTCCTTTAGCTTACTATTTACAACAATATTTTACTGTAATTATTTTGTATGGAGAAAAAGAGGCTGATGAAGTAGAAGCCTCTTTTTTATTGCACCAATATCCTGGCCTGCAACTAATAAAAATAAAACAACTTAGAAGAACAATAAATCCTTTAACGGATTTTTTTGCATTTTGGAGTATTGTACAGCAAATAAAAAAGTATAATACAAAAATAGTTCATACACATGGCTCCAAAAGTGGTTTGTTAGGCAGATTAGCAGCAAAATTTTTAGGTGTAAAAGTTATTGTACATACATTTCATGGTCATTTGTTTCACTCTTATTTTAATTCATTAGGTACATGGCTGTTATTGCAAACAGAAAGAGCACTTGCAAAAATTACAACACATATTATTGCATTAAGTTACAAACAAAAAAACGAGTTATTACAAGTATATGAAATTGCCGATGAATCTAAAATTCATGTTGTTCCCTTAGGTATTGATGAGCAAAAATTTGTACAACAAGATTTATCCAAACGAGAAAATTTCAGAACAAAATTTCATTTAAATGAAAATGATATAGCAGTAGGCATTATTGGTAGAATTGTTCCTATAAAAAACCATCAGTTATTTATAAAAATTGCAGAAAAAGTAATTGCTAATAGTCAATATCAAAACATTTATTTTTTTATTGTAGGCGATGGTGCAGGTATGCAAAACCTGATGAAAGATTTGGATAAAAAAAACATTACTTATAGCCCTAAAAACAACAATAGTAGAATAATTTTTACCTCTTGGGTTGAAGATATGATTTGGGCTTATTATGGTTTAGATATTGTAATGTTAACCTCATTAAACGAAGGCACGCCTTTGTCAATTATTGAAGCTCAGTTTTGTGGAAAGCCAGTAATAGCAGTAAATGTAGGAGGTGTTAAAGATACTTTTGATTCTGAAAAATCTGGCTTTTTAATTAATGATTATAAGGAAGAAAGTTTTATACAACCTTTGTATCAATTAGCAGATAACAAAAGTCTTATTCAGCAAATGGCTAAAGAAGCAGTTGATTTTGCTACACATAATTTTACAAAACAAAAAGAAGTGGAAGCAATAAAAAATATTTATCTTAAACAATTAGAAAAATTGAACTAATGAAAATTCTTATTACAGGTACAGCAGGTTTTATAGGTTTTCATGTTGCAGAAAAATTAGTACAACAAAATCATACCATTGTTGGTATTGATAGTATTAATAATTATTATGACGTTACTTTAAAAAGTGCCCGATTATCTGAAGCTGGTTTTGATGCCAATGCAATAGCATATAATTCAAAAGTAGTAAGCAGCAAACATCCTAATTATTCCTTTATACAATTACAGTTAGAAGATGCAGCTTCACTGCAAATGTTGTTTACCATAGAAAAGTTTGATATTGTAATAAACCTTGCAGCACAAGCAGGTGTACGTTATAGTTTAACACATCCTGCAGCATATATAAACAGCAATATTACAGGCTTTGCCAACTTGCTGGAATGTTGTCGTCATTTCAACATTCAGCATTTGGTATATGCAAGCAGCAGTAGTGTGTATGGGCTAAATGAAAAAGTTCCATTTGCTGTAACCGATTCAACCAATCATCCTGCATCTTTATATGCTGCTACCAAAAAAAGCAATGAATTAATGGCTCATGTGTATAGCCATTTATTTAATTTACCTACAACAGGGCTTAGATTTTTTACAGTGTATGGACCTTGGGGCAGACCAGATATGGCTCCTTTTTTATTTACTGAAGCCATACTACATCATAAACCAATTAAAGTATTTAATCATGGAGATATGATGAGAGACTTTACATACATTGATGATGTGGTAGAATTAATTAGTAGAGTAATTGAAAAACCAGCATCAATAAATAAAAATTGGGATGCACAAAATCCAGATGCAGCAACATCTTCAGCAGCTTATAAAATTTACAATATTGGCAATCACGAACCTGTTGCCTTAAACGATTTTATAAAAGCAATAGAAAATGCAACTGGCAAAAAAGCTACTAAAGAAATGTTACCAATACAACCAGGCGATGTTCAAAAAACATTTGCCGATATAAAAGAACTTGAACAAGATTTTAATTTTAAACCTTATACTCCATTACAAAAAGGAATAGATAAATTTGTAACGTGGTATAAAAATTATTACAAAATTTAATGAACACAATGAAAAAAAATATTTTAATTACAGGTGGTGCAGGCTTTATAGGATCTCATGTAGTAAGATTATTTGTTACCAAATATCCTGCATACAATATCATCAATCTCGATGCACTAACCTATGCAGGAAATTTAGAAAACCTGAAAGATATAGACCAACACAAAAATTATTTTTTTGAAAAAGTAGATATTTTAGATGCAAAAAATTTGAAAAATATTTTTCAAAAACATCAGGTTACAGATGTAATTCATTTAGCAGCAGAATCGCATGTTGACCGTTCTATTTTATCTCCATTAGATTTTGTTTATACCAATGTTATTGGCACTGTAAATTTATTAAATACAGCCAAAGATGCTTGGAAGGAAGATTTTACCAAACACCTGTTTTATCATGTAAGCACAGATGAAGTTTATGGTGCTTTAGGGGCTGAAGGTTTTTTTACTGAAACAACTTCTTATCATCCTAATTCACCTTATAGTGCAAGTAAGGCATCATCAGACCATTTTGTAAGAGCTTATGCCGAAACCTATCACTTACAAACTATTATTTCCAATTGTAGCAATAATTATGGACCCAATCATTTTCCAGAAAAATTAATTCCATTATTCATCAATAATATCATCAACCAAAAACCATTACCTGTGTATGGCGATGGTTTATATACAAGAGATTGGTTGTTTGTAAAAGATCATGCAACAGCTATTGATATGGTTTTTCATCATGGAAAAATAAATGACACTTATAATATTGGTGGATTTAATGAATGGAAAAATATTGATTTGGTAAAAATATTGTGTAAGTTAATGGACGAAAAATTAAAAAGAAATGCAGGAGAGAGTGAACAATTAATAACTTATGTAAAAGACAGACCTGGACATGACAGACGTTATGCCATTGATGCCACAAAAATAAATCAAGAGTTAGGCTGGAAGCCAAGTGTAACATTCGAAGAAGGCTTATCCTTAACCATAGACTGGTATTTGCAAAATACAGAATGGCTAAACAATGTTACAAATGGTACCTATCAAAGCTATTACAATGAAATGTATGCCTACAGAGGTTAAAAATTGATAAAATGAAAATAGAAACCACGCCTTTAAAAGATTGTTTTATTATTCAGCTTTCGTTGGTGTATTCTTTATAGCTCTTAGTGTATTAGGCAGAGAACTTGCAATATTACAGTACATAACTGAGGTGAGGTATAAAAATATCTACCTTTTAAACAGTTCCTATAACTGTTTGGTATCCTCTTAATCTTAATACTTAAACTGTTTTTTATGAGAAAAATATTATTTACGATAACCTTTTTAATTATCACTCAAAATGTATTCTCACAAAATATTTTTTCATTTCTTTTTAAAGGAGAAAAAGAAATATCAATATCAACTCCTCTTTTATGGTCGCAATATGAAGTAACCAACACATTTGGAATATATGGAGCAGATAAAAAAAGCAATGGAGAAAGTTGGAGTATGGGATTAAACGCAACATATAGCAAGCCAATATATAAAAACTTTTACTTAACAGCAGGAATTGGATATTTTAAACAAAATTTTGATTTCTCTAAAAAACGTACTCCAACAGACGGAGGCTTTAGAACCTCTAATGCTCGCCCATTTCAGTATAACTCAATAAATGCCTTATTGTTTTCAACAGAAAATTATAATTACAGCAACTATCATTTTATAATTGGTGCAGGATATAATTATAGAGTTAATAATCAATGGAGAATAAAAGCAGATATTACTTACAATCAGATGAATACTTTCAGGCAGAAGTATTATACCGACAGTAAAAACTATACTCCACAAGTAAACAAATCAAATTATTTATTTTCGCAATCATTTATTTTTTCAACAGGCGGTACTTTTTATTTAAGCAAAAAAGTTTCAACAGGAATAAATTTTCTCATTCCTGTATCTACAAGGTATAGAAAGGACTATATGTTTAGAGAAAATGTAAATGAATATTTTACACCGAAATCTATATTAGGTATTGGTATGTCTGCCAGTTATCATTTTTAAACTTTAAAAAAAATACATTATGAAAAAGTATCAATTTCTTTCTTGTGTATTTTTCTTATTTATTACACTAACGAATGCACAAGTTAAAACAAAATTTAATAATAATGAATTTATAACTACTAAAGGCATTTTTCAAAAAAATTATAAGGAAAGTGTTTTAAATTTAACTGTACCTACTGAACAACAGATTCGAGATGCCGAAAGGGAAGATGCAATAATAAGTACTGATAGGTTGTTTAGAATTGCAATTCCAATAAATACTGATGTGGATTTTATCAAAACTGCATTGTGGATAAATGATTTGAATTTTAGTTATGGAAAATTAACTCTTAATGCTACAAATGCAAAATCACTAAGTCTTAATTTCAACAAATTTCTTTTACCAGAGGGGACGGAAATGTGGATATATAATGAGAATGGAAATATGATAACAGGTCCCATTTCTGCAAAAGAAAATAATAAAAATAATATTTGGGGTAGTTCTATCTATAAGGGAGGGCAATTGAGTATTGAACTAAAAGTTCCTTCTCACAAGAAAAATGAGTTGGTACTAAATATTTCAAATGTAGCTTATGGGTACAAAAAAATTTTTTATGATAGAATATACGGTTTTGGCAATTCTGATACTTGTAATATAAATGTTTTATGTCCTCTTGGAACAGGATGGGAAAAGGAAAGGAATTCCGTAGCCCTGCTTTTAAAAGGGAATGGTACTATATTGTGTTCAGGAGCAATATTGAATAATACATGCGGCATTAATATCCCTTATTTTTTAACAGCTAATCATTGTTTTGAGGCGTATGATAATGTTGCGGAATGGCGTTTTGTATTTCAATATTGGAGTCCTCAATGTTCACCTAGCGAGGATGATTTGTATAATGTATTATTTAATGGTTCTACGCTTAGAGCAAGGTGGGACGAAACAGACTTTTGTTTAGTAGAATTAAATCAAACTCCACATGTAGGTTCTGGTATTCACTATGCAGGGTGGAGCAGAAGTCCTGCTCCTTCACCCAATGCAACAGGTATTCATCACCCAAGTGGTGATGTAATGAAAATTTCTCATGATAGTGATACCATTACTCGTTGGGCAGGTCCTTATTATAATGACTCATTGTATTGGCGGGTAAGTTGGAATCAGGGAATTACTGAAGGAGGCTCTTCTGGCTCACCACTTTTTAATGACGAGCACAGAGTGATTGGTCAACTACGTGGAGGTTCATCATATTGTACTTCTCCAACAGCACCTGACTATTATGGTAGCTTTGACCAATCATGGACAGGTGGTGGTACAAACTCCACAAGGCTAAGCAACTGGCTTGATCCCAATAATATGAACTTATTTACTACAAATACAACCAATATTGCAGATTTAATCCCCACACCTGCTACAGGGTTGACTATATTGGGTAAAGACAGTATTTGTTCATCAGAAATATATACAGTAAATGTGCCAACAGGTACATCTGTAAGTTTTACTGTTTCCGTTTCCCCAAATTCAAGCTATGCATCTTATAGTGCAAGTGGTAATGAAATATCAGTAACACGCAATGGATCTAATATAGGTACGGTAAAAATAACTGCTACTGTAACTGATGATTGTGGTAATCAGTATGAAGTAAACAGAACTGTTTATCTTGGACCAATTCCTGCTGTTATTATGGGTCCTTACGACCCTGTAGAACATACTGTTATGGGCGTAGCCTGTGTGGGTGAAGAATATTATTTTGCTCCCTATTCTATAGACCCTACAGCAACTTATACATGGAAATTTATACCTCCCGTATGGTCTCAGGATTGGGAACCCACTTATTTAGCTTCGGGTCCTTATGCTTATTTTACCATGCCAGATACACCTCGTTGTTATACTGTAAGAGTAGAAAAGACAAATGCCTGTGGAGGTACTGTAGTTACACAAAAAAAGATTTGTGTTGTAGAGTGTAATGCCATGAGGCTATTAGCCTCTCCTAACCCTGCTACAAGTTTGCTGACAGTAACCCTTATAGATGAAAAAGAAAAAATTAGCAAACAAATAAAGCAGGAAAACATACAAATAGAATTTTATAATCTTAATGTAGGTATTAAGCAAAAAGAATGGAAATATAATACCACTGCTCAACGACAGTTTACCTTAAACATAGCAGATATGGCTAAAGGTATGTATGTGGTAAAAGTTACAAAAGGCAAACTGCAATCAACCACAAAAATTATAAAAGATTAAGAAAGTGATTTATTTAATGAGAAGTAGCAATATGCCAAATAGAAATATTATCTTGGTAGTAGTGGAATTTAAAGAAAAGGGTTAAGGTTATTTAGAACAGAAAATACCTAACCAAAACTAAATTTTATCACAACCAATATAAAGCCAATTAATTAACTAAAATGAAAATAGAAACCACGCCTTTAAAAGATTGTTTTATTATTCACGATACTATTATAAAAGATAGTAGAGGCTATTTTTTTGAAAGTTTTAATAAAAGAAAATTTAAAGAATTAACTAATATAGAAATAGATTTTGTACAAGACAATCAATCCCAATCTTCTAAAGGAGTTTTACGAGGTTTGCATTACCAAAAAGACATGTATGCTCAAGCTAAATTGGTAAGAGTATTAAAAGGAAAAGTATTGGATATTGCTGTAGATTTAAGAAAAAACTCACCCACATTTGGGCAACATTTTGCAGTAGAATTATCCGAAGACAATAATTTACAATTCTTTATTCCAAGAGGCTTTGCTCATGGTTTTATTGTATTGAGTGATGAGACAGTTTTCTTTTATAAATGCGATAATTACTACAACAAAGAATATGACACTGGCATTAAATTTAACGACCCCACTTTACAAATAAATTGGTTATTAAAGGAAGAAGAAATTATTGTTTCTGAAAAAGATGCAAACCTTCCTTTATTTAAAGATGCAGTATATTTTTAAAACTAAATTTGCTCAAAAAATAATAGTACAATGAAAGGAATTATTTTAGCAGGAGGTAGTGGTACAAGGCTTTACCCTATTACCAAAGGAATTAGTAAGCAACTAATGCCTATTTACGATAAGCCCATGATTTATTATCCCTTATCAGTTTTAATGTTAGGTGGTATTAAGGAGGTTTTAATTATTACCACACCCGAAGATTCTTCACAATTTCAACGTTTGTTAGGTACTGGCGAAGAATTAGGTTGTGTATTTTCTTATGCTGTACAACATACACCCAATGGTTTAGCACAGGCATTTATAATAGGTGCAGATTTTGTTGGTAGCGATAAAGTAGCATTGGTATTAGGTGATAATATTTTTTATGGTTCTGGCTTTAGTAAATTAGTACAATCTTTTAACAATGTAACAGGGGCAGCAGTTTTTGCTTATGAAGTTAATGACCCTGAAAGGTATGGTGTAGTTGAATTTGATGAAAAGTTTAAAGCAATATCCATTGAAGAAAAACCTATAAAACCAAAGTCTAACTATGCCGTTCCAGGATTATATTTTTATGATAACTCAGTAATAGAAATTGCAAAAAATATTGCACCAAGTGCAAGAGGTGAATATGAAATTACAGATGTAAACAGAGTGTATTTAGAAAAAGGAAATTTACAGGTAGGTGTAATGAGCAGAGGAACAGCTTGGTTAGATACAGGAACTTTCGATTCATTAAGCGATGCATCAGAGTTTGTAAGAGTGATAGAAAAAAGACAAAGTCAAAAAATTGGATGTATAGAAGAAGTTGCTTATCGCATGGGTTTTATCAATCATCAGCAATTAATGACATTAGCGAATAAATATGCAAAAAGTGGCTATGGAGAGTATTTGAGAAAAGTGAAGTAAATAAATTACAATGTCTATAAAATAATATACCCATCTTTTTAGATGGGTTTTTTAATTTGTACAACTCTCACAACTTAACTTAATAACACACAAAAGAAGAAATTAAATAGTATTAATGCATCTAACTATCAACAGTTTTATTGCGTAATTAATTTTTCAATTTGCTCATTTCCGTTTGTGTCTGCTCCTGTATCTGCTTGTAAGGGTTATGCTGTCTAAAGATACTATACTTGCATCATCTATAAAAAAATTGTACCAAAATAATCTTCTCTTGAATTGACTATTTGATAATTGGTTTGTGTGTTATTTTTTAAATACCCAATGTTAAATTTTGCACCACCCTGTGCAGTAAATATGCCCCCTACTTTTACCCAATTAACTGTATCGGTAATGATGTATTGGTTTTGTATTTGAGGGTTGGCAGGTAATAAATATATTGGTGGGGTGGCAGCCGTATCTACATAAACAGGTGTATTAGTAAATAGCATAGCCTGATTGTTGCATCTAAGCTGGTAAAAATTACAACTACTAATATAATATTCAGCATAATAGCATTTGCCTTGCACCAAACTATCTAATAATTGTACCTGAATATAATTCCTTGCATCCATACCATTGTAGTAATAGATTGCCATATAGGCATTTCCTGTTCTTGGATATTGAAAGCTACCCCCCCAAAAAAAAATTTACAGGAACACCTGTAAGGTTATTATTGGCACAGGTATTAAAATAGGTTGCCCCTCTTTTGTCTGGCTCATACCATATATCAGGTTTACAACCATATGTTGCAGTATATATATCTACTGGGCAACAATTATAGTTTTCAAAACTTGGGTTAGGCACTAAATTATAAGAACTGAATTGTGCCGTTACAGGCATTACATTAAAAACGACATAAAACAACGCAACAATTTTATTCTGTTGCTTTATGTATTGGATTAATATATCTGCCAACGGTTTCATTGCACAATTAATTTTTCTGTTTGGGCATTGCCTTTACTATCTGTTACTCTTACAAAGAATATACCTTTCCCGATTGAAGCAATGTTTAGCTGTGTATTGCTTACACCGCTTATTTGTTTGCTTAATAATAATCTGCCTGTAATGTCTGTTATATATACTTGCTTAATGTCAGAAAATTTAATGTTCACTATATTGGCTGCAGGATTAGGGTAGAGGTTTAAAGTTTGTGGTTTAAAATTTGTAGTTATTGAAAGCGTTTTGCTATACGTTTTTTTCCCATCCTTATCTATTGCCTCAATCCTGTAATAACTCGTTCCGTTTAAAGGCTGTAAGTCTGTAATGCTGTATTCATTATAAGTATTATTCTTTGCTGCTGTTTGT
>JAIBAV010000085.1 GCA_019695015.1 Chitinophagaceae bacterium
CTATTTACAAAATTTTATACTAAATTTCATTATGAAAAAAACTATACTTACAGCAGTTCTCTTAAGTGCTGCATACATCACATTTGCTCAAACAGAAAGTAAAGAAAACACAGAAGATACAGTTAAGGCAGGAAATTTTTTTATTGTAAAAAAGAATGGCAAAACAGGCAATAAAGAAAGCAAAGGGTTTAAAATATCCATCCATAATAGTGAAGATAAAAACAAAAATATTTCTACCAATTGGTTTGTATTAGATTTAGGCTTTGCTAATTATAGAGATGAAACTAATTATACCAATGCACAGGCAGGTAGTTATTTAAGAACTTTATACACTCCAGCAGGTGCAGTAACCAGTCAAAGTTTAAGACTTAAAACTGGCAAAAGCTCTAACGTAAACCTTTGGTTTTTTATGCAAAGGTTAAATATTAGCCAGCATGTATTTAATTTAAAGTATGGCTTAGGTTTAGAGATGTACAATTTTAGGTTTGACAGAAATGTTAGTTATAGAAAAGATCCTAATCCTTTTATTTTTAATGACTCCATCAATTTTTCAAAAAACAAATTATACGCAGGCTATATTACATTACCCTTAATGGTTAATATTAATACCAAGCCCAATTCTAAAAAAAGTTTTAGTTTTAGTGCAGGAGTAAGTGCAGGATATTTAATTAGTACAAGAAACAAACAAGTAAGCGATACCAGAGGAAAAATAAAATACAAAGGCGATTTTGATTTACAACCTTTTCGTTTAGCTGCTGTTGGCGAAGTTGGTGTAGGACCTGTAAGACTTTATGCCAGTTATAGTTTAAATGCTTTGCATAATAAAGCAACATTATTAAATCAGTACCCTTATGCAATTGGGTTAAGATTAAGCAGTTGGTAATGTTCAGTTTTAATTAAAAAAAGAGCCTGTCATTTTATTATGACAGGCTCTTTAAATGTATTCTTTTAATTAAGCTTTTTTCTCAGTTTTTGTTTCTTTCTTTTCTTCTTTTTTTACTTCTTTTTTTTCTGCACCATCTTTTTTGCAACAAACTTTGTCTTTACTTTCTTTACTGCAAGCTTCTTTGTTTTTTGCTTTAGCTTCTTTTTGACAACAATCTTTTCCTTTTTTGCAGTCTTTCTTATCGCCACAAGCTAATGCTACACCTACAAATAATATTACGGATGCAGCTAACATTAAAAATTTTTTCATGATTTGTATTTTTAGGTTTTATTAAAGAGTTAATGGTGTAAAAATAAGAGAATATTAAATACAAAAACGTTAATAGTAATAAAAAAAATAGTATTCTACAAAAAAATAAAATTTCTATCTGAAAATAAGTATAAAATATATGTAAATAAATTTTTATAAAAATTACCATTCTGCCAAAACAGTAACACCGCCCTGTACTTTTTGGTTTAATTGTACATTAATTTTTGTACCAATAGGTAATAAAATATCCACCCTACTTCCAAATTTTATAAAACCATATTCTTTACACTGGTTTACTTGTTGGCCTACTTGTGTATAATTACATATTCTTTTTGCAAGTGCTCCTGCTATTTGTTTGTAAAGTATGGTGCCAAAATTATTTTTAACCACCACACTCCAACGTTCATTTTCTGTAGAGCTTTTTGGGTGCCAGGCAACAAGATATTTGCCTTTATGGTATTTATTATACAAAACCTCTCCACTCATGGGGTTTCTGTTTACATGCACATTGGCAGGGCTCATAAAAATACTTACTTGTATTCTTTTGTCATTAAAATATTCAACATCTGTTGTTTCTTCAATTACAACAACTTTTCCATCTGCAGGGCAAATTATTTTATTTTCATCAATAGTTAGTTTTCTATTGGGTATTCTAAAAAACGAAATAATAAACAATAAAAAAAATAGAGTAATAAAAAAAACTAACAATGCAAGCCATGGCATTGATGCACTAAAAAAGTAAAAAGAAACAACATTAAAAACTCCAAAAAATAAAGCAGTAATTCCAATGGTTTGATAACCTTCTCTATGTATTGTCATTTACAAATTTTGAACTGCAAAAATAATGTTATTTGTTTATTTAATCAGCTAATCTATCCTGTTTAGTATTATTCCACATTTTGCAATTAAATAATAATTATTTTATAGGTTAAAGCAACTGCCTATTCAATTTTACTTTACTTTTGTACGACCTCTGAAAGTTTTTCTTTTTATTATTTACATTTTTCACAAGGTCATATCAGGCTTTATTCAAGTTTCATTAATTATATTTTACTGTGTATATGGTAAAGTAAATTATTGTTTTATAATGCCTTTTAAAAAATATTTTTTAATTGTTGAAATAAAAAAATAATGGCAAAGTACATTTTTGTTACAGGTGGTGTTACAAGTAGTTTAGGTAAAGGCATAATTGCAGCAAGCCTGGCAAAGCTTTTACAAGCAAGAGGTTTTAAAGTTACCATTCAAAAATTTGATCCTTATATAAATGTAGATCCTGGTACATTAAACCCTTATGAACATGGGGAATGTTTTGTAACAGAAGATGGTGCCGAAACAGATTTAGATCTTGGGCATTACGAAAGGTTTTTAAATATTTTCACATCACAGTCAAATAATGTAACAACTGGCAGAATTTATCAAACTGTAATTAATAAAGAACGTGCTGGAGAGTTTTTAGGAAAAACAGTTCAAGTGGTACCACATATTACCGATGAAATAAAAAGAAGAATGCAATTAATTGGTAAAACTGGCGAGTATGATATTGTAATTACTGAATTGGGAGGAACAGTTGGCGACATTGAAAGTTTACCTTTTATTGAAGCTGTTCGTCAGTTACAATGGGAGTTGCCCGATGAAGATGTTGTGGTGGTACATTTAACTTTAGTACCTTATTTAAAAGCAGCCAAAGAATTAAAAACCAAACCTACACAGCATAGTGTAAAAATGTTGAGCGAAACTGGAGTACACCCAGATGTTATTGTTTGTAGAACAGAAGAACCTTTAGGAAATGATATAAAAAGAAAAATTGCTTTATTCTGTAATGTTAAACAAGAGGCAGTAATAGAAGCTATGGATGCTAGTACTATTTATGAAGTTCCGTTATTAATGCTTAGAGAAAAGTTAGATTTATTTTGCTTGAAAAAATTAAACATAAAACAATTTAACGACCCGCAATTAGATAAATGGAAAGCATTTTTAGATAAACTAAAATATCCTAAAGCAAAAATTACTATTGGGCTTATTGGTAAATATGTAGAGTTGCAAGATGCATATAAAAGCATTTTAGAAAGCTTTATTCATGCAGGTGCAATTAATGAAGTAAAAATTCAGGTTGTTAATATTCACAGCGAGTTTATAACTAAAGATAATGTGGCAGAAAAATTAGAAGGGTTAGATGGTTTGTTGGTGGCACCTGGTTTTGGATCAAGAGGTATTGATGGTAAAATATTTGCAGTGCAATTTGCCAGAGAAAATAGCTTGCCTTTTTTTGGCATTTGTTTAGGTATGCAAATGGCAGTAATTGAGTATGGAAGAAATATTTTAGGTTTAAACGATGCTCATAGTGTAGAAATGGAACCAACTACAGTAAGCCCTGTTATTAATATGATGGAAGAGCAAAAGAAAATTAAAATGATGGGTGGCACCATGCGTTTGGGAGCTTACCCGTGTAAGCTACAAGAAAAATCTTTGGCTTATAAAATTTATGGAAATAGTCAAATTAGCGAAAGGCATAGACATAGATATGAATTTAATAATGATTATTTAGAGATGTATGAACAAGCAGGAATGATAGCAAGTGGTAAAAATGAAGAAACAGGTTTAGTGGAAATAATAGAAATTCCAAGCCACCCATTTTTTATTGGTGTTCAGTTTCATCCAGAGCTTAAAAGCACTGTAGAAGAGCCAGCTCCATTATTTGTTCATTTTGTAGGAGCAGCAAAAAAATATAACGAAACCAAAAGTGCCTTAATCAGTAGTTTACTTCAAAGAGAAACAATTTAACCGTGTCTTGTCCTGAAATAGGGTTACCCATAAAAAACATCAACTAGATACTTTCCAAAGACACTAAAGTTATACTAATTAAACTAATGTGTTTATCTAAAATATATGGAAGATAGATTTCTATTATTACTAATTCTGATAATGGTGATGATTGGCATTGTGATGCTTGCCAAAAAAATTCGTGTAGCATATCCTATTTTGTTGGTCGTGGCAGGATTGCTTATTAGTTTTATTCCAGGTATGCCAACAATTGAGCTGAGACCGGAACTTATTTTTATACTTGTTCTTCCGCCTATTTTATACGAAGCAGCATGGGCTTGTTCATTTCGAGAATTGTTTAAATGGAGAAGAATTATTCTCAGTTTTGCTTTCTTTGGTGTATTTATCACAGCAATAAGCGTTGCATTTACGGCTTATTGGTTTATCCCCGGATTTACCTTGGCGTTGGGATTTTTATTAGGCGGAATTGTTTCTCCACCCGATGCCGTAAGTACCAATGCTATTACAAAGTTTGTAAAATTGCCCAAACGAATATCTACGATTTTAGAAGGTGAGAGTTTATTGAATGATGCTTCTTCATTAATTATTATTCAGTTTGCAATTCTGGCAGTTGTTACCGGAAATTTTAATGCGTCTAAAGCATCTTTACAATTTGCATGGATGGTGATAGGAGGCGTAGCTTGTGGATTGTTATTTGGGTGGATATTTGTTAAAGCACATAAAAAATTACCTACCGATGCCAACATGGATGTGTTATTAACACTCATAGCTCCCTATTTAATGTACATATCTGCTGAAGAAATACACACTTCGGGAGTTTTATCGGTTGTTGCTGGCGGTTTATTTGTATCTCAAAAAAGGTATGATTTTCTTAGCTCCACATCAAGGGTACGAGGTACTAATGTATGGCAGAGCTTTGTTTTCTTGCTCAATGGAATTGTTTTTATACTTATTGGACTTGACCTGCCACAAATTACAGCCGGTTTGGAAGGTACGAATATAACAACTGCTATTGGTTATGGAATTTTGATTACCATAGTCGTAATTTTAGTTAGACTATTAAGTTTTTACGGAGCTGTTGGCGTAACAATGATTATGAGAAATTTTATTACAGTAGCAGACCGACAAAATCCCGGGTTTAAAGGTCCTTTTATTTTAGGATGGGCTGGAATGCGTGGTGTTGTATCCTTAGCAGCAGCTTTATCAATTCCTTTTTATTTGGACAATGGCGAAGTTTTCCCTCAAAGAAATTTAATACTTTTTATTACCTTTATTGTCATCCTACTTACCTTGGTTATACAAGGACTTACTTTACCATTCTTAATAAAAAGAGCTAAACTAAAGGAGATAGACTATCCGCAGCCTGAAGATGAGGTGTCGGCTTATTTGGATAAAGAATTGCTGAAGATTTCGATTGATTATTTACGTAGTGTTTTTCCGGAGAAGGAACAAAAAAGCAAACGCTTTCATGAAATATTAGTGAACGTACAAGAGCAATTAAGCGAAAACAACGAAATTAAATTAGACTCAAAAAGCACCCATATTTATTGCGAGCTTTTAACTTTACAACGAAAACAACTTTTACAAATCAATAAAACACAACCCACCATTGACGAAGAGATTATTCATAAAAAAATGATGATAATTGACTATCAGGAAGAAAGATTGAAATTGAGGAATTAAAACAGTAACATATTAGGCAAGACATAGTAAATTGAGCGTGTTGAAAATTACATACAACAGCAGAACCCTTACGAGACTATAGGGCATCCGCTAACAAGGGTTTGCCAAAATAGTGACAGAAGTGCTGAATGGAGCATTAGTACTTCTATTCAACATTAGTACTAAATTCAACGGCTGTGTAATTATATTTAACTTTATTGTAAAATAGGATTAATCAAAATCATGTTTGAAGAATGTTACCTAGATTATTTTTTTAACCTCAATAAAATAGTAAAAAAATCTCAGAATTTTCTTACTCTGAAAATATGTAAGAAAACTCTGAGATAGCACTAGCAAAAGTTTAAATATTGTTAGTGAAAGTTTTATTACTAGTTTAAAATTTCACTTAATTTTTTATCTAAAGCATCTCCTCTTAATCCGGTAGCAATAATTTTTCCTGAAGGGTCTATTAATACATTAAATGGTATTCCATCAAATTTATATAAGCCTACCATTGGTGTCTCCCATTGCAGTAAATCACTTACATGTAACCATGTTAGATTATCTTTTTTTATTGCTTCTACCCAACTGTTTTTATCGCTGTCTAACGATACACCAAATACTGTAAAGTTTTTGTCTTTGTATTTATTATAGGCTGCTACAACTGTTGGGTTTTCTTCTCTACATGGTTTACACCAACTTGCCCAAAAGTCAACCAATACATATTTTCCTTTAAAACTACTTAAAGCAATTGGCTTATTATCTGGTGTATTTAAAGTAAATTCAGGTGCTTGTTGGTTAAGTAAAGGATATTGGTTACCTCTTAACATGGTATTAAATTTTTGCATACCATCATAATCTTTAAATTTAGAAGCTGCATTTAAGGCAAGTGTTTGCAATTCTTCTAAAGGCATACTACGGGTTGCCATTACCAAAGCTTGTAAGCAAGCAGCGGGGCTTTCGGTTGATGTAACAAAATTGGATAAAATTTTATTTAACTTACCCATCTCTTGCTCTTTTGATAACTTATGTATAGTTAATATACTATCAGAAGTAACTAATTCTTTTAACGAATCTAAAATAGTGTATGCTCTTTTTACTTTAGAAAATTGTGCTTCGTAATCAGTAAATAAATTTTTTAAAGAAATGGTAGCTTTAGAGCCTTTTATTTGATAATTTTTATACTGATGAACGTCTAAGTTTACATCAATATCTTTACTGTCATTTACAAGTAAAACCCTTGGCCCGTTTAAAATTGTTAAAGCATATAATCCTTCGGTATTTGCTAACCCATTAAGCTCAAATTTACCATCTTTAATAGTGGCAGAGTCTATTACAATTGATTTTTCAGCAGCAAAGGGCATTTCTTCTAAATACACTTTATCTGTACTGGCATTATTAATATTTCCCGAAACTGTGAAAGCTCCATTTTCTTTTGTTTTGCAAGAAAAAATTACTGTGGAGGCTAATAAAATTAAACTTAGTTTTTTCATTAATCTACTTATTTGGGTTAAAATTTATAACTATTTTATTGTAGTTTTTCAGTTAATAATTGTGTTGCAATTTTAGGGTCTGCTTTACCCTTGCTCAGCTTTTTTACTTCTCCAACAAATAATCCTAAAAGCCCTTTTTTACCTTTTTTATATTCTTCAACTTTATCGGGCATATTGGAAAGTACAATGCTTATCCATTGCTCAATTTCTGTGGTATTATTTATTTGCACTAAATTTAATTCTTCTGCAATCTGCATTGGTTGCTTGTCTTCGGCTAGTAAAACTGGTAATATTTTAGTAGATGCAGTGGAAAAATTTATTGTACCATTTTCTACAATCTCTATTAATAAAGCAAGTTTTTTAGGGCTTAATTTAAGATTTTCAAAACTGTCTTCCTTGGTGTTAACATGCTGTTTTAGTGGCCCATTTATCCAGTTTGCAATTGCTTTATGGTTAGTAGAAAATTTTGTTGTGTTTAAAAAATAGGTTGCTGTGCTTTTATCTGAGATTAGTTGATCAGTATCGTATAAACTTAAATTAAATTCACGTATAAACTTTTGTTTAAGCAAGTTTGGTAAAACAGGTAAGTTATTTTTAAGTTTATTAATATCGTTATCAGAAATGTAAAAAGGAGCTAAGTCTGGGTCGGCAAAATAACGATAATCGTTAGTGTCTTCCTTTTCTCTCAAAGCAAATGTGGTATCTGTATCAGCGTCAAAACTTCTTGTTTGCTGTGTAATTTTTTCTCCTTTTTCTGCTAGTGCAATCATTCTTTCAATTTCAAAGTCAATTGCTTTTTTTATATTTCTTACAGAGTTTAAATTTTTTACTTCCACTTTAGTACCTAATGTTATTTCTCCTTTTTTTCTGATGGAGACATTGGCATCGCAACGCAAGTTGCCTTCTTCCATATTCCCATTACAAATATCAATCCATTGTACCAACTTCCTTATTTCATTTACATATTTATATGCTTCATTACTATTGTTCATGCAAGGCTCTGTAACAATTTCTATTAATGGGGTGCCTGCACGGTTAAAATCAATTAAACTGTAGTTGGGGTGTTGGTCGTGTATGCTTTTGCCAGCATCTTCTTCTAAATGAATTCTATTAAGTTGAATTTTCTTTTCTTCATTTTCATTCATCTGAATGGTAACATAACCACCCTTACATATTGGTGTGGTATGTTGAGAAATTTGGTAGCCCTTAGGCAAATCGGCATAAAAATAATTTTTACGAGCAAAATAGTTGTTTTTTTCAATGCTACAATTACATGCTAATCCCATTTTAATGGCATACTCTACTGCTTTTTTGTTAGTTTTTGGTAAAGTGCCAGGATGTGCTAAAACTATTGGGCTTATATTTGAATTAGGTTCCATTTCAAAATGGTTACTATCGCCACTAAACAATTTACTATTGGTTTGCAATTGAGCATGAATTTCTAATCCAATAACAGCCTCGTATTTTGATATTTCACCCATAAATAAAGATGGCTGTAAAGGTATTGTACACAGTTATATAAATAGAAATTTATTAGCTTCTATTACAATGTTTAACAAGTGTTTATATTATTTATATTGGCTATAAGTAGTTAATTGAACCAGAAAATTATTATTTAAGTAAAGAATTAATAAAAAATTGTACAATAAACAGCGAAAAATACTGTTTAAGTGTCTGATTTTTGTATTATTGCAAACAAATAATGCTTTTTAAGTGTTGTATTTTTATTAATTACTAAAGTTTTTTGTAACCAAATTTATTTAATGGGCTAATTTTTACTTAATCAATATTTCAGATAGCAAGATTTGGCTGGTTGAAATATTCTTTTATTTTTACAAATATTAAATTTTTTTGATTTAGATGAGACATTCAATTTGGAGGGTTACAGCATTATTTTTATTAACTTGTTCATTTTCAAATGTATTAAAAGCCCAAAGTACAGATATTAATGTTGTTACAACTGCGGTACCATTTTTAAGAATTTCGCCAGATGCACGTGCAGGAGGTATGGGTGATGTAGGAATAGCTACTACACCGGATGCAAATGCACCTTTTTGGAATTTATCGAAAGTGCCTTTTACAACTAAAAATACCGAAATCAGTTTAACTTATACGCCTTGGCTTAAAGACCTTGGCTTAACGGATGTGTATTTAGCCAGTTTTGCAGGCTATCATAAGTTAGATGAAGAGCAAGCTGTTGCAGCTTCTATTCGTTTTTTTAGCTTAGGCAATATTCAGTTTACCGATTATGCAGGAAACCCATTACAAGAAAACCGCCCCAGAGAGTTTTCTATTGATGCTGGTTATACACGTAAACTAAATACAAAGCTTTCAATGGGTGTTACATTACGCTATATCAACTCTCAATTAGCAAATGGGTCTATAGGTGGAGTAAATTATAAAGCAGGTAATGCAATTTCTGGTGATATTTCTTTATATAACTATGGATTGAGTGAAAAAGGAGAAGGTTTAAGTTGGGGTGTTGTTTTATCTAACTTAGGTACAAAAATTAGCTATACTAACGATGCTACAAATAAAGATTATATACCTGCCAATTTAGGTTTAGGTGTTGCTTACACAACTGTTTTTGACGAAACAAGTAAACTAACTTTTGGATTAGATGTTAACAAACTAATGGTGCCAACGCCACCAACCCCTGTAGATCCCAATGAGCCTAATGCAGATGCAAGAAATGCTGCTTTACTAGAAGAATACAGAAGTATGAGTGTGATGAAAAGTTGGTTTAAAAGCTTTGGCGACTCTGGCGGTTTTGGTAATGAATTAAAAGAATTTCAAGTTTCATTAGGGGCCGAATATGTTTACAACGATCAGTTTGCATTAAGGCTAGGTTATTTTTATGAAGATAAAAGCAAAGGCAACCGAAAGTTTTTTACAGTAGGTGCAGGCTTAAAATATAATGTAATTGGTATTAATTTATCTTATTTAGTTCCATCAGGAAGTGGTGTAACCCGTAACCCCCTTTCAAATACACTTCGCTTTGGACTAACGTTTGATATAGCAGATAAGAAATAATTTATACTAACTATTTCTTGAGATAAATTTATAGAAGGTGTTTTTGAAATGCCTTCTTTTGGTATTTTATAAGTAAACATTTTTTTAAATGAGTTTTAGAATAGGATTTGGAATAGATTTTCATCAATTTGCCGAGGGTAGAGATTTATGGCTTGGAGGTATCAAAATACCCCACTCAAAAGGTGCAATAGGCCATAGCGATGCAGATGTTTTATTACATGCCATTTGCGATGCCTTATTAGGGGCTTTGGCATTAGGCGATATTGGTTTGCATTTTCCAAATACAGAGCAAGCTTATAAAGATATAGATAGTAAAATTTTATTAAAAAAATCGTACGAATTAATAAAAGAAAAAGGATATACCATTATAAATATTGACAGTACTGTTTGCTTAGAAAATCCAAAAATTAAACCTTTTGTAAGTAGTATGCAACAAACCATTGCAGAAATTTTGGATATTACAGTTAACGATATTTCAATTAAAGCAACCACAACCGAAACAATGGGCTTTGCAGGAAGAGAAGAAGGATTGGTGGCTTATGCAACAGTTTTGTTGCAAAAACAATAATAAATAATTTTACCACAAAAAATTTAATAATAAGTTTTAGAATAATAAATATATGAAGTTAGAAGAAAGTAAAATTGCCATTATTGGCTTAGGTTATGTAGGATTACCATTGGCAATAGAATTTGGTAAAAAATTTTCTGTATTAGGGTTTGATATAAATCAAAATAGAATTAGTGAGCTTGTAGAAGGAAAAGACAGAACCAATGAAGCAGATTTACAAGGATTGAAACAAGCCACATTATTGTATAATTCAACAAATGGTACTAAAGGTTTATTTTTTTCTTCTGATATAAACTTATTAAAAGAATGTACTGTTTTTATTGTAACTGTACCAACCCCAATTAATAATTTCAAAGCTCCAGATTTAACGCCTTTAATTGCAGCATCTGCCACAATCAGTAAGGTTTTAAAGCCTAATGATATTGTAATTTACGAATCTACAGTTTATCCAGGATGTACAGAAGAAGATTGTGTACCAGTTTTAGAAAAATATTCAGGATTAAAGTTTAATAAAGATTTTTATTGTGGTTATTCGCCAGAAAGAATAAACCCAGGAGATAAAGTAAATACTTTAACCAAAATTAAAAAAGTAACCTCTGGCTCCACACCTGCTATTGCCAATTTTGTAGATGATTTATATGCAAGCATTATAACCGCAGGCACACACAAAGCCCCAAGTTTAAAAGTTGCAGAAGCATCGAAAGCCATTGAAAACGCACAAAGAGATGTAAATATTTCTTTTGTAAATGAGCTGGCTTTAATTTTTGATAAAATGGGTATTGATACAACCGATGTTATTGAGGCTGCTGCCACAAAATGGAATTTCTTAAAATACAAACCAGGTTTAGTTGGAGGGCACTGTATTGGTGTTGACCCCTACTATTTAGCACACAAAGCCGAAAGCTTAGGCTATCATCCACAAGTAATTTTAAGTGGTAGAAGAGTAAATGATAATATGGGATTATTTGTTGCCAGTAAGGTTGTAAAATTAATGATTGCTAAAGGCCAAAAAGTAAATGGTGCAAAAGCATTAATACTTGGTATAACATTTAAAGAAAATTGCCCCGATATTAGAAACTCTAAAGTGATAGATATTTATAATGAATTGAAACAATATGGTATGGATGTAGATGTATATGATACCCATGCCAGCAAAGAAGAAGTAAAGGAAGAGTTTGGAATTAATTTAATAGATAGCTTATCTAAAAAATACGATGCATTGATATTAGCTGTATCACATAATGAGTTTATGCATTTAAACATTAATCAACTAATAGCAACAGATGCTGTAATTTTTGATACCAAAGCATTTTTAGATAGAAGTATTGTAGATGCAAGGTTATAATTTTAGAGGAGTTGGAATTTTATACAATACTTTTTATAAAATAAAATTATAATAATTTAAAATAGGCTTAGACTTATATTTGCCACCTTTAAATTATTTTTTTAATAAAAGAAATTTTGACTAAAATCTTATTTCTTAATAAAGGCTACTCACCTAATTTGTGAGTAAGGTGGCGGAGCTGTATAATTTTTTATTTCTTACTATAATTCAAATGCTAACCAAGGTATTGGTTAATATCTAAAATATCAAACTCATGAAAAAAGTAAATAAGCAAATTCTTACAAAGCAGTTACTCTTTTTAATATTTTTTTTAAGTATAGTATTGGCATCTACTGCACAGTTGCCTGCCAATTTAAGCAGAGTAAAATCTTCTGATATTACCGATAGTCAACTGCTTGAATTTATTGAAAAGGCAAAAGGCTCTGGTTTATCAGAAGAACAAGTAATACAAGAACTGCAAAGAAGAAGAATGAGTTTTGCTGAAATAGAAGCCATTAAAGGAAGAATTGCAGCACTTGTCTCTCCAAGTAAAACTAATACATCCAGTGCTGCAATACATGAAAGCAGAACAAGTGTAACTACTCAAAAGCCAGACCATAGTTCAAAGCCAACTACAATTTTCGGCTCCGAACTTTTCTCTAATCCAAGTTTAAGTTTTGAACCAGATTTAAGATTGCCTACTCCCAAAAACTATACATTAGGCCCCGATGATAAATTATTATTAGATGTATTTGGCGTAAACCTTTCTCAACAAAATTTAACTGTAGGACCAGAAGGAACAGTATATGTAAAATATGCAGGACCAATTCAGGTTAATGGCTTAACCATTGAAGATGCGTCTAAAATAATCACTAAAAAATTATCTAAATTTTATCCTGCAATATCTAATGGACAAACAAAAGTAGTATTGTCCTTAACCAATATTAGGGCAATTAAAGTTATGGTTTTGGGTGCTGTAAGAAAACCTGGAACCTATAATATTAGTTCATTAGCAACTTTATTTAATGCTTTATACGTTAGTGGTGGCCCAACTGAAAACGGCTCATTTAGAAATATTGAATTGGTAAGAAATAACAAAGTATTATTAGTGGCTGATTTATACGATTTTTTAATCAACAGCAATCAAAAAAATAATATCAGGTTAATGGATAACGATATTATTAAAATTCCCTATGCAAAAGTGCAAGTAAGTATTGCTGGCGAGGTAAATAGAGAAGGAATTTATGAACTACAACCTAAAGAAAATTTAAACAAGTTAATAGAATATGCAGGAGGCTATCAAAGCAACGCTTTTAAAGCAAGAATAACCGGGTTAAGAAACACAGATTTTGATAGGCAAGTGTTAGATATTATAAAAGACTCTATCAATACCTTCATTCCTCAAAATGGCGATTCGTATAATGTTGGAAGTATAATCAATAAGTTTCAAAACAGGTTAATAATAGAAGGAGCTGTTTTTAAGCCTGGAAATTATGCACTAACAACAGGTTTAACTGTACAAGAATTATTGCATAAGGCAGAAGGGTTAAGGGAAGATGCCTATACAGGAAGAGCAGTATTAGTAAGAACAAAAGATGATTTAACCAAAGAAATTATAAGCATCAATTTATTATCAGATTCTGGTAAAAATTTTATTTTACAAAAAGAAGATGTATTACAAGTAACTTCTATTTTTGATATTAAAGAAAAGTTTGAAGTTACTATTAATGGAGCTGTTCGTAAGCCTGGAGCATATTCTTTTGAAGATAGCCTATCCTTAAAAACCTTAATTTTAAGAGCAGGTGGTTTTGCTTATAATGCCCTTGGCACTGATATTGTAATTGCTAGAAGGAAAAGAAATTTAGACATTAATAACCCCAAAAGCTCTATTGTTGAATTAATTAAAATTAATGACGATAAAGATTTATCCAACCCTGCTAGTGATATACAATTAAAACCATTTGATATTATCACTATCAAAGAAGATCCTTATTATAAATCGCAAATTTCTGTTGCCATTTCTGGCCAAGTATTAAGCCCTGGTTCTTATACATTAACAAGCAGAGTAGAAAAAATTAGCGATTTAATAAATAGGGCAGGCGGTACTTTATATACTGCAAACATTGATGGAGCAAGACTATTAAGAAAAAATAGTGTAAGAGAAGATGAGTTTGCTTTAATTGATAAAATTGCAGAAGCCTCTGCACACGACTCATCTGGTGTTACTGCAAACTCTCAAAACAAACTATATAAAGTAATTGCAATTGATTTAATAAAGATAATGGCAAACCCTGGTGATAAAGAAGATATTTTTTTAGAAGAAGGAGATATTATTGAAGTGCCATTAAAAAATAATATGGTAACCATTGCAGGCGAAGTATTTAACCCAATTGTAGTTGGGTATGGAGAAAATAAAAAAGTAAGGGATTATTTAAACGATGCAGGAGGCATTGCAAAATCTGGTAATAAAAGAAAAGTATTTATTGTTTACCCTAATGGTAGTGCAGCAAGAACAAAAAAAATATTGGGCATTTTTAGAAAATATCCTACAGTAACACCAGGAAGTAAAATATTTGTTCCAAGAGAGCCAGAGAAGAAAGCAACCGACTATGCAAAAGCTGGAATAATAGTTACAGGATTATCTGCATTAATTACTGCTGTAGCATTAGCTTTTCAAATTACAAAATAAACATTTTAATATTTGCAACTAATGGAAATAGAAGAAAAAGAAATTTCAATAAAAGATCTTTTAAAATCTTTTAAATCCTGGTTTTGGTACATACTAAAACAATGGTGGAAAATTGCTGGTATTGCAAT
>JAIBAV010000006.1 GCA_019695015.1 Chitinophagaceae bacterium
TAAAATTAGTTTATAGACTGTTTAATAACCTGAAAAGTTTAGTTAATGAAATGTTATACAAGTAAAGTAATTAGAACTTGAAAAATACCTATAATAAAGCCTAAAACTCCACCTAAAATTTCTACAAATTTCAGTTCTTTTTTCATTATGCTATTTAAAATTTCTTCTAATTTATCGGATGAAAAGTTATTCACTTTTTCAGTTACAATTTTCTCCAAATCAAGCTCTGCCTTTAGTTTGCCCATATAATTGTTCATGATGGATGGAAATAGTACTTCCAATTCGTTCATAAACACTGTTTTTAATTGGTCAATGGTTTTGTAACTAATAAACATACTAATAACTGGCATTTGCTCGGCTAATTTTACTTTCAAAAAACCATCAATATGCTCTTCCACCAAAGGCATAATTTTTTGTATATTTTGAGGATTAGCAATTTTATCTTCAATTTCTTTAAAAGAAAGTAGTTCGTTGCTTACTAATTTTCCTAACTTTTCCGCAAATTGCTTTTGTTTTTTTGGAAATACGCCCTGAAAGTTAATACCAAATATATAAGTTGGATTTTTAGGGTAAAACAACATTTTTATTGCTATATAGTTAGTAAACCACCCAATTAATGCAGAAATAATTGGTATTAATACAAGCCAATAGTAATTCATAATGAAATATTTAAAAAAGAAGCCTTGTAATATTTTTGTTTACAAGGCTTAAAATTCAAGGGAGGGTAATGGGTCTCGAACCCACGACCTACAGTGCCACAAACTGTCACTCTAACCAACTGAGCTATACCCTCCATTTATAAAGGATTGCAAAAATAGCAGAAAAAATGATTCTGTAAAAATGATTTTTTATCAATATTTATTAAAACCTATGTTAATAGTATAAATGGGAATAGGATACTTTTAAAAAGTAGTACATTTGAAAAATAATTATGCAAAAATTTATTCAATTTATGAAGAGTAGAAAAGGTATTATAGTGTTAATAACATTAGTGTTTGGTATTTTATGTTTTGCTTTTGCAAATAATATATCAGAAGGTGGCGAAAAGGATTCATTAGAGCAAAAAAAACAATTACTTTCCTCCATAGGCTTAATGATAGAGAAACAACACTATCACCCCAAAAAAATTGATGATAACTTTTCTAAACAAGTATTAAAAGAGTTTTTGGAAGGGCTGGATAATGAAAAAAATATTTTTATTCTATCAGATATAGAAGTTTTTAAAAAGTATGAAAATTATATTGACGATGAAATGCATGGTGGCGATATTAAGGTTGTGCCAGCTATAACTACAGTTTATGAAAGAAGAATTTTAGAACTTGAAAAAGTGTATCAAAATATTTTATCATCTGCCTTTAATTTTGATTCAAGTGATGTTTATATTACTGATTATAAAACATTAAACTATGCTAAAAACGAAGAGGAGAGAAATGACAGGTGGAGAAAGAAATTAAAATATTTAACCCTTGAAAGGTATGTAGATTTATTGACCAACAGAGATAAACTAAAACAAACTGATACTGCTTATAAAAATAATGAGCAATTAGAAGAACAAGCAAGAAAAATGGTTTTAAGCATTATGAATAGAACCTTCGAAAAAATTAAAATTTCTTTTACTCAAGATAAATTATTTAATACTTATGTTAATGTTATTACCAATTATATAGACCCACATACAGATTACTTTCCACCAATTGAAAAACGTGCATTTGATGAAAATATGAGTGGAAGATTTTATGGTATTGGAGCACAGCTACAAGAGCAAGAAGGCGTTATAAAAATTGCAAGTGTAATGGCTGGCTATCCTGCATGGCGTAGTGGAGAAATTGAGCAAAATGATGTAATTGTAAAAGTAGCCCAAGGTAATGGAGAGCCAATAGATATTACTGGTTATGATGTAACAGATGCAGTAAAATTGATAAGAGGAAATAAAGGAACAGAAGTAAGATTAACCATAAAAAAACAAAATGGTACAATTAAAGTAGTTTCTTTAATTAGAGATGAAATTATTCAAGATGAATCATATGCTCGTAGTGCTGTTATAAATGATAATGGCAAAAAAGTTGGGTATATTTATTTGCCAGATTTTTATGCCGACTTTGAAAGGCCAGATGGAGCAAGATGCTCTGAAGATGTAGCAAAAGAAATTATGAAACTAAAGGTAGAAAATGTGGAAGGAATTGTATTTGACCTTAGAAGTAATGGAGGAGGCTCCTTATACGAAGTGGTACAAATGGTTGGTTTATTTATTAAAACCGGGCCTGTTGTACAAGTTAAAGATAAAGCAGGTAAAATTTCTGTTTTAAAAGATGACAACCCATTAGTATTATACGATGGACCTTTAGCAGTTATGGTGAATGGTTTCAGTGCTTCGGCTTCAGAAATTTTTGCTGCTGCTATTCAAGATTACAAAAGAGGAATAATAATTGGCACTAATACATCAACTTACGGTAAAGGAACAGTGCAAAGAAATATACCTTTAGGTAAGGTACTTGATTACCAAACAGGCAGAACCGAATTTGGAGCCATAAAATTAACCTTCCAAAAGTTTTATAGAATTAATGGCGGCTCCACACAATTAAAAGGTGTTGTACCAGATATTGTGATGCCAGATACTTACGAGTATTTAGAATTTAGAGAAAAAGACAATAGTAACTCATTGCCATGGGATGAAATTCCAAAAGCAGATTATGCAGTAGATAGTAATTCCAATGAATTGAATTTTATTATTAGTTCAGAAAATAAAATGATTAGTGAAAACAATAACTTAAATATTATTCATAATAATGCACTTTGGCTTGCCAATAATACTAAAAAACCTATTTCATTAAACTTTGATAATTATAAAATATTTCAAAAGCAAATTAAAAGCACAGTAGCACAAACAACAACATTATCTAAATTATCTAAAGAAATGGATGTAACTGTAACTAGTGCAGATAAATCAAAATATTTTTCTAATGTTGATAAGGCAAAAGGAGATCGTTATCAGGCTTGGTTAAAAAATATAAAAAATGATATGTATATTTCAACAACAGCAGATATGATTGTAAATATGGCAAACAAAAAAATTGTATATAACTACTAATTTATTTTTTTAAATCTTCTTTTAAGCAACTCTTTCAGGGTTGCTTTTTATTTATATCCACATTGTGTGGATTTTTACTCTACTTCATCTGAGTTGCTAAAAGTTAACTTTGAAATGTTACTTTAACCCATTGATTTATATGCCAAAATCCATTACAAGTAGTTATGTGAAAATAACACGCATAATTGCATTAGTAATTGCTGTAAGTATGTTTACCACATCTTGCACCAATTCTAAAAAACTGGTAATACTTAATGATATACCTGATACAGCAAGAGTGGCTTTGCCATTCATTGAAACACCTGTAAATACAATACAACCAGATGATATTTTAGAAATAAAAATTTCAGGTAAAAACCCCGAAACATCCAACGACTTTAACTCTAAAGGAGGAGGATATTATTTAAACACTGGTGCTAGCTCTGCGGCAGTTCCTAATTATTTAGTAGATAAAAATGGATTTATAGAAATTTATAAATTAGGCAAAATAAAAGCAGCAGGTTTAACAAAAGATCAATTAAAAGAAAATTTACAATCTGCCTTAGAAAAAGAATTGGTGGAACCAACTGTTGTTGTACGCTTTGTAAATATGCGTTTTACTGTTTTAGGAGAAGTCCGTACACCATCTACTTACACTATACCTAACGAAAAGTTAACTATACTAGAAGCAGTTGGCTATGCAGGAGATTTAACTATGTATGCTAAAAGAAATTCTATAAGAGTAATAAGAGACAGTAGTGGTCATAGAGAAATAGGTAGCATAAATTTAAATCAAAAATCATTATTTACATCTCCTTTTTACTATATCAAAAGAAATGATGTGATATTGATAGAGAGTGATTATACCTCTAAAAAACAAACTGAAGTTTTTGCGAAAACTGCCAGTATAATAGGTATTTTATCGGGTTTAATAACTGTAGTGTATTTAATATTAAGAAAGTAAAATAATTAATGAGTTACCCAACAAAAGGTTATGAACAAGAGGTTGTGCAGCAACAAGCAAGCAACAACCAATTAGATGCTAAAAAGCTTATTTATAAGCTTATTGGCATTTTGCCTTGGGTAATTATTTCTCTAGCAATAAGCATTTTTGCTGCTAACTTATATTTAAGATACACTCCAAAACTATTTAGAGTGAGTGGTAATTTATTAATAAAAGATGAAGACCAGTCAAGTTATAGATCTCTAAAAGATTTAGGCATTATTCCAGGAAATATTGATGTACCTAACCAAATGCAAATTTTAAACTCTTATACATTAACGGAAAGAGTTATAGATTCTTTAAAACTAAGGCTCAAGCTTAGACAAGAAGGTAGGGTTATTTCTTCAGAATTGTATGGCAAAACAATGCCCTTTAAAATAAATGTTGTAGAAGAGTACCCAAACACAAAGGCTTCTGCTTACCACATTAATCTAACAAGAGAAAATTTTATTATTTCAGGAGCAGAAGGGCAAAAGAAATACACTTTTGGCGATACTGTTGATATTACTTACGGAAAAATAATTTTAGAAAGAAACCCTTTAGTAAAGATAAACCCCAATGGATACCAACTTACCATCAACGATTTAGAATCTGAAGTAAGGGCTTTAAGATCTAAAATTACTGTTGTTCAACTTACTGAAAATGGTGGTATTCTTGAAATTGCTACCAATGAAGAGTTGCCAGATAGAGGTATTGACATTATTAATAAATTGATGGAAGTATATGATAATGCAGGATTAGATGATAAAAATATTGTTGCTAAAAAAACCATTCAATTCTTAAATGATAAATTAGGAAACATTGCAAAAGATTTAGATAGTATTGAAATTAAAATTGAACAATTTAGAAAAGACAACAAAGTACCCTCTTTTAGCGAAGCTGGAAGTGCATTTTTTGCAGAATATACAGGGCTTGATAAGAACAAGAAAATATTAGTTACACAAAGTGCAATGTTAGATCATTTAGAATCTTACATTACAAATTTTAGAAATACCAATGATATTATTCCACCCACATTTGGACAAACAGATGTTATTTTATTAGGGTTAATTGAAACACACAATACAACCGTATTGGCAAAGCAAAAATTAGAATTAATCAGTAAGCCTACCGATTCTCATTTACAAAATATGATTGAAAGTATTAAGGGAATTAGGCAAAATATTCTAAGAGCAATCAGAAATATTAGAGTTGCTAACCAAACACAGTTACAGAATTACGAAAGCAATTACAGCCTATTAGAATCTAAATTGCAAAGCATTCCAGAAAAACAAAGAATTGAAATGCGATTAGAGAGGGATAGAGTAGTAAAACAAGAAATTTATAAAGACCTCTTAAAAAGAAAAGAAGAAACCGAACTCTCACTAGCTTCAAACATTAATAATACACGTATTGTTGACTATGCACAAAACTATGGCCCTAAAAGCCCCAATATAGCAACTGCAAGAAGTGTAGCTATTTTATTTGGCATATTAATTCCTATATTAATAATAGTTATCAAAGATTTCTTTAACACTAAAATACAAGACAGAAAAGAAATTGAACAAGCCACAGCAATACCAATTTTAGGAGAACTTTCTTATGAAAAAGATAAGAAGAATGTAGTAATTGAAAACAAAAGCAGAAGCCCAATAGCCGAACAGTTTAGACTTATAAGAACTAATTTGCAGTATATGGTACCCGATAAGCCTTTACAAAGTTTATTGGTAACTTCATTTATGAGTGGCGAAGGTAAAAGTTTTGTATCGTTAAACTTGGCAAGTAGTTTAGCTATAACAGGTGCCAAAACAGTTATATTAGAATTTGATTTAAGAAAACCAAAATTAAGTAAATATTTAGAACTCTCTAACGATATAGGCCTTTCTAATTTCATTATTAAGGATATGAATATTGATGAAATTATTCAGGAAGTTCCCAATAGAGAAAACTTATTTGTTATAAGTTCAGGCCCTATTCCACCCAACCCTGCAGAGTTATTATTAAGTCAAAGAACAGTAAAATTATTTGAACAATTAGCTACAAGATTTGATTACATTATTATAGATACTGCACCAGTAGGCTTGGTTACGGATGCATTATTACTAGAAAAATTTGTTGATTTAAGCTTATTTATTTTACGTCATAAATATTCTTTTAAAGCCGAAATTCCTTTTGTTGATAAATTATACCGAGATAAGAAATTTAAAAACATGGGTATTATTGTGAATGGTATTAAAAATGAAGGAAGTGGTTATGGCTATGGCTATGGCTATGGCTATGGTTATGGTTATGGCTATGGCTATGGCTATGGTTATGGTTATGGTTATGGCTATTATGTTCAAGATAAAAAGAAAGGCTTCTTTAAAAGATTATTTAGCGGATTTAAAAAAGATTAATGCTTTTCGCAATTTAAACATTGTTCACTCTCTTAATTTTTAACTGTGAGTGAGGTGGCGGAGCTGTAAAAAGTTATCAGTATGCTTAGCAAAGAAAAAAAATGGTATGTTATTTATACTAAACCAAGATGGGAAAAAAAAGTAGATACACAACTCACAAGAAAAAATATTGTAAGCTGGTGTCCAATTCAAAAAATTGAACGACAATGGACAGATAGAAAGAAAGTGATTGAAGATCCTTTATTCAAATCCTATGTTTTTGTATATACCAACGAAGAAGAAAGAGTTGAAATTTTAAGAACAGAAGGTGTTTTAAATTTTGTAAAATATTTAAAAGAACCTGCAGTAATAAAAGATGAAGAAATTAATTTAATAAAACGCTTCTTAGCAGAAACGGATGCTAAAATATCAATTATTTCAGATGAAGGCTTTAAGCCAGATACATTAGTAAAAGTAAGCTTTGGAGTGTTTATGAATAATGTAGGAAAAGTAGTAAGAGGTAGCAAGAAAAAAGTATATGTTCAATTACAAAGTTTAGGGCAATTAATGGTTGTGGAGTTTCCGTCAGGTTATCTTACACCGCTATAATATATTATAATGAATATTTTATTAATAGGATTGGGCTCAATAGGTAAAAGGCATTTAAAAAATATCTTATCTATTGGTTATAAAAATGTAACCGTTGTAAGTAGTAAAAATAGTTTACCAGAGCCTTTTACAGCGTTACCTGTTTTTAAAACAATTGCAGACGCTACCCAAAATATTCAATTTACAACTGCAGTTATTTGTGTGCCAACTGCACAACATAGAGCTGCACTTTTAGAATGTTTACAAGCTGGTATTGAGCATATTTATTTAGAAAAACCAGTTAGTAATAATTTTTTAGGAATAGAACAAATTTTAGAAGTTTATTCCAATGCCAATATTTATGTAGGCTTTGATATGCATTACGATATTGGGTTACAAAAAGTAAAACAACTTTTAGATGAAAATAAAATTGGTAAAATTGTTTCTGCAAATGCACAAGTAGGGCAATATTTACCAGATTGGCGACCACAAGAAGATTACACCAAAGGCATGAGTGCTAAAATTGATACTGGAGGAGGTGTAATGTTAGATTTAGTGCATGAATTTGATTATTTATACTGGCTTTTTGGAGAGGTAGATAAAATTGCATGCTTTAATAAAAACTCTAATTCTTTGAATATAGAAACAGAAGATATTGCAGAAGTGTTATTACAATTTAAATCTGGGGTTATTGGCACTATTCATTTAGATTATTTACAACAAAAATTAGTACGTAATTGTTTAATTACTGGTAGCAAGGGTACAATACAATGGGATTTAACTAGTAGTAAAGTAAACTGGATAACAGCAGATAAAATAGAAAATGAGTATTGCTATCAAGGCTTTGAACGTAATGATAGATTTGTAAATATTATGAAAGATTTTCTTTTACAGCAACGTAATTCATATACTACAAATTTCACTCAAGGTTTAGAAAGTTTAAAAATGGTTTTAGCTGCAAAATATTCTTCTCAAAATAACGTTTTTGTAAAACTGGATGAATTTCATCCTTCATAATTTTTTTAATGTTTATATTAGGTACAATTTGTTGTAGAGGTGGCAGTAAAGGCGTTCCAGGTAAAAATATAAAACTATTAAATGGCAAACCATTAATAGCTTATACTATTGAAACAGCTTTACAAACTTCGTTAATTAATGATGTAATTATTTCTACAGATTCTATTGACATTGCAAATGCAGCAAAGCTTTATGGAGCAAAGGTTCCGTTTATGAGACCTAATGATTTAGCAACAGATGCAGCAAGTAAGTGGCCTGTTTTTATTCATGCATTAGAAGCTTATGAAAAAATGTTTAATGTAGAGGTAGATTATTTGGTAGATATGGATGTAACAGTTCCTTTAAAAAATAGTACTGATATAAATGGAGCAATTCAAAAAGCATTAGACGATTCTACAGTTGATGTAGTAATTACAGGTTATGAGCCTGAGCGAAATCCATATTTTAATATGATGGAAATTTTACCCAATGGATTTGCTGAAATTGTAAAAAAAGGAGATAAACCCATTGTTCGTAGGCAAGATGCTCCAGAAGTATATAGCCTTACACCGGCTGCTTATGTAGTAAAAAAATCTGCCTTATATAATTACGAACATTGGAGTAAAGCAAAATGCAAAATTTATCCAATACCAAGAGAAAGGGCTGTAGATATTGATACAGAAATTGATTTTAAAATTGTTGAATTTTTAATGAATAAAAAATGAGTATTAATTTATTTGATTTATCAGGTAGAGTAGCCATTATTACAGGTGGTGCAGGGCTTTTAGCAAGTGAACATGCTATTGCTTTAAGCAACTATGGTGCTAAAGTTGTTTTAGCCGATTTTAATTTGGAGAAATGTAAATCTGCAGTAGATATTTTACAAAAACAAAGTATTAATGCTGTTGCAAAATTTTGCGATGTTACAAAAAAAGAAAGCTGGGAAGCCTTATTAGCAGAGGTTTTGAAAGAATTTGGAAGTGTAGATATTTTAATAAATAATGCAGGTTTTACCAACCAAAGCAAGAGTGCCAATTTTGATGCAAGCTTCGAAAATTTTCCTTTAGAAGATTGGAATGCTATTATGAATGTAAATCTTACAGGAACATTTTTAGGTTGTCAAACTGTTGGCAAACAAATGTTGGCACAAGGCAAAGGCAGCATCATAAATATTGCATCATTGTATGGTGTGGTAAGTCCCAATCATAACATTTATCCTGGTACAGGTATTTCTCAACCTGTGGCATATAGTGTAAGTAAGCATGGTGTAGTAGCACTTACAAAATATGTAGCAACCTTGTGGGCAAGTAAAGGCGTTCGTGTAAATGCACTTACTCCAGGTGGCATTTTTAATAATCATCAAGGATTGTTTTTAGAACGCTTTAAACAATTAAATCCTATTGGTAGAATGAGTGAGAAAGAAGAATTGCGTGGCGGCATTGTGTATTTAGCAAGTGATGCAAGCAGCCATGTAGTAGGACATAATTTAATTATTGATGGTGGATGGACAGCATGGTAAAAATTAAAAGACAGTTGAGGTGGCTAAAAAAGTCGAATACTAAGTGTTATGATTTTTTTCAACTTATTTATGCCTACTTGTTCAGACCAAGAAACACTTTCATTTGCTCTAAAGTTAAGTTTACTAATAGGGGTAAATTGAAAGTTAATGGTGATTTTTATTTTGGTGTTTTGACAAATAAATTAACCGCCTCTACAAATGATTATGGCGTATTAAATATAGGAAAAAGCGGATGTTTACAATTAGAAAATCACGTTAAGTTTTCTTCTGGTTGTAGAGTATATGTAAATGGATTACTTACGATTGGTGAAAACACATACATTAACCCCAATTCAGTTATTATAGTTGCAAAAGAAATTTCTATTGGCAGCAATTGTGCCATTTCATGGAATGTTCAAATTATGGATACTGATATTCATACTTTGGTTGTAAATGGACAACCAAAGGAGTCAACTAAAAAAATAAAAATAGGAAACAATGTTTGGATTGGCTCAAATGTAATCATATTAAAAGGTGCAGAAATTGGTAATAATGTTGTAATCGCTGCAGGCTCTATTGTAAGTGGCAACATACCAGACAATGTTTTAATTGCAGGTGTACCAGCTAAAATAGTTAAAGAGCAAATTAGTTGGCTGCTATAAAAATTTGAATTATGAAAATGGTTAGTTCGTTTTTGTTTAGTGAAGTTTTTGAAAAGAAAATTTTATTGAGTCAAATTATCCTAAATATGTAAGAGTTAATTGGGCAAAAATAAAAATAAACAAATAATACAGAAGTTGATTTTCTAAAAATCTAAAAATAGATTACCTACAACTATTCATTATTAAATATCAAATAAATGATAGGGTTTAAAAAAATAATAAAAAAGTACAAGTCTATTTTTGACAATTACAACATTAAATTAAAAAATTAGAAAAGTATATAAATGAATAATCCCTTTTTTGAAATAGCAGGCAGAAAAATTGGTTATGATTATGAACCATTGGTGATTGCAGAAATTGGCATTAACCACGAAGGCTCTTTACAAACAGCTAAAGAAATGGTTGATGCAGCTAAAGCAGCAGGAATTGAAATTGTAAAACATCAAACACATATTGTAGAAGATGAAATGAGCAGTGCTGCAAAAAACACCATTCCTGGCAATGCTACTGTAAGCATTTATGAAATAATGAAACGTTGCAGCCTCAACGAAGAAGATGAATTAGAAATGAAAAATTATGTAGAAAGCAAAGGCATGATTTTTATTTCTACACCTTTTAGTCGTGCTGCTGCAGATAGATTACACAAATGGAATATTCCTGCTTATAAAATTGGTAGTGGCGAGTGTAATAATTATCCTTTGTTAGAACATATTGCATCATTTGGTAAACCCATTATTTTAAGTACAGGAATGAATACTATTGAAAGTATTGCAAAAGCTGTAGCCATTTTTAAAAAACACCATGTGCCTTATGCTTTATTGCATACAACCAATTTATATCCTACACCCAACCATTTAGTACGTTTAGGAGCTATGACTGAAATTCAGAAAAATTTTCCTGATGCAGTAGTAGGTTTAAGCGATCATACATTAACCAATCATGCTTGTTTGGGAGCAGTTGCATTGGGTGCAAGTATTTTAGAAAGGCATTTTACAGATACAATGGATAGACCTGGTCCAGATATTATTTGCAGCATGGACATTAATGCAGCTAAAGAACTAATAGAAGGCAGTAAAATAATTGCTTTACAACGTGGAGGAGAAAAAGGTCCTGCTGCTGAAGAACAAGTTACTATTGATTTTGCTTTTGCAACAATTTGCACCATTAAACCTATAAAAGCAGGAGAGGTTTTTACCAAAGAAAATATTTGGGTAAAACGCCCTGGTAAAGGGGGCATTTTAGCTGAAGAATATAATAATATTTTAGGCAAAAAAGCGTTAGTAAATATTGATAATGATATGCAGTTACAATATTCATTCATAGAAAAATAATGTATGCTTTTTAATTCTTGGGTTTTTGTATTATTCTGGATAGTTTTTTTCTTTCTGTATTGGTTTGTATTTAATAAATCTATTAAACTACAAAATGCCTTTATTGCAATAGCAAGTTTTGTATTTTATGGTTGGTGGGATTGGCGTTTCTTGTTATTACTTTGGCTAAGTTTAATAGTAGATTTTTGCGTAGGTTATTTTCTTGAAATAATAGAAAATAAAAGCAAACGAAAATTATTAATTGTATTAAGTATTGCCTTTAATATAGGCTTACTTATGTTCTTTAAATACTTTAATTTCTTTTCAAATTCATTTGAAAGTTTAGCTCATTCATTTGGTTGGCAAGTAGATTTTGTAACGCTAAATTTAATTTTACCTGTAGGCATATCTTTTTATACTTTTCAATCTTTAAGCTATACCATTGAAGTTTATAATAAAAAATTAAAAGGCACAAAAGATATTTTTGCTTATGCTGCATTCATAAGTTTCTTTCCTCAATTAGTAGCAGGTCCAATAGAACGAGCAGCAAATATGTTGCCTCAATATTATAAGAAGCGTGTGTTTAATTACACACAAAGTGTAAAAGGAATGCAGTTGATTTTATGGGGTTTATTTAAAAAAGTTGTAGTTGCAGATACCTGTGCCATTTTTGCTAATAATGCGTTTAATAATTATACCCAACATGATGGATTTAATTTAATAATGGGAGCTGTATTTTTTTCATTTCAAATTTATGGCGATTTTAGTGGTTATACAGATATAGCAAGAGGCTTAGGTAAAATTTTAGGTTTTGAGTTGAAAATAAATTTCATGTACCCCTATTTTTCAAGAAGCATAGCAGAGTTTTGGAGAAGATGGCATATTTCACTTTCATCATGGTTTAGAGATTATGTTTATATTCCTTTAGGTGGCTCAAGATCTTCTAAAGCTATTACAATACGAAATACAACTGTGGTTTTTTTAGTTAGTGGATTTTGGCATGGTGCTAATTGGACATTTATTGTTTGGGGGGCTTTACATGCAATTTATTATGTTCCTTTGGTAATTATTAATAAACATAAATCATTTGCCGATACAGTTGCTTTTAATAGAACTTTACCATCTTTCAAAGAGCTATCATTTATGATAGGTACTTTTATTTTAGCTTTAATTGCGTGGGTTTTCTTTAGAGCAGATTCAATAGAACATGCTTTTGCATTTTTAAAAGGCATGACAAACTTTAAAGGCTTTCATAATTTTGGATTAATAAGATGTTTGCCATTTATTTCAATAATGCTTTTAGTAGATTGGGTAGGTCGTAACAATGAATGTGCTTTATCTGATTTTGCTGCAAAATTTCCAAAATGGTTTAGGTATGTCATTTATCTATTTGTAGCTGTTTGTATTTATGCTAATTTTTCGGGAGAACAAGAATTTATTTATTTCAGATTTTAGACTATGCAAATTTTTATAAAAAAAATAATAATCTTCATTGGGCTATTTTTAGGCATTTCTACTTTAGTTGCATTAGGTACAGGGCAACTTGCGTTAAGCAAACTTAGTAGAAAAGGTAGAGGGGTTGTAATAGATAAAAATAACAGATTAGATTCTATAACTAAAAATAAAATAGTACTTATTGGTGGTTCTAATGTTTGTTATGGCATCAACTCTCAAATGATTGAAGACTCATTCAATATGCCTGTTGTAGATATGGCTATTAATGCTGGTATGGGAATGAGTTTCTACTATCAACAAGTAAAACATGCTATAAAAGCTGGTGATATTATTATTGGCATTCCAGAGTATTATCCTTACGATGGAAAAATTACCAATGGCGATGCAGGAATTTATAGCCTTGCAATTATAGACTACCGAAACATAAAGTTTTTTAATGCTATGCAATGGCTTCAATTACCCATTTATTTAGGTGATATTATAAACGAGAATGTGAAAGCATTTTTCACTTACGAAAAAAATAAAATAACTTTTGGACGTTTTCAATACAATAAATGGGGCGATTATATTGGTCATAAAAATGAAGGTTCTTATGCAGATACTTTTAAGCATAATAAACAATACGATTTAAGTGTTTATGAAAATAAAAATGAAATTTATCCAGATAAAAATTTTATTAACTTAATTAAAAATTTTGAACAATTCTGCAATTCCAAAAATATAATTTACCTGCATGCTTATCCTGTGTATTCAAGGTATTTTTATAATGATAATGTTGCAAAACAAATAGCAGAAAAAATACAACCACTAAAGTTTATAAATAATCCAGAAACTTATTTGTATGGTTTTGATAGCCTTTATGATACCCCAAACCATATTTTATATAAATTTCGAGATGAAAGAACATCAAAACTAATTAATGATATTAGAGTAGCTCTACATCAAATAAAACATGAATAAAAAAATAGTTTTTCTTACAGGCACAAGAGCAGATTTTGGCAAACTAAAATCGTTGATAGAAATTTCAAACAAAAATTTTGAAGTGCATTTGTTTGCAACAGGTATGCACATGGATAAAAAATATGGCTACACGGTAAAAGAAATTGAAAAATGTGGGTACAAAAATATTTTCAAATTTATCAACCACGATGCATCTTCAATGATGGATATTACTTTAAGCAGAACCATTGAAGGTTTTGCCAATTATATTCATCTTGTTCAACCCGATTTAATCATTATTCATGGCGATAGAATTGAAGCATTAGCTGGTGCAACTGTTGGTGCTTTAAATAATATTTTAGTAGCACACATTGAGGGAGGAGAAGTAAGTGGTACAGTAGATGAATTAATTCGTCATGCTGTTTCTAAACTAAGCCATATACATTTGGTTGCAAACGATGAAGCAAAAAAAAGATTAATTCAAATGGGCGAAAACGCTGAAAGCATTTACATCATTGGTTCGCCAGATATGGACGCAATGCTTTCTGAAGATTTACCAACTATAGATGAGGTAAAAAATAATTATGAAATTAATTTTGAAAAATATGCTGTATCTATGTTTCATCCTGTAACAACAGAGTATGATACTATGGATGAATATGCTAATGAATACATTAAAGCATTGGAAGAAAGTAATTTGAATTACATAATTATTTACCCCAACAATGATAAAGGCAGTGAGTTTATTTTAAACAAAATAAAAAGAGTAGAGCAAAATAATAAATTCAGAATTTTTCCTTCTGTAAGGTTCGAAGCCTTTTTAGTGCTGCTAAAAAACGCCCAATTTATTATTGGTAATTCAAGTGCAGGAATAAGAGAAGCTCCTTACTATGGCATTCCAACTGTAAATGTTGGTACAAGACAAAATGGAAGAACCTCTAATCCTGATATTATTAATACAACTTACAACAGCACATCAATCATTAATGCTATACAGGAAGCAAAAGTAAAAAAAGTAACACCTCGTCATTTATTTGGTGATGGAAAAAGTGATGAAAAATTTTTCCAGATTATTTCAAGTCAAGAACTTTGGAATACACCTAAACAAAAAATATTTTCAGATTTTTAGATAAATATTCAGCATGTCAGATTCAAGAATTGTAACAGTTGTTGATGCAAAAAATAAAACTTTCTTTTTCAACTTTAAAGAGTTGATAAGATACAAAGATTTGTTTTATTATATGGTGTTAAGAGATGTTACAGTAATGTACAAACAAACAGTATTGGGTTTTCTTTGGGCAATCTTAAATCCATTTTTTCAGGTAGTAGTTTTTAGTGTAGTATTTGGAACTATTGCAGGTATAAAAACAGGTATTGCTGGGCTTCCTTATCCTGTTTTTTCTTGTTTGGCAATTATTCCATGGAATTATTTTTCATCTACATTTTCTGCTTCATCTAATAGTTTAGTTAATACAGCAGGTGTTTTTACCAAAGTGTATTTTCCCAGATTAATTATTCCTATGGTGCCTATTTTTTCTAAGCTGGTAGATTTTTTTATTTCACTCATTATTCTTGTTTTGGTAATGGGTTATTATCAATATACACCTGGCAGTAATTGGTATTTATTTTTACTTCCTTTATTAATAATTATACTTTCTTCTGCAGGGCTTGGTATTTGGCTATCCTCATTGGTATTACAATATAGAGATTTTAGGTTTGCTGTAAATTTTTTATTGCCTTTACTTTTATATGCTGCACCTGTTGCATTTCCTGCATTAAAAGTAAAAGAAAAATTAGGCAACACAGTGTATGAGTTATATGCTCTTTATCCAATGGTAGGAGGCATAGAAGGCTTTAGAAGCAGCTTTGTACAAAATGCTGATTTCCCTTGGACACTTGTATTAATTAGTGGAGCATCTGCATTATTTATTTTTATAAGCGGTGCATTTTATTTTAAAAAAATGGAAAAACATTTTGCCGATGTTGCATAATGATAATAACATAGCAGTTAAAGTAACTGATTTAGGAAAAGCTTACAGAATAGGCGTTGTAGAAGAAAAAGAAGAAAACTTATCTGCTGTAATTTTAAAAGCAATTCTTTCGCCTGTAAAAAATTTTAGAAAAATTAAATCACTAAAAAATATTTCTTCCGAAGCAACAGGTAAAGATGTTTTTTGGGCAAATAGAAATATATCTTTTGAAGTAAAAAAAGGAGAGGTTTTAGGAATCATTGGCAAAAACGGGGCAGGCAAAAGCACTTTGCTAAAAATGCTTTCAAGAATTACTGAACCCACAGAAGGAAGAATTGAATTAGTAGGAAGAGTTGCAAGTTTATTAGAAGTAGGTACTGGTTTTAATCCTGAATTAACAGGCAGAGAAAATATTTTTTTGAATGGAACTATTTTAGGCTTAACCAAAAAAGAAATTGAAGAAAGATACGAAAGCATTGTAGAGTTTTCAGGGATAGAAAAATTTATTGAAACACCTGTAAAGCGTTACAGTAGTGGTATGAAAGTTCGTTTAGCTTTTGCTGTTGCTGCACATTTAGATCCTGAAATTTTAATTATTGATGAAGTGTTAGCAGTTGGTGATGCAGAGTTTCAAAAAAAATGCTTAGGAAAAATGCAAGATGTGGCAGGTAAAGAAGGAAGAACTGTATTGTTTGTTAGTCATGATATGGCTGCTGTGAAAAATTTATGCAACAGAGCTATTTTATTACAGCATGGAAGTATTGTTTTTGAAGGAAGTGCTAATGATGTAGTAAATTATTATTTACAAAATGCTGCCAGTATTACATCTCAAAGCAATTTAGATTTTTCGCAAGCCAAAGGAAATAAAAATTTTGTTGTTACTGATATTGAAATGTTAGATGAAAATAATAACAACATTCAAATAGCAGAAAGTGGTAGAGATTTTCAACTAAAAATAAGTTACGAAACCAAAGAAGTGGCAATAAATCCTGTTGTAATTATTCTGGTAAAAAATAATTTAGAGCAGGTATTGTTTACATGCTTATCCAGAAATTCGTACAATGGTACAATGCAATTAAATAGTCAAGGAAGCATTATTTGCAATATTCCTAAACTACCCTTATTAAGTGGTTTATATACGTTAGATATTGTTTTAAAGTACGATCAAGAAGTTACTTTTTCTCTTGAAAATATTTTTTCTTTTGAAGTAGAAAAAGGAGACTTTTTTGGAACAGGAAAAATAAATGATGATATGATGAATGGAATGATTATTAATCATAACTGGGTTATTCAATAAGTATGCAAAAAAAAAGGTTACTCATTACAATTTCATTTAGTTTTTCAATAAGATATATTGTAAGAACAGGATTGTTAGAAAAAATAAAGGCGTTTGCAGAACCTGTAATTGTTTTAACCTGGAATGAGGAAGATTTAATTAAGGAGTTAAGAAATAAAGGATACGAAGTTTATATTTTACCTGAATTAATAAGAGGCACAGCTTACAAGGACATTAGAAAAAAAATAGATTATTGGTTTGTTCATTTTAGATTAAAAAGTCCTACCAAAAAAAATCAAGATAAATTTTTAAAGCAATACAATAGTTTTAAACAAAATTTTATTGCACAAAGTAGAAAACTATACAATATTGCTAAAATGTATTTGCCGGGTGTGCAAACTAAAATGTTTGAAAAAGAAAAAAAACTTTTAATATCCGATACAAATTACCATCAAATTTTAAAATGGGTAAAACCTTTAAATATTAATGCTGTTTTTACTGTAACCCCATTTCATACACAAGAAGATATTTTATTAAGAGTTTGCAATGATTTAGGAATGAAAATGATTACCTCTATTCTTTCTTTTGATAATATAACCAAACGTGGTTGGATACCTGTAAACTATAATGTTTATATGGTTTGGAACAAATATAATTTTAATGAATTGGTGAGAATTTATAAAGGAATAAATAAAGATAAAATTTTCATTACCGGTGCTCCACAATTTGATTTTTATTATAATCCTAATTTTTTACTCACTAAAGAAGAGTGGATGAAAACTGTAGGAATAAAAGATGCTACTAAAAAAATAATTTTATATGCTGGTGGGCCTAAGTCATTATTTCCTAACGAGCCACAGTATTTACAACATATAAATGATGCAATAAATAATAATGAGATAGAAGGGAGCCCAATTGTTTTATTTAGATGCCATCCAGTAGATATTCTTCAAAGATGGAAAGATAGTGTTGGCTCTTCAAATAATATTGTTTTTGATTCATCTTGGACAGGAGAAAAAAATTTAGTAAGTACAAATATTACAGAGTTTGATATTAAAAAGCTTTGCTCAACACTGTATTATACAGATGTACATATTAATTTATGTAGTACAATGACTGTTGATGGAAGTGCATTTAACAAGCCACAAATTGGCCCAGCTTACGATGATATTGCACCTGCAAAAGCACATTTATTAAAAGGCATGTATTGGCAAGAGCATTTTATACCAGTATTAAAAGTTAATGGTATTGCTTTGGCAAACTCAAAACAAGAACTGATTGAGCTTACCAATAAAGCATTAAAGCATTCAGATATGGATGAACAAAAATGTAAACAAGTGGTAGAAGAAATAATTACCTATGCAAATGGAAATTCTACACAAAGAGTAGCTGCTATTTTAGAAAATGAAATTTAAATTGTGTATTTCTCAAATAAATTAAAACTTCTTTAATAACATTAATGAAAATTACACATGTTCTTTTTGGCTATCATCCATCAGTTGGTGGTACACAAATATTTTATAAAGGTATTTCAGAAAATTGTGTAGCCTGGTATAAGGATGAAGTAGAAGTTTTAACTACTAATTCTTATTATGGCCCACACACCAACAGTTTCAGAGAAATTTCTATACCAGAGGAAACAATAAACGGAGTACTAGTAAAGCGTTATCCTTTTAGAAGAAATCATAAAAAAATTATAGGTTTTTTAAATAAGCTAGTTGCAAAAATTACCAATAAGCAATCAAACTATTTTATTGAAATGCTTACAGGCCCTCTATCCAAACAATTATTTAAAGCATTAAATTCAACAAATGCCGATGTTATTTCAGCTTCTTCATTAGGTTATAAGTATATGCAATATCCACTGTACAGGCATACACTTAAAACCCCTAAGCCATTTGTTTTTCAGGGAGCAATTCATTTTAAAAGTGATGAACATGATGGTGGCATTACACCAAAAATGCTGCAAGCAATTAAAGCATCTGAATATTATTTGTGCAATACAGCGTATGAAAAAAACAGGCTAACAGCGTTAGGTGTAAACCAAGAGAATATAGTAATAACAGGTTGCCCAGTTAATATTACCCAATATGAAAATGCAAAAGGGCATGAGGTTAGAAAGCAATTGAACTTATCATCTAATGATGTATTAATTGGTTACATTGGAAGATTAGAAGCAACGAAAAGTATTCCTGTTTTAATAAATGCCTTTGAAGCAGCATTCCAAAAAAATAATCAGTTGCATTTAGTGATTGCAGGTTTTGAGACTGCTTATCTTAAACAGTTAAAGCAAATTGTTGCAAAATTAGACGCTAATATTCAATGCAAAATTTCGTTTTTAATAAGCATTTCTGAAAATGAAAAAGCAAATTTGTTTCAAGCTATTGATGTATTGGTATTGCCATCTACAAATGAATCTTTTGGAATTGTTTTTTTAGAAGCATGGGCTTGTAAAAAACCTGTAATTGGCACTGCAATAGGTGCTGTAAGCTCTGTAATATCAAATGGTACAGATGGTTTGTTAATGCAACCATATAACACAATAGATTTGACTGAAAAAATTTTACAGCTATCCAACGATAAAAATTTAAGAGAATTTATGGGAGCAAATGGCTACAATAAAGTAATACAAAACTATACATGGGAAATTGTAACCAAAAAATTCAGAGATACCTATGTTGCTGCAATAGAAAAATTTAAAAAAAATAATTTTTAATTCATCAAAAATTAGAATGAATGTTTAGAGAAGAAGCCATTTGGATAAACAATGCTTTAGCCAAAATTAAACCACTACAAGATAATAATTTGGTTGCTAATCTTGGTTCATCAACTGCATATTTTAGAGAAGTTATACAGCCTCATATTCAGCAATATTTAATGCAGCCTTTAGCAAATAATGGTTGGAATATTATTAATATTGATTTAAAGCAAGAAGATGGCGTAGATGTTGTTGCAGATGTAACAAAAATAGATTTTTCTCAAAAAATTCAACCTGCTGGTTTAACCATTTGTACAAATATGTTAGAGCATGTTGAAGATATAAATTTGGTTGTAAAAAATTTAATAAAAGTAACTACTAAAGGTGGTTATATATTACTTACTGTGCCTTATAAGTATAAAAAACATTTAGATCCTATAGATAATATGTTTAGGCCAACACCAAATGAAATAATTTCATTATTTAAAGATGTTGCAACAGAAGTAATAGATAAACAAGTGATAGTAATTCATGATAAAAGTTATTATCATAAAAAGAAATCTAAATTTCCTATTTGGGGTAACAGAGAAATTATTGCATACCATTTAGGTATAAGACACAAAGTAAGCGGTGTGTTATTACAATTAAAATAACTTTCTAGTATGTGTGGAATTGTAGGAGTTTTTAGTTATAAGTGTAGAACAGAAAAATACAATACTTATCTAAGCAAGTGTTGTAAATCTATGAAACATAGAGGGCCAGATGATAGCGGATTATGGTATAATAACGAAAATTATTCTGCTGCTTTTGTTAGGCTTTCTATTAGAGACTTATCGTTAAACGGGCATCAGCCAATGATTTCGGCTTGTGGTAATTTTGTGATTACTTTTAATGGAGAAATTTATAACAGCAATAATTATGTTGCAGAACTTAAAAAATTAGGTGTACATTTTAAATCTAATAGCGATACTGAAGTGCTTTTATATGCCTTAATATATTTTGGTATAGAAAAAGTTTTAGCAGAGTTTGATGGAATTTTTGCTTTTTCTTTTTATGATGTTCAAAAAAATAAATTATTTATTGCTAGGGATAGAGTTGGTACAAAACCTTTGTACATTGGCTTTAACAATGATTTTATAATATACAGCTCTCAGTATGATCATATAATTAATATTGATTTTATAAAAAATAATAGTTTAGATTATCAATCACTAGGCAATTATCTTTCATTTGGTTATATACTTGCTGGCGAGGGTGTTATTAAAAAAACTTTTTCTTTACCGCAAGGCCATTATTTAGAAACAACAAACGATAGTTTTTTAATTCATAAGTATTATGAATTTGATGAAAAAAAGAATATTTCTATAAGCAATGTAGAGGCATTATTTGAAGAAGCAACTATTTCTCAAATGGTAAGTGATGTTCCTTTAGGCACATTTTTATCTGGTGGGGTAGATAGCCCTTTAATTAATTTTTGGGCAAATAAAAAGCAACAGGTAAAAGCTTTCACCATAGGAAATGAAACAGATGAATTAGATGAAAGCTACTATGCTAAAGCCTTTGCAAATAAAATTGGTGTGGAGCATCATTTCAAAAAAATTACTGAAAACGATTTTCTACAATTATTGGAGGATAATTTTAAAGCTTTCTCAGAACCATTTGCCGATTTCTCTTCTATTCCAACTATGTTGGTTTCTAAAATGGCAAAAGAACATTTAACTGTTATTTTAAGTGGAGATGGTCCAGATGAATTATTTTGGGGATACAACCGTAACGTAATTTTTCCAAATAAAGCAACACTTTTTAATCAGGGAAAATTATCGTTGGCTGTAAATAAAATTTTAGGGAAGGGTAACATTTCTAAAAGATATTTTACTGCCGATTCTATTGCACATTTTTATTTACAGTCTTTGCAAATTCATGGGGCAGAGGCTTCTTTACCAAAAGTGTATCTAGAAAAAATTGTAAACAATAAAATATTTTCTTTATTGCCAGAACGTTTGCAACAACCAAAAAATATGAACGATATTATGCAAATGGTTAGATGGCTAGAAATGAATATTCATTTGCAAAGGATACTTTTAAAAGTAGATAGAGCTAGTATGTTTTATAGTTTAGAAGCAAGAGTACCTTACCTTTCTAATGCTGTATTAGATTATGCATCAACACTTAATTATTCAGATTGTATTAATGAAAATCAGGGTAAGGTTAACATGAAGAGAATTTTAGAAACAAAAGTGGATAAGGAATGGGTTTATAAAAAGAAAAAAGGGTTTGATATACCAATGAGACAATGGATTCAAAATGAAATTAAACAAGATGTATATGAAACTATATTAAATATGCCAACAGAATTGGCTTGTGTTTTTGAGATAGATAATCTAGAAAATATTTTACAAAATGAATATGATGCCTCAAACAAAAATTCTAATTATGGATTTATTTGGGCTGTTTATTCCTTAGTAAAATGGCATCAAAATCATCGTAATTCATCAATTTTAAAGGATTAAATAAAATGAATATTGCCATCGTTGTTAATAATTTTCCATCCAACAGCGAAACCTTTATTATTAACAAAGTAATTGAATTGGCTAAAGCTAAAAATTCAGTAACAGTATTTAGTTTAAATGGCACTGGCAATAAGGATTTATATGAATTATACCATTTCAAAAATTTACCCAACATTTCAATTAAGTATATAAATCTACCTAAAAATATTTTTGAATTAATTAAGTTTTTTTTAAGTAACCCTTTACTTACCATTAGTTCTTTTTCAGCCACTCCAAAAATATTTTTCAGCAACATAAAATCTACATTACTCACCAAACATTTTAATAATAAGTTTGATATAGTTCATTTTGAATATTCAGGTTTAGGAGCTTCTTTACTAGAAATTATTCCTTTAGTAAAATCTAAAAAAGTAGTGAGTTGCAGAGGTAGTGCAGAAAAAGTAAAGCCTTTAACAGACGCTACTAGAAAAGAAAAGTTACAACAACTATTTAATTTGGTTGATGGAATACATTGTGTTAGTGAGGATATGAAACAAACCATTACACCTTATTGCAATAATATTGAAAAGGTTTTTGTAAACAGGCCTGCAATTGATGCTACATTTTTTCAACCACCTGCTGTAAAGCCACAAAACAACATTACACAAATACTTACAGTAGGCAGATTCACTTTTCAAAAAGGGTATTTATTGTTATTAATGGTTGCTAAAAAATTAGCAACTAAAAACATAAATTTTGTATGGAATATTATTGGCGAAGGACCACAGCATGAAGAACTTGTTTTTCATATACATACTTTAGGTTTAGAAAAATGTGTGAAATTAGTAGGAAAGAAAAATAAGAATGAAGTAAACCAATATTTAGCATCTGCAAATATGTTTGTACTTACAAGTGTTTATGAAGGAATACCCAATGTAGTATTAGAAGCAATGGCAATGGAATTGCCTGTAATATCTACCAACTGTGGTGGTGTAGAAGAAGTAATTGAAACAGGAATAGATGGATTTATAGCACCTTTGTATGATGTAGAAACAATTGCTAATCAAATAGAATATTTGATTGCTAAACCAGATAAAGCTAATGAAATGGGTAGGTTAGCCAGAAAGAAAATTTTAGAATCATTTACTTTAGAAAGGCAAGTAAATATTTTTGTAGAAGCCTATAATAAAATAATCGGTTAAGAATTTACTGTGATTTTCTCTTTTATAAAATATACTCAACCAGCATGGTACTTTAATGTTCTGCCAAGTGTAAAGGAATTTTCTTGTTGTTATTATCATCCTAAATGGTTGCCTTTACCAAATGGCATTTTGTTGGATGAAGACACTGCTTACGAAACTGAAGCAGCAATAAATGCAGATATTGGTTATAGAGCATGGCATAGTGGATATTTAATTAAAGCATGCAACAATGATTTACAAAAAATTATTCAGTTGCCTAAACCAAGCATCAATGATGAGTATAGGTTTGTTACAAAGTACTGGGGTATGCATTGGGCTGCACTTACATTAGTAAGAAGGATTTTTACCTTGCATAATCCTATTAAAGAAATAAAAGGATTTATAAAAAATGTAAACACTCCAAGATATAATTTATACAATACTGTTGCTGATTGGAGTGAATACAAAAATTTCCAATCTGTTTTAGTAGAGCAGCAGCCTCTTGTCTCTGTCATTATTCCAACTTTAAATAGATACGAATATTTAGCAGATGTAATGCTTGATTTAGAAAAGCAAACTTGGAAGAATTTCGAAGTAATTGTGATAGACCAATCAGAAAATTTTAACGATGCTTTCTACAAAAAATATAATCTCAAAATTAATGTTGTTCAACAAAAAGAAAAATTATTGTGGACTGCCAGAAACAATGCTGTTAAACTAAGCAAAGCAAATTATTTATTATTTTTTGATGATGATTCCAGAGTAGAACCAGATTGGATTGAACAACATATTAAAACCTTAGATTTTTTTAATGCATCTATTTCTGCAGGAGTTTCCATTGCAGTAGTTGGTGGCAAAGTTTCAAAAAGCTATGATCATTTTCGATGGGCCGATCAGTTTGATAGTGGCAATGCGTTAGTTAAAAGAGAAGTATTTGAAAAAATTGGTTTGTTTGATTTGCAGTTTAATAAAGAGAGAATGGGAGATAGTGAGTTTGGCATTAGAGCTTATTTGAATGGGTATAAAAGCATCTCAAACCCTTATGGCAAAAGAGTTCACTTAAAAGTAAGTAGTGGTGGATTGAGAGAAATTGGACATTGGGATGCCTTTAGACCTAAAAAATTATTTGCACCCAAACCAGTGCCAAGTGTTATCTATTTATTTAAAAAATATTACCCAAGTTATTTGTCAAAAAATGTAATTTATTTAGGTATCATGCTTTCCAATATTTCGTATAAAAGTAAAAGTAAAAATAGTATGCTTGCATTAAGTGTATTGCTTACCTTTTTAAAATTTCCATTATTATACATTCAATACAAAAAATCTTTAGCACTAGCTAATAAAAAGTTGCAACAAGGCGATAAGATTGAAAAATTATAGTTTAATTTAAGTCACTACTTTAATGAATTTAGGAATTGTTTCGGATTGTGTTCATTTTACTACACCAACAGGTGTTGTTGCAACAGATAATCATATATTCCTTCGTCAACTTAATGCCTTAGCTGTTCACTTTGATAGAGTAACTATTTGCTGCCCTTTTATTGAATTTGATGATAGCAAATCCTATTCGGTTTATACCGATAAAAAATTCCACTTTATTCCTCTTTCCAATCCAGGTGGTAATAGCATAAAACACAAATTAAAATTGTTACTTACCATTCCAGAGTGGTTTAAAGCATTTAGTAAAATAAATAAAGCAAGCGATATTGTTTATCAAAGATTTCCTAATAATCTTAATATACCAGGCTTCTTTTATTTTTATTTTAAAAGAAAAAAAGTTTTTGCTACTTATACTGGTGCATGGAAAAATGAAATTAATCAATCTAAAACATACCAATTTCAAAAATGGTTGTTAAAGAAATTTTTTAGAGGGCCGGTTTGGGTTTATTCATCTGAAGAAAAGTTAGCTAAAAATATATTTGGCGGCTTTAGCCCATCTTACACTATACAAGAATGGAATGAAGAAACAGTGCAAGTAAATAATAGAATAAATTTTTTAAGTAACAATAAACTTACATCCTTAAAACTAATTTCTGTAGGGGCACTTAATTCAAATAAAAACCAACAATATATTTTAAACAATTGTTTGTTGCTAAAACAAGCTACCATACCCTTTAGTTTACATATTGTTGGTGAAGGGGTATTGAAAAATGAGTATCAAAATTTTATTGACCAACACAACCTAAACAATGAAATTATTTTAACAGGTGCTTTAAATTATACAGCATTAAGAAATTTATATAGAGAAAAAGATTTTGTGGTACAAGCAACGTTGTCAGAAGGGTTTGGTAAAGTGCCCATTGAAGGTTTTTTTCATGGCTTAGTTCCCATATTGCATCAATCTGTTATGGCTCCCTATTTTACCAATAATGGTACTAGAGGCTACTTATTTAATGCGGAAAATTCAAATGATTTGTTCCATGTATTAAGTAATGTTTATTCCACAACTTCTGCAAAATTAATAGCCGAAAAAATTAAAGAAGGAAGGATATTTGTTCAATCTCAAACCTTAGAAAATTGGGCGTCTATTTATTTTTCAACAGTAAAAAAATATTTTGATTTATAAAGCCATTATATGGAAATTTTTATTAGCACTTGGAATAGGAGTGATTATTGGGGCAAAACTAATTAATGTTCAGTTATTTGGTTTTGCTTATTTTGGTGCTGTTTTACTGCTTGCCTATTTTGCTGTTTTTAATAAAATAGAACAACTGTTTACTGTACTTCCTTTTGTAATTTATAGCGAAATATTTGTACGAGACAGGTTAGATAGTTTAGTGCCATATTTAACAATTCAATACTTATATATTTTTATTTTTTCCTTCATGCTTATTAGGTTTAGTGGTGGAAATAAACCACACAATAAAGCATTTTATTTTTTATTAGGCTTTGCATTTTTAGAAATATTCAATGGCCTAAACCCAGATAGGCCAAAACTATTACGTTCTATTTTCTTCAATAGTTTTTCAATGATTTTAGCAGTTATTTGGGCATCTCATAATGTGCTAACACCAAAGCTAATTAATAAAATTTTAGCCAATGTAAAATTAGCTGGTATGTATTTATCTGGTATTGTAATTGTTGCACAAGTTACAGGTGGTATAGATTATGGAAACTTTTCCAATTCAGAATCAAGTAATGGTTTAGCACCTGTACAGTTAAGTGGATATTTAAGTGTGGCTGCTTGTTTTATTTTCTTTTCTTTAATGAATAAAGATGAAATAAAAAGCAGGTATGTTTATATTATAGCATTTTCCATTATTACAGGTGTAATGATTTTAACTTTTTCTCGTGGTGGCTTATACTTTTTAGGAGCAATTCTTACACTTTATTTATTTTTTAATAGAAAAAATTTAGGTAACTATTTCAAATATTTATTGTTTCTACCAATTGGTTTAGTTATTTATAATTTAGCCATTGAAAAAACAGAAGGTAAAATTATTGCTAGGTACGAAGCTAAAGGCACATCTAACAGAGATATATTAGTAGAAGCTGCATTTAAACTATTTTTAGAAAACCCAGTAGTAGGTGTAGGTACAAGTAACTATGGTACTGCAATTGTGGAGTACAGATTGTTTAATCAAGAAAGTACAGCACATAATGAATTTGCAAGAGCTATGGCAGAGCATGGCATTTTAGGAATAATTACTTATTGGGGATTTTTTATTTCATTATTTATTACAATTTTTAAACGAAAAGAACCTGCCAAACAATTTTCTGTTTATTTTATTGCTTTATTTATTTTCATCACCATTCACAATGGTTTAAAAATAAGCATTCAGCATTTATTAATCATTATGGCAATTGCTAATCCAACTGCTGTTAAAGCTATTTTTTACAGAAAAATAAAACCTAATACTATTGTCAAACAATCAGCTATATCATACTAATAGCAGCCATTTACCACAATTGGCTTTATGTCATCAAAAATGTTTTAAAGGCTCTTTGTCAGAAAAATTAGGCTTAGCTTATATTGCTAAAACCTTAGACTGGTTTTTAAAAGATGATAATAAGTTTTTATTTCATTTTCAAAATACCGAGGGGCAAGTAATAGGTTACTGTGGTGGTTTTGTTTCTAAAAAAAATGGAGATGGAAGTAGCAGTGGTATGTTGCAACATGCTTTTAAAGAGGCTGTAATAGGTATTGTAAAAAAACCTTGGCTTATCTTCAATAAAGAAGTTGTAGCAATGTACCCATTTATTTTTAAGAATATAAAACAAAAACTTTTTAAAAAAAGTAAGGCAAAGCAGGTTGTTGATTATTCAAATGAAGAAAAAAAATTTGCTGGCTTGGTTGTTATTGGTGTACATCCTGCTTATAGAGGTAAAGGTTTTTTTGAAAAGCTAATGGAGCAATTTTTTATTGATGCTTCTTTAAAAGGAGCTATTGGTGGTGCTCTTAGTGTTAAAAAAAATAATGCAAGAGGTATTGCAGCTTATAAAAAAAATGGATGGATAATTGTTAGAGAAGATGCACATACTTACATCATGCAAAAATTAACCCAAACAAGTTAATGCAGCAAAGTATATTACTAATTGGTTTATTTCTTTCTGAAAAGAATAAACATAAAATTTATAGAACTGCCGCAGATCAATTAGCAGAACTTTTACATAAGAATAATTATTCTATTATAAAAGCATCCACTTATGTAAATAAAATACCTCGTTTTGTACATACTATATTTTCTATTATTTTTAATTCTTCCAAATATTCTGTTGCAATAGTGCCATTGTATGGTGGCACATTTAGTTTGTTTTGGGCAGAGGCAGCAACAGTTTTCTTAAAACTTTTCCGTAAAAAAATAATCTTAATCATTCATGGAGGTTCCATACCAACTAGAATGGAAAATGATCGAAAAGCAAAAAATTATTTAAGAACAATCCAAAAAGCACATGTTGTGGTGTGCCCTTCTAACTACATCATTCATCATTTACAAAAGCATGGTGTTAATGCTGTTTTAATAGAAAATGTTTTAAACTTGTCTGAATATTCTTTTCATGAAAAAAAATTATTAAGGCCAACATTATTTTGGATGAGAACATTTGAAGATGTGTATAATCCGCTAATGGCTGTAAGAGTTTTGGCTATCTTACAAAATACATACCCATCTGCAAAAATGATAATGGCAGGCAGAGATGCAGGGCTTTTAGAAGAGACAAAGCAATTAGCACAAAAATTAAACGTTATAGATAAGATAGTTTTTCCAGGTTATATAGATAATACAGCAAAAAATAATATAGCCCAAGAGTATGATATTTATATTTGCACCAATAGCATTGATAATGCACCAGTAAGCACTATTGAAATGATGAGTTTAGGCTTACCTGTTGTAAGTACAAATGTTGGAGGTATTCCTTTTATAGTAACTAATAATAAAGATGGTTTATTAGTGAACTTGAATGATGACGAAGGAATGGTAAGTAAAATTGCATTACTAATAGAGAATATAAATATTGCAGAAAAGATAATTCAAGAAGGCTTAAATACTTCTAAAAAATACGATGAAGAAATTGTGATAAAAAAATGGAATAAAATTTTTAAACAACTGAATTTTACATAATGGATAAAATAAAATTTGCATTAATTGGATGTGGAAGAATTGCACAAAGGCATGCAGAGCATATTAATAAACTTGGTATATTAAAAGCAGTATGCGATACAGTAGAAGAAAAAGCAAAAGCATTAGCAGAAAAATATAATGTGCCCTATTATACCAATTTTGAAGAAATGCTTTTAAAAGAAAAGGAGGTAGATGTTGTATCAATTTGTACACCTAATGGTTTACATGCAACACATGCAATTGCCGCTTTAAATGCAAATTTTCATACACTTGTTGAAAAGCCAATGGCACTATCTGTTTACGATTGTGGAGAAATGATTAAAGCTGCAGAAAAAGCAAACAAACGTTTATTTGCAATAAAACAAAATCGTTTTAACCCGCCTGTAGTTGCTGTTAAAGAAGCTATTGATAATAATATTTTAGGTAAAATTTACAATATACAATTAAGTTGTTTTTGGAATAGAAATAAAGATTATTACGAAAACTCTTGGAAAGGAACACATGATTTAGATGGTGGAACTTTATATACACAGTTTAGCCATTTTATTGATTTGTTGTATTGGATGATTGGTGATGTAAAAAGAGCTTATGCACTCACTTCAAATTTTTCACATCAAGGCATTATAGATTTTGAAGACACAGGTGTAATCGCATTAGAGTTTTATAATGGTGCAATTGGAACCATAAATTATACTGTAAATAGCTATCAAAAAAATATGGAAGGTTCCTTAACCATTTTTGCAGAAAAAGGAACAGTTAAAATTGGCGGCCAATATTTGAATGAACTAGAATACCAAGCAATTGAAAATTTTGAAATAAAAGATTTACCTACAGGCAATACTGCTAATAACTATGGTACTTATGTAGGTAGTATGAGTAATCATGATAAAGTGTATGAAAATTTAATTGATGTGTTACAAAATGGTAAATCAATTGCTACCAACTCATTTGAAGGTTTAAAAACGGTAGAAATTATTTCTAAAATATACCAATCTGCCAAAGAACTTAATAAATAATATTGAAGCAAATTAATTTTAATAATTATGAATATTCCTTTTGTTGATCTTAAACAACAATACCAATCAATAAAAAATGAAATTGATACCGCAATTGAAAATGTATTAACTGAAACTGCATTTATAGGGGGTAAATATGTAAATAAGTTTGAAAAAGATTTTGAAACATTGTATGGTGTAAACCATTGCATTAGTTGTGCAAATGGTACAGACTCATTATACATAATTATGAAGATGCTTGGAATAGGTGCTGGTGATGAAGTAATTACTGTTGCCAATAGTTGGATTAGTAGCAGCGAAACAATTTCTCAAACTGGTGCAAAGCCTGTATTTATTGATATTGAGGAAGAATATTTATCTATCAATGAAAAATTAATTGAACAAAAAATAACTTCTAAAACCAAAGCATTAATTATGGTGCATTTGCATGGGCAAATGTGTGATATTGAAACTATAGCTCAACTATGTAAGAAATATCAGGTGTATTTAATTGAAGATTGTGCCCAATCTCATTTAAGTGAGTATAATAATATAAGAGCTGGTTTAAGAGGTATTGCTGCATCGTTTAGTTTTTATCCTGGTAAAAATTTAGGGGCTTATGGAGATGCAGGTTGTATTATAACTAATGATTCGGCCTTGGCAGAAAAATGTAAAATGTACGCAAGGCATGGTGCTTTAATAAAACACCAACATAAAATAGAAGGTATCAACTCTAGGTTAGATGGCTTACAAGCTGCAGTATTATCTGCTAAACTGCCTTTTTTAATAGAGTGGACGAATAAAAGAATTGCTGCTGCAAAACATTATGATGAGGCTTTAAAAAATATAAATGAAATTGTTACTCCAAAAGTTAGAGCTAACTCAAAACATACTTTTCATTTGTATGTTATAAGAGCAAAGCAAAGAAACGAATTGGCCAATTATTTAAAGGAAAAAGGGATTGAAACTGCTATTCATTATCCAACACCATTGCCATTTTTAGAGGCTTACAATTATTTAAATTATACCGAGCTGGATTTTCCGGTTGCTAATAAATTTAAAAACGAAATTTTATCATTACCCATCTATCCAGAAATAACAATAGAACAAATAAATTATATTGCATTAACCATAAAATCTTTTTATAGTAAATGATAATATCAATTATCAGCCCGGTTTTTAATGAAGAAAAATATATCCATCAAACAATAAAAAGTTTTTTGGAACAGGAGCATACTTCTTTTGATGTTGAAATATTGTTGTGTGATGGAATGAGTACAGATAAAACCAGAGATATCATTAAAAGCTATGCAGAACAATATGCCAATATTAGGTTAATAGATAATCCAAAACGTAAAACACCTTTTGCATTTAATATAGGTATAAAAGAAGCTCGTGGAGAGTATGTTGCCATTTTAGGGGCACATAGTGCATACGATAAAAATTATTTACAGGCTTGTTATAATGAGCTTATTGCAACCAACTCCATAGCATGTTCGGGTAGGGTAATTACTCAATCTGCATTTGATACTTTAGAAGCTAAATTATGTGAGTGGGCAATGCTTAGCCAGTTTGGGGTTTCGGGTAATTCTTTTAGATTAATGAAAGAAGGCTATACCCATTCTGTAAATTTTCCTGTAGTAAAAAAAGAAGCTTTACTAAGCTTAGGTGGTTATAACGAAATGTTAGAAAGAAATCAGGATAATGATATGAACCAGCGTTTAATAGATGCAGGCTATCAATTATACTGTACCTGGAAAACAAAATGCTTTTACAGGCCTCCTGCTACTTTAAACAAACTATTTAAGTATGGTTATAGAGGTGGTTTTTGGAATGCAAAAAGTTTTTTTGCTCACAAAAAAAGCATGCGTATTCATCATTTTATTCCATTCTTTTTTGTTGTAGCTTTATTAACTACTTTTACTTTAGGTGTAGTAGAGTTTGTACTAGGTAAGTCAAGTTATTTTTTTAGTTTGTTTTCATTAATTGTATTCTTTCACCTTCTTGCGGGGCTTTTCTTTTCTGCTATTTCACTAAAATATGAAAGTGATAGTAGAAAAATATTTTTGCCCTTTGTGTTTTTTTTATTCCATTTTAGTTATGGATGGGGAACTGTAAAAGGTTTTGTTGATTATAAAAAATAACAATTTTTAATTTCCAATTATTTTTTTTATGTATTAGTATAACTTTCTTCCGATGAATAGTTGCTAAAGTCTTCACCCTCTTTTGCATTATTATTTAAAATAGTAGCTAACTCTTCCTCTGCTTTTTTAATAGCTGCTATTCTAAGTTTATCTCCTACAATCCATAGTATATCACCAGTTTTTATTGTATATACAGATTCTGGATTAACTATTCTTTCTCCATTTGTTTCAACTCCTACAACTATTCCATGTGTTTGTTCTCTTATTTTCGATTCTCTAATTGTTTTATTTACAAATAAAGAATTAGGAATAATAATTAATTGCTCTAAAGTTATTTCATTTCTTTTTACTTGTGTTGTAGATTCCTTTTTATTCTCCACTTCTGCTTTCATAAAAGAACTAAACTGCATTAATTGCTCATCGGTACCAATAATGGATAATTTATCGGATGGAAAAATTCTTTCGTAACGTCCAGGCGTGTTTATTATTTTTTCTCCTCTAAAAATTCTGGCAATATTAATTCCAAAATCTTCTCTCCAGCCCAATTCTAATAGAGTTTGACCAATACCATTAAAATTAGCATCAACAGTAAAGTTTACAATATGTGCATCCCATGGTGCAAGTTCAGATTGAACTTCTGTAATTTTAATAGCCTCTCGTTCGTTATAATTAAGTAAAAACTGATTTTTTAATTTATTATATAATGCTTGAATTTTTTTTGAAAAAATAATTAAAATTATAAACATAATAATAGAAACAGTAAGAGCAATTTTTGGCGAAAAGAATCTATCTAATAAAAAGCCAATCAAAAAAATGGCTATGGCAATTCTTATAAAATGTAATACATACAAGCTACCTCTAAAGCGTTGTATTTGGGCAAGTTCTTTTAATTTATCTTTTTTGAAAGGTATTACTAAATTCCATAAAAAAGGTGCCATTACAATTAGTGCTAAAATAGAACCAACAATTGTTGCCCAAGTATTATCGCCTAATTTTGTTCTTGTATATGGTAAAATATAATAAGAGGATAGTAGTACTACAAATGAAATTAATACAGTTAATAAAAACGAACTAATAATCCAAGAACGAACATACTCTTGCCATTCGTTTTTGATAGATTGTTTTTGAGAACGGTTACTATATCTGTTAATTGCTTTTACCCAGTTAACTGGTAAAATTTTTACAATCCAATTATAGAAGGGGTCTGATAGTTTTAATAAATATGGTGTAGTAAATGTTGTAATAGCAGATACTGCAATTGCAATAGGGTAAATAAAATCGCTAGTTACATTTAAAGAAAGGCCCAGGCTTGCAATAATAAAAGAAAATTCGCCAATTTGTGTAAGGCTAAACCCTGCCTGAACAGATGTTTTTAGAGCTTGCCCAGAAAGCAATGCACCCAAAGAAGCAAAGAAAAATTTACCACTTATAATTACTACAATCATTAATATAATTATGCCTGCATAATCTACCACAATTTGTGGATTAAATAACATACCAACCGATACAAAGAATACTGCACCAAATAAGTCTTTAACAGGTTTTAGCAAGTGTTCAATTTTTTCTGCATATACCGTTTCTGCTAAAATAGAACCCATAATAAAGGCTCCTAATGCAGGAGAGAAACCAACTCTTGCAGCTAACCAAACCATTAAAATACATAATGCTAAAGATGTTATCAAAAGCATTTCATCATTTAATAATCTTTTGGCTTTTCTTAAAATTGTAGGTACAAAAAATATTCCCAATACAAACCACAATGCTAAAAAGAAAATTAATTTAACTACAGAAAATAACATTTCACTGCCAGAAAATGTACTACTTATAGAAAGGGTAGTGAGCAATACAAGCAACACTATGGCTATTAAATCTTCTACCACTAAAATTCCAAACACTAAGCCTGCAAACTGCTTTCCTTTTACACCCAATTCATCAAAGGCTCTCATAATAATGGTTGTAGAAGAAATGCTCATTACACCACCTAAAAAAATACTATCAATTTGTTTCCAGCCCATCAGTTTACCCAGCATAAACCCCAAAAAAACCATTCCAGACACTTCAATTATTGCAGTGATAGAAGCTGGTGCTCCTACTTTCATTAATTTTTTAAAACTAAACTCTAAACCCAAGCCAAATAATAAAAATATTACACCAATTTCTGCCCATACTTTAATGTTTGCTACTTCTGCAATAGAGGGTGTTAAATGTAAATTTGGCCCAACTAAAAAACCTGCAATTAAATAGCCTAATACCAAGGGTTGCTTTAACCATTTAAATAATATGGTAACTATTGCTGCTGCACCTAAAATTAAACCTAAGTCTGTAATTAATTGCGGTATATGATTCATGTTTTGGCTGGCTTATGAAAAAGTATGCTTTAAGCATGTAAGATAATTTTTTTTATTTAATTTTTGTAATTTGCTATTCATGAAAATATTTCTAATTAAAAAACCCACTGAATTTATTCAATGGGTTTTGGTTATAATTGTTTTATTATTATCTATTTTTCTGCTACTTCTTTTAACTCACCCATCCATACTTTTTTACCTTGTATTTTTTTAACTAAAAACATAATACCAGTTAAAACAAAGAAAATTGGTCCGGTAAAGCCAAGTATGGCTATGAATTTTGTACCATAAAAACGTGTCATTGGCCTTCTTAATCTTTCACTTAAAATGTACATACTTGGTACCATTATTAAGGTTAAGAAGAAAGAGAAAATTAATCCGAAAATAATTGTCCAGCTTAATGGACCCCAGAATACTACACTATCTCCACCAAAAAATATTTTAGGATTTAGGTGCTGAAATAATGAAACAAAGTCAATATTAAATCCAACTGCTAATGGAAATAAACCTAGCATGGTAGCCAATGCAGTAAGTAAAACAGGAATAATTCTAATTTTACCAGCTTCTATAGCAGCCTCTCTGGTTTTATAGCCTCTGTGTTTCAACTCATCTGTAAACTCAATTAATAATATTCCATTTTTAATAACAATACCAGCTAAGCCAACAATTCCTACACCAAGCATAATAGATGCAATTGTCATACCTGTAACTGCATAGCCAATAAATACACCAATTATACTAAAGAAAATTTCGGTTAATACTATAAATGGTTTACTTAGACCATTAAATTGTAAAACCAATATCATAAAAATAATTAACAACGAGGTTATTAAAGCTGTTATTAAAAATATACCAGTTTCTTTTTCTTGCTCACCTTGTCCTGTTTGCTTAATGGTAACATCGCCAGGAATATTTGTTTTAGATTTAAAGTCGTTTATTTTTTTAGTTAATTCAATATTTACAGGCCCAGCTAAAGAAGGGTCAGTAACATTTGATTGAATTTGAATAGTACGTTTAGTGTTTTTGCGTTTTACAGCACCTGTGGTATTGGTGTAATCTACTTTTGCAATTGCACTCAGAGGTATTTGTTTAATACCCATTGTATTCATATCTCTAAATGTAATACGCATGTTCATAATATCTGTAATGTTATTACGTTGTAAATCGGCATAACGAATTTGAATTTTATAATCATCTTCACCATCTTTTAATTTACTTGCTTCTTTACCAAAAACAGCGTTCCTAATTTCCATACCTACTTGCCCTGTGCTTAATCCTTCATGTAATGCTTTTTCTCTATCTACCACTATTGAAATTTCGGGGTTTAATAAATCTACATCTAGTTTCAAACCTTCAATACCTTCAATTCTATTACTGTCTAAGTGAAACAATAGGGCAGATGCTACAGATGAAATTTCTTGAAAATCATCGCCACTTATTTCTATGTTTACTGGAGGGTCTGTAGGCGGTCCTGCATCTTCTTGTGCAACATTAATTATTGCACCAGGAATACCAACCATTTGTTTTCTAATTTCCTCCATAAATGGCATTGTGGTTTTACCATGCCTCTTTTCGTATTCAACAAAGCTTACTTGTATTCTTCCTAAATTACTTTGCGTACTTCTGTTATTATCTCTTGGATTATTGGCACTAACTGCAACATTGGTAATTATACTTTCTACGATGCCATTTTTTTCGGGCATTTCATTGGCTAAAATTTTATGCACTCTTTTTTCTAGAACTGCTGTAACAGAATCGGTAGTGGAGGTTTTAGTGCCCACTGGCATTTTAAGATAAACATAAATAAAGTTAGGATCTCCGCTAGGAAAGAAAGTACTTTTATTACCTCTTGCAATTAATAAGAATAATGAAATTGGAAATAAAATAAATAAACTTACTAATGCTATGGCTGGCCTTCTTCCTTTTAAAATCCATTTTAATAATTGTTCATATTTATTCATTAATGCAGGCAATAATCTTTCTTGAAAAAAGTGAATAATATCTCTTAAAACATATCTTTCCAGTACTGCTAATAAAGGAATAAATATTAAGAAATTGCCTAACCCATGCCAGCTTGCTAAATTTAGTATAATACCAAAACTTAAAAATAGCCAAAACCAATTTGCTTTAAATATTTGGTTTTTGGGTTTTTCGTATTGCCTACCTTCTGGCTTCATAAAACTAACTGCAAAAACAGGGTTTATGATAAAGGCAACTATTAACGATGCAGCTAAAGTTAGAATAAGCATTACAGGTAAATAAATCATAAACTTGCCTATAATTCCTTTCCACATTAATAAAGGAAAGAATGGGGCTAAGGTGGTTAGTGTACCTGCTAATACTGGAATAAAAACTTCGCCAGCAGCTTCTTTGGCTGCTCTTTCTATTTTTACTTTTCCGTTTGCATAAATACGATGGGTGTTTTCTATCACAACAATTGCATCATCTACAATAATTCCTAAACCAAATAGCAATGCAAATAGCACAATAAAGTTTAGAGTAACGCTTGTACCAACAATAAAATCTGCAACAGGTAAAAATAAGAAAGCTACAAATATGGAAAGTGGTACACTTAATGCCACAAAGAATGCATTATTTACACCCATGAAAAACATTAACACCAAAAGCACTAAAACAAACCCAATAATAATTGTATTAATAAGTTCATGAAAAGAAGTGGCAGTTTGTTTACTTTGGTCTCCTGTAATTACAATTTTTAATTTATCTTTTGGTGGTAGTTGTCCTGTTTCTTGCATCTCTGCAACTACTGCTTTTACTTTAGTTGCTGCTTCAATTAAATTTTCGCCACTACGTTTAATGATATTTAGTGTTACTACATTTTTACCATCTAAACGGGCATAGCTTTCTGTTTCTTTTACAGTATCTACAATTTGTGCAATGTCTTTTAAATAAACTGCTGCACCTTGTAAGTTTTTAACTATTAAGTTTTGCATTTCTAAAGCATTAGCAAATTGCCCTTTAACTCTAATGCTTCTTTTCATTTCTCCAACTTCTACTAATCCTCCACTAATATCTCTGTTTTCAAAACTTATTGCATTGCTAATATCGGTAAAAGATATTTTTGCAGCTTGCATTTTGTATTGGTCAACATTAATTTGAATTTCTCTTTCTGGTGCACCAACAATATCGGCACGATTTATTTCGGAAAGTTCTTCAAATTTATCTTGCATTTTATCGGCATATTCTTTTAATGTCATACCATCATAATCTCCACTTACATTTACATACATGATAGGCATTTCACTAAAATCAAAGTCCTGTACATTGGGTTGTGTAGTAAGGTCTGTAGGTAAATCTGTTTGAGCTTTATCTACAGCATCTTTAACTTTTTGTTTTGCTATTTCTGTTTTTACATCTGTATCAAACTCCACCACAATTAAACTAAAGTCTTGTTGCGATATGCTTTCTATTTTTTTTACTTTGGCTCCACTTATACCTTTTAATTGTTTTTCAATTGGTCTGGTAACCAAATTTTCCATATCATTTGGAGAGTTTCCAAAATAAATGGTATTAATACTTATGGTAGGTACAACAATATCAGGAAACTGTTCTTTAGGTAAAGTATTAAATTTAGTTATACCATATAATGAAATAAGTATGGTAATTATATATACTGCTGTTCTATTATCTATTGCCCAGCTTGTTGGTTTAAATTGTTTAAACTTTTGGGCTACTCCTTCAATAAATTGCTTCATACAAAATGTTTTACTACATTAGTTTTAAAAATAAAACTAAGCGGTAGGTTTTTATTTAATGTAGAATAATGTTTAGTAAACAAATTCTAAAATTGTTTTTTGGGTTCTCTTAAATTTATTTTTTATCCATTTACTTTAAGCAATTGCCCTTCATAAATGTTTTGAAACCCTTCTGTAATTAATTTTTCATTAGCTTGTAAACCAGATTTTACTTCAATTAAATTGTTGTATAATTCGCCAACAACAATTTGCTTTTTTTGAGCAATTAATTTACCATTTTGCTCTACGGCAATAAAAACAAATTTGCCTTTTTCATCTGTTTGTATAGTGTTAACAGGCACTGTAATTGCATTTTTAGCAGCATAATCTTCTATTCTAACTTGTGCATTTTGATTAGGACGCATAACGCCATCATAAGGCAATTTAGCCTCTGCAATAAAGCTTCTGTTATTGGGGTTAATTGTTTTGCCAGAAATTGAAATGGAACTGTTATATACTTTATTAAGATCGGGTAATGTAACAATTACTTTGCTACCCACTCTTACTTT
>JAIBAV010000083.1 GCA_019695015.1 Chitinophagaceae bacterium
TTTATAGTAGCTCTATCTGCAATTAAGTTTATATCGTTATTTTTTAGCCCAGCACCATTAACACCACCTAATTTAATGCCATTTACAGCACCATTAATTTCATTCTCATCGCATACAATTAGAGAACTGTCATTGCTTCCATCTCATACAGCATCAACTATTATTGCATTTTTTAAGTACTCGTTACCTGTTTGTAAAGCTGCAACAGCATCGGTAATTTTATTTTTTTTGACAGATAGTTTTCCTGGGTAGGGGTTAGGTATGCCATAATCAAAAGGAGACCTATCTACTCCATAGCTAAACCATACTGCATTTTTAGTATTATGGATATGGTTATTATCAATATCAATATTTGTATAATAATACGAACCGATTACAATGCCGTAATTCCCTTTAGCATTAGCAGTTGATGTATCGCCACTACTTCTTATATCACAGTCTTTTACAATTACACTTTTAGCACCAGATATATGAATCGCTGTACCCATATCAAAGAAGGCGTTGTTAGCCATACCGGGCTGCGTAATTATTTCTGTTCTTCCAATAAATGGATAATTAGTGTTTGGAGGTATAGGATTATTAGGGTCTGGTAATACCATAAACTGTGATAACAATGGTGGGGTATTAATTACATTAATACCAATGCCATTGTGAAGTGCAGGCTTTTGAAAAATACAATTGCCTACCATTACATTACTATTGATAGCTTCAATACCAATAATTTGATTATCGAAAATATTGGTATTTTCACTGAAACCACTTCCATAACCACTAATTGCATCACCTATTTTAAAAGAGATAAAATTATTACTCTCTTTAGAGCCTGTATATTTAACTATAATACCTGCATAAGATTTGTTAGAACCTGTACTGTCTTTCAAAAAACTTAGTTCCGTGTTATCTGGGTAAAAAGAACTATTGATATAAGGTGAATAATATGTGTTTGGTGTACCTAGTGGTAAAAGACCTTGTGTATGTATGGTTGTTTTAAAACTATTAATATTAGGCCAACTTAATACTGCTGAACTGTACGGAATTTCTCTACAAGTAAATATAGTATTTGCAATTGAAACTGGTATTTTACTGTTACTATTGGGAGGAATATGACTAAGATAAATACCTATTTTGTTTCTATTAAAAATAGTATTATTTATTGAAACAATATTATTGTTATTAGCATAAATAGTAGTGTCATTACCAATTAAGGAAATTGCTGTATCAGCATCTTCAATTAATGAAGCATTGGTTGAAAAGCCATCAACAATAATTCTTGAATTGTGATCTTTTAATTTTATCCCCTTCCACATAGAATCACAAGAGAATAAATGACAACCATTAATTTGCAAGGTTGCCCCCGATTCTACTATTATTGATGTGCCTTTTGAAATTTTTAATTTTATGTTTTCAAAGAGAACATCACCAATAATGAAAATATCATTGTTCACTGTATAAAAGTCATTAACAAAACTTGAATTATGTGGAATTACTCCTGATGCAAGTTTTGTAATTGGGGTAAAGCCTGATGTATCGCATCTATCAGCAATACAGTCGATAATTTCTAAAGTATTTGGAATAGCTGAAGTATTACAAATATTGGAAGTAGGGGTAAAGATAATAGTTGTGTTACCTGTGGAAACTACCGTTAATACTCCACTTGTTGCGTTAATTGTTGCTACTGCTGTGTTAGTAGAAGACCATGTACCATTTATATTAGCGGAGAAAGTAAATGCAGGTGAACAGGTAGTTAAAAAGTTTGTACTGTTTGTAATTTGAGGTAAAGTACCTGTAATATTTATCATTTTAGTACCAATAATCGTATCATTACAGAGAACATATTTATACTCTATAAAACAAGAACCTGTAGATTTTCCAATAACTTCACCTGTATTCACATTAACGTCTGCAATGGCAGTATTAGAACTATACCATGTTCCTCCACTAATATTAGCTGTGTAAGTGGTAACAGCACCCTTACATAAAGTATTGTTGCCATTTATATTGATATATGGCTCTATAAGGTTAAGTTGTAATTGTGAATAATCTTCACAGAAGTTACTATCTATAACATGGTAATATATATCATAACTATTATAATTTTTTAGATAGAAGTTACCATTTGAACTATCAATATGTATGTAATCTTCATTAAGGTCGTTAGTACTCCATGGGTTGTTGGCTAAAGTATTTGTAGTGCATGAAAACTGATAAGGTTTAAATAAACAAGCAAACCCGCTAGCAGGCAAATTACTTGTTATGGGTTCAACATGTGGTAACGGTAAAACATTTACTACTTTTATTGCAGAGGTTATTGCTGTTCCACATGGACTTGATGCGGTAACAGATAGGTTTTGATTTCCTGTGGTTAGAAATCTTTTTGAAATAATTTTTCCCGTGTCTAAAGTATTCCAAATAAAATTATACAAGCCAGATGAAGCTTGTGCTTCGATAAACTTAGGTGTACCTAAACAAAAAATACTATCACTAATAATGTTGATATAAGGATTTGTAGGTACGATATATATTTGTTTAACAGACGCAACTGTACAATTATTCGTACTTGTAACAACTGAATACATTACTTGTGTTGTGCCAGATTGTTTTGGTATTAATAATCCACTACTGTTAATAGTTGCGATTGCTGTGTCTAAAACCAACCAGTTTCCGCCTGTAGCAGCAATTGTAAAAGTATAGTTATTATTAATACAAAGACTTGTATCTCCAGAAATTTGAGGTAGAGTAAGGTTATCATTTACAGTAATAGTTACATTACTACTTGATGGTTGTGTACAGCCATCTTTTAACATACTTAAGGTATAAGTTTTAGTAAATTGAGGATATACTAACTGACTGTTTGGAATAGTATCATAAAACGTATTATAATCCCAGGTGTAAAAATAGCTAAATGATTTATTAGAAGTAGCTGTTAATAATGATGATGCACCACTACATATTGAAGTTGGGCTTGCTGATAAAGTAATAACACTATTGTCAATATTTTTTTCCATTACATCCCATAAATTTTTCCAATTGCTTAAAAAATACCTCATTCTTCTACCTTGCCCATTTGTAAAAGTATTCATACAATTAGGTTCAAGGTAGTCCATCACATTGTTATTGGTTTTTATAAAATATTGTCCATTTAAGTCAGTAGGAGGAGAACATGCATATAAATCAAAGCCCCCTTCTAAACAAGTGTCTGCTTGGTAAGCTCTTGTTGCATCAGCTGGAGTATCATCAACATAATCACCACAAGTTGTACTGTTACTGCCATTAACTAATTCAGGGCAACTTTGCCAGCCGCTTGTAGAGCTACATTTATTGGTAGCATTGAATGTATGTAGCAATCCTAGACAATGTCCCATTTCATGGCAAAGCACATTGGTTAATCCATAATGAGTTCCTGTAGAATCATAACCAGAAAGTACAGCAGCTGAACTGCCTAAGTATCTAACAAAAGAAGTGTTACCATTGCTGAATAAATACAAGTCAATAGCATTAGAGTGATTATTAATTTGTGGATGAAGCAATTTACCTGTATTACTCCAATTAAAATTACTATAACCATTGCCCATATCTACATTGTAAAGACTATCATAGTTTATACTTTCTGAGAAAATTGAAAAGAACTTTATTTTATGAACAGCAAAGCCAGTATTTAATATGGTTAGTAAATTAGTTACCACTATTGAATCGGAAAATTGAGGACCACCTGTTCCGTTAGTTCTTCTCATTATATGAACAGCAATCCTAATTCTTGCTGAATCACATTGCGGTAAAGTCCATTGGTCAATGAAATTTGATTGTACCGCATTTCTTGCTAAAAGATTATTAGTTATTGGGTTGTTTCCCGATGCTGGTATCAAACATTTGTGTCTTGATGTCTGTGATTTTACACTGATGTTGATACAGATAAATATCAACAATAAAAGTGGGTTTAAATATTTCATAGCAGTTGTATTTATATAGAGAGTTGTGGTTAAATCTAAGCGTCAACGTATGACCGCCAACGGTTCGGGTATTGCCGAAGGCGGGGATTTTTAGCACAAAAGTTCAATCGAAGAACGAATGTTGAACCTTGCACAAATGTCCAATCGAAGCCGTTCAGCCCCGCTTTTGGCAATACCTTGTT
>JAIBAV010000173.1 GCA_019695015.1 Chitinophagaceae bacterium
TAAATGGAACAGATCATTTAATATTAGATAGTTTAACCATAGATGTTAGTGCAGGTACTTATGGAGTAGGCATACAGTTTATGAATAATGCCGATAGCAATATTGTTCGTAAAAGCACCATACTTACCAATACCTCTGCAACATCTACTAACTATGCAGGTATAGTTTTTAGTGGTTCACCTACCAGTGCAACTACAGCAGGCTCTAATGGAAATGATAATTTAATAGAAAATAACCGGATAGTAGGAGGGTATTATTCCATTACTCTTGTAGGAACAAGTACTACCGATTTAGATTCAAATAATGTTATTAAAGGCAATTTGTTAGAGGATTTTTATTTTTATGGTATTTATACTTTATATCAGAAAAATGCAACCATCAAGTCTAATAATATTTCTCGTCCATTGCGTACTACAGTAAGTTCTTTTTATCCTGTTTATTTATCCACTGGTAATATTGGTAGTTTGGTAGAAGGCAACAAGATACACAATGGTTTTACAGGAGCACCAACAAGTACTTCTGCAATGTATGGCATTTATTGTACATCTGATGGTACATTAACAAGCCCTAATTTAATTGTAAATAATTTAATTTATAACAATGAGGGTAATGGAGCACATTATGGTATATACAATAGTGGAGCAGCTTATATGCAAGTTTACCACAATACCATAGCTTTAGATTATACCTCTGCTTCAGCAGGTGCTACTTACGGTTTTTATCAAGTAACATCAGATAATGGTATAGAGTTTAAGAATAATATAGTGTATATAACCCGTGGTGGTACTGGAGCAAAGTATGGTATTTATAAAAGTACTGCAGCTACACCATTAGTTAGTAATAACAATATATTTTATTTAGGTAGTGCAGGTAGTGGTGCACAAAGTATAGGTTACCAAACCAGTGCACAAGCCAGTTTAACAGCTTGGCAAACAGCAAGCAGCCAGGATGTAAATAGTATGGTAGCAGATCCTTTATTCACGAATCCATCTGTAGGAGATTATAAACCTACAGAAACATCAATAGATAACAAAGGAGCTTCGTTAGGTGTGCTTCGTGATATTTTGGATACTATCCGCCCATTAATACTTCCTGACTTGGGAGCTTACGAATTTGGCACAATGCCTTCACCTTGTTCTGCAACCCCAGTTCCAGGTAATACAGTTTCTTCTGTGCCTATTGCTTGCCCTAATAGCAATTTTACTTTATCTTTAGAATTTCCACCATCAGAATTAGGGCTTACATTTCAGTGGCAAAGTGCCGATGATGCAGCATTTACAACCAATGTAGTTGATTTAGGAACTGCTTCAACGCAAGCCACTTCACAAACATCTGCTAAATACTATCGTTGTAAAGTAACTTGCACTAATTCAGGGTTATTTGCTTACTCAACTCCTATATTTATAGATATTAATTCATGGATTAATTGTTATTGTACTCCAGCAACAACAGGAGGCACTACTTATTATATTTCAGGCTTTACAACAACAGGAGGTAGTACAAATATTAATAAAACAACTTCTGCTGGTTCAGTAAGTGGTTATCAAGATTTTTATGCAACCGATGAGGTAACTATTAACAAAGGTGACGTACTTGCTTATACTATTAATGTTGCTGGTGGTAGCACTTATGGCTACGCAATTTGGATTGATTTTAATCAGGATGGAACATTCCAAGCTACAGAACAAGTATTAACTACAAGTTCGTATGCTTCTTCTCCTAAAACTGGTACTGTTACAATTCCAAATACAGCAGTAGTTGGTTCTACAAGAGTGAGAGTTTTAGCAACATTTTCTCCTAGTAATCCTTCAGACCCTTGCAATAATTCAGGTTCAGGAGAGTATCAGGATTATGCAATTACTATTCAACAACCTGTACCAGTAACCTACACTATGTTTACAGGTAAAAGAGAAGGCATGGTAAATATGTTATCATGGCAAACTGCTACAGAAAGTAATAATATTGGTTTTGAATTACAACGTAGTAGCGATGGTAAACAATTTAGTAAACTAAGTTTTGTAAACAGCAAAGCAATTAATGGTAACAGTACATCTAATTTAAGCTATGGCTATAACGATGTAAAACCATTAGCAGGTACAAACTATTATCGTTTAAAACAAGTAGATAAAGATGGCAAGTTCAACTACTCTACTGTAGTTATCTTAAAAGGCGATAAAGTAAACCAAATAAGTATTGCTAGTGTTTATCCAAACCCTGTAAGAAATACCATTAATGTACAAATAGTATCACCAGCTAATGAAAAAGTAAGTTTAGTGATAACAGATATTACAGGTAAGGTATTAATGCAAGAAAACACAAGTTTAACAGCAGGCGATAATGTAAAACAAATAGATGTTAGCAGATTAAGCCAGGGGGCATATTTAATAAAAGCAATATGCAACAATGGCTGCGAAACTGCAGTATTTAAGTTTACAAAATATTAATTGCATACATATTCTTGTTATAAAAAAATTGAGCCACTTAATGTGGCTCAATTTTTTTTAAGATATGTTTCAAATAAAATATTCTCATTTAAAACCTAAAAAATATAACATAATAAAATAATTGCTAACCAATTGTTACTTACTAAATAATTTTACTATTTCTATTAATGAATAGTAGCATAAGATATTGGGGAATTGGTTACATTTAACGACGATTCTGTTATTATAATAACAAGATTATAGAAACAAAAAAATTGAAACAAAACCAAAATGAAAAAATGGCTCGAAGAAGTTGTTTTAGAAACCCAACACATAAAGCTTATTCCAATTAATGAAAATCATAAAGCAGATTTATTAAATGCATCTACCGATGGAAATTTATCTGAATTATGGGTAACATCAGTACCAACAATTAATAATATTGATAAATATTTAGCAAAGGCAATTGAAGATTATAAACAAGACAAGGGATTGGCTTTTGTAGTAATAAATAAAAAATCGAATAGTGTAATTGGCACTACTAGATATACTAACGCAACACCAGAACATAGAAGATTAGAAATTGGATATACTTGTTATTCAAAATCATTTCAAAAAACACATGTAAATTCAGAATGTAAATTACTATTATTGACACATGCTTTTGAAATACTTAAAGCAATAGCAGTAGAGTTTAGAACTAATTGGTATAATTTTCCATCAAGAAATGCTATTGCAAGACTTGGTGCTAAACAAGATGGAGTATTAAGAAATCATCAAATTATGCCTGATGGCTCTCTAAGAGATACTGTTGTTTTTTCTATATTGGAAAGTGAATGGAATACTTGCAAAAATGCATTAATGTATAAAATAGAACAGATTCATAAAAAATATCCAGCTATTAAAGATAATTTATAATAGCTGGATAAATAAACTCGTTTTAAATCTTAATTTTTTTTGCTGAGATATAAAAAGTTATACTTAATATAAATTATTTATAGTAATACCTTTAGAGGAAATGTTGGCAAAAACATCTTTAAACTCTCCGTTATTGTTCAAGAATACTCTAAAATAAACATTAATTTTTTTCCCTATTATATTGCTTGGCAACTCACTATCGGGGATAAATAATTCAAAATTTTTAGTGCCTTTATTTATTTTTTCTACTTTGTTTAGAGGAAGTTTTATTGCCTTAGCTAAACCTGCATATTTATTTATTTGATAGTCTTTACTTTGAGTAGGTAAGAAGTATGAATTTTCATCAATTAATAAACTTACATAATAAATTTCAGCTTCTTTATCGGCACAGGTAATATCAAAACTAGGGTAAATGCAAATACCTCTTCTGTTATGGTTATATTCAATTATTGTTTCGCCAACGTTTGAAATGGTTATACGAGGTACTTTATTTTCTCTTTTACCTTTAGGGTATAATGCTGCAATTAAAGCTTTATCTCCTTCAGATAAGTCATAATTCCAATCAACCCAGTATCTATTTTTGGTTTCCCATTTAGAAATTGGGTAATGCATAATTGATTTTGGGTCGTACTGTGTACCATTGGTATAGGATATATTATATTTTCTAAAAAGTTGAGCATTCGTCATGTCTTTATTCCAACCCATCATTGCTTTTCTTGCATAAACAGCCGAACTGTCCCATTGTATTCCACTTACAGGGCTCATGTGTTCGTGTATTAAACCTAATGCATGGCCAAACTCGTGTAAAACAGTACCTCTAAATGCTTTATCGTTAGCTTCGTAAACAAAATCAGTAGTATCAAAATGCATGGTAAAATCATTCGCATCTCTTTGTAAGCATCTTATTCCTAAGCCCATTGTTACATGCCCATAATTCCCTTTTTTGTCGCCTAAAAAAACTCTTATTTGAGCTTCTCCTTTGTCAATAAAGTTAAATTTAATATTTGCATATTTCATCCACTCCTTAGCCCATTTTTGCACTTTAGTTTTTAAAGCATTGCTACCACTTAATATTTTTACATTTATTGTTTTACCATTATCCCACAAAAAATTATTATCTGCCATACCTCTTGTAGGTTGGGTAGTATCAAAAGCAAAACTATTAATTGGATCGGCAGTATTGCAACCTAAACGTTTGGCTGTTTTTTTTTGAGCAACAACAATAAGGTTTGCAAAAAGCACCATAAATAATAAAAGTGTTTTACAATATGTTTTCATAAAGTGTAATTTAATAAACCTAAAGTTAATCATGTTTTATGAAAAATTTGTACCCATTGAAAGGTATTTTATAATTTAACGGATTGGAGAAACTCAATGTTATAGGCTGTTTTTATTCGCATTTTACTTTTTTAAAATCTTGTATTTTTTCATCATACTCTATACAAGTCATCTTCACTAATACCATTTGGTTGTTTACAACTCTGTATTCTGCGTTCAAATGGCTTCGTCCTCCACAACATTGATTATGTTCGTAAATACGTTTTGTCTTAGGGTCAAACTCCAATGAAATTCCTTTAAATGAACTCTTAAAATGTTTTCTTTTCTTAGGGTTGAAAAGAAAATATAAACTTGAGGTGTTTGGTCCAGCTGCACTATGTTCAAATACAGAAAAGTCCTCAATGCCATCAAAATTGTAATCTCCGATACTTATATTGTTTAGTCCCCTAAGTTCACATTCTAAATCAATTTGCTGAATTAGCTTATCTGTCTTTTTCTCGAATATTTTTACGCCAGTCACATTTGCATAAAAATTGTCTTTTGCCTTAGAAATTACCAATTTGAAATACTTGTCTTTTAAAGAAACAGGCTGTATAATTTCTTTTGCTGTCCACTCAATGTTTTCACCGAAGTCAATGTCAAAATTTTTTGTCAAACTAATTTTGAGTTGCTTGATTGAATTTTGTTCTTTCCAAATTCCTTCTAATTGATTGCTTTTTGTGTCAAAATTGTCAAAGGTTATTGTAGCTTTGCTCTTTCCATTATTGTCTTTTTCGTAAAGTGTCAACTTACCTTGTTTAAGTTCACCATTAATTACAATAGGTTCGTCATGGTTAGAGTATGCATAAATTGCTCTTGCATCTCCATCAAAGTATATGTTTGTTACTAATTCAATTGGATATTTGCCAATAAATCCAGAATAACTTGTCTGTCCAAATAAGTTAAACGAAGTCAGAAGAAGTGTCAATATTTTAAGTGTTCGTTTCATTTTGTGTTTTGTCCTAAAATAGGTGGCAACTAAGACATAAACGAATAATCATTTTACCATTTCACTAATTACCTCTATTAGTTCAGTTTTAGTAATTGGCACACCCATTATTTTATTATATCCTTTAGCATCTATAAAATATTGGTCTCTAATAATTTTTATCAATTGCCCATTGTTTATTTCTGGAATTAAAACTTTTTCAAAATTGTTTAAAATTTCAGCTAAGTTTTTAGGAAAAGGACGAACATAGCGTAAATGTGCATGGCTAACTGCATGGCCTTGCTTTTGTAAAGTCATCACTGCACTTTTAATTGCCCCATAAGTACTGCCCCAACCAACCACTAAAACTTTACCTTTTTCTGGTCCACTATCTAATTTTTGCAAAGGAATAAAGTCGGCTACTTTATCCACTTTTTCTTGTCTTAACTTAATCATTAATTGGTGATTTTCTGGCTCATAATTTACATTGCCAGTTTTATCTTGTTTTTCTAAGCCACCAATTCTATGCTCTAAACCAGCAGTACCAGGAACAGCCCAAGGACGTACTAGTTTTTCGTTTCTTAAATAGGGTAAAAAAACTTCTTCGTTAGTATCTAATTCTTTTTTAAAATTTACAGTAATATTTGGTAAATCGTTGGCATTTGGGTAACGCCAAGGCTCTGCTCCATTTGCTATATATCCATCGCTTAATAAAATAACAGGAGTCATGTGTTCAACTGCAATTCTAACTGCTTCAAAAGCTGTTTCAAAACAATCGCTAGGCGTACTACTTGCTATGACAGGCATTGGGCATTCGCCATTTCTGCCATAATAAGCTTGTAACAAATCGCTTTGCTCTGTTTTTGTTGGTAACCCAGTACTAGGCCCACCACGTTGCACATTACAAATTACTAACGGAATTTCGAGCATAACAGCCAAGCCCATTGCTTCTGTTTTTAATGCCATACCAGGACCAGATGTTGTTGTTACACCTAATTGTCCACCATAACTTGCACCTATTGCACTTGCAATACCTGCTATTTCATCTTCTGCCTGAAAAGTTTTAATACCAAAATTTTTGTGTTTGCTTAGTTCATGTAAAATATCTGAAGCAGGAGTAATAGGGTAGGTGCCTAAAAACATTGGTAACCCACTTTTATTACTAGCTGCGATTAAGCCATAAGCCAGTGCTTGGTTGCCCATAATGCTTCTGTAAGAACCGTTTGGCATTTTAGCTTTTTCCACTTTATACCTTGATGAAAAAGTTTCTGTAGTATCGCCATAATTGTAGCCTGCTTGTAATACTTTTAGGTTACTTTCTAAAATGGTTTCATTTTTTCCAAACTTTTCTTTCAAAAAGGCAATGGTACTATCTAAACTTCTATTATACATCCAATATACAAAGCCAAGAACAAACATATTTTTAGTTCTATCTCTTTCTTTTGTACCCATGCCTGCAAAATCTTTTAAGGCCTCTCTTGTAATTTTGGTTACATCTATTTTTATCAGTTCATATCCCTCTAAACTTCCATTTTCTAAAGGGTTGTCTCCATCTTTATAATTGGCTAATCTTAAATTTTTTGTATCAAAGCCATCTGTATTAGCTATAATCTTTCCGCCTTTTTTTAGGCTTCTTAAGTTTACTTTTAAAGCTGCAGCATTCATAGCAACTAGTACATCGCAAGTATCTCCAGGAGTAAAAACCCTTTCGCTACTAAAATGTAACTGAAACCCACTAACACCTGGTAGTGTACCAATAGGAGCTCTTATTTCTGCAGGAAAATCTGGGAAAGTTGCTAAGTCAATTCCTAATAATGCAGTATTATTAGTAAACTGCTGGCCTGTTAACTGCATACCATCTCCACTATCTCCTGCAAATTTTATTACTACATCTTGCAATAATTCTTCCTTTGTACTCATAGAATAATATTTAAGATTTGAAACTGTTACAAAGCTATATGCTATTGATTAAATGAAGTTACTTTTTTACTATTTTATCTTTTACCTTTGAACTTTTACTGAAATAGAAAATATTTAGCTGAAAAAGTTGTAAAACAAATTGTTTTATATGAACCAAAATAACAGATTTACTGATAGTGGTATTGAAATAAATAAAGTATATACTAAAGAAGATTTACCTTCTTCACTTACCAAAGAAATGCCTGGTGATTTTCCTTTTACCAGAGGGGTGCAAGCAGATATGTACAGAGGAAAACTTTGGACGATGAGGCAGTATGCTGGTTTTTCAACAGCCGAAGAAAGCAATAAACGCTATCACTATTTGTTATCTCAAGGTGTAATGGGTTTAAGTGTAGCATTTGATTTACCTACTCAAATTGGGTATGATAGCAGCCATGAATTGGCTGAAGGGGAGGTTGGTAAAGTTGGTGTAGCAATTGATAGTTTAGAAGATATGGAGCAACTATTTGATGGTATTACTTTAGAAAATGTATCCACCTCTATGACTATTAATGCAACTGGTTTTATTTTATTGGCATTTTATGTTGCATTAGCAAAAAAACAAGGAGCAGATTTAAAGAAAATTTCGGGTACCATACAAAACGATATTTTAAAAGAGTATGCTGCTAGAGGCACTTATATTTATCCTCCTAAGCCATCAATGCGTATTATAACAGATATATTTGAATGGTGCAGTAAAGAATTACCTAAGTGGAATACTATTTCTATATCAGGTTATCATATTAGAGAAGCAGGCAGCACTGCTGTGCAAGAAATTGCTTTTACCTTAAGTAATGGAAAGGCTTATGTAAAAGCTGCATTAGAAAAAGGATTAGATATAAATGTTTTTGGCAAAAGATTATCTTTCTTTTTTAATGCCCATAACAATTTATTTGAAGAAGTTGCAAAGTTTAGAGCAGCCAGAAAAATGTGGGCTACTATAATGAAAGATTTAGGTGCAACCGATGAAAAGGCTTTAATGCTTAGGTTTCATACACAAACTGGTGGGGCAACTTTAACAGCACAACAACCGCATAATAATATTTGCAGAGTTACCATACAAACACTTGCTGCTGTTTTAGGTGGTACACAGAGTTTACATACCAATGGTTTTGATGAAGCTTTAAGTTTACCTACAGAAAATGCTGCTAGAATTGCATTAAGAACCCAACAAATAGTAGCTTTTGAAAGTGGTGTTACAGATACCGTTGACCCACTTGCAGGAAGTTATTTTATTGAATCTCTAACTAATGAGGTAGAACAAAAAGCTTGGCAATTAATTCAAAAAATAGATGCCATGGGGGGCAGTGTAAGTGCTATTGAAGAAGGATTTATGCAGAATGAAATTGCAAAAAGCTCCTACGATTACCAATGTAATATTGAAAGTAACCAAAAAATTATAGTTGGGGTAAATAAATTTACAATAGACAAAGAAGAAGCTATTCCTGCTTTTAAAATTGATGATAGCATTAGACAGGTTCAATCAAATAAACTTCAAAACCTAAAAGATAAAAGAAATAATCAAAAAGCCACTAATTCTTTAAAAGCAATTGAAGCAGCAGCTATCAATAACACTAATTTAATGCCTGTAGTAATTGAAGCTGTTGAAAATTATTGCACCTTAGGCGAAATTGCAGATTGTTTAAGAAAAGTTTTTGGAGAATACAAATAGTATTCGCTAATTTTTACACTTCATTTGCAGCCATTACAGTTAATTTGCAGCTATGAAATTTATTGCAATAAAAAAAACAATACTACTTTTTACTTGTATTGTATTGTTGCAGCTTATTTCTACTGCACAAAGAAGAAGGATTACCGCAGATGGAACAACTGGCACAACTGTAACACATGATGCACAAGGCAGGCCTTTACCTCCAAAACCTAAAGGCACAACAGACTCTCTACAAAAAAGAGATAGATATGCAGACTCTATCACTATATTTTACAGGTATTACGACTCTTCTTCTATCAGATTTTTAGATTCTACCATTAACGATTTTGCTAAAAGATTTAATCAGCCATATTTTTATCAAAACAATGGAAGTTATGGTACAGCTTCAAGGTCGTTATTATTTATGCCTACTTTAAAAGCAGGGTTTGATGTTGGAATAAACCAGTACAATATTTATGATTATACTGTAGAAGATACAAGATTTTTTCAAACCACCAGGCCATATACAGAGCTTGCTTATGTGTTAGCCACCAAAGCAGAACAAACTATTAATGTGTTGCATACTCAAAACAAAAAAGATAATTTTAATTTTGCTTTAGAGTATAAGTTTATTAATAGCCCTGGTAGTTATAAAACACAAAATAATAATCATAATAATATTAGGGTTAATGCCAATTTTAAAACTAATAAGCGTAAGTATGCTGCACAATTAATTGTTATTTCAAACAAACATATAGTTTCTGAAAATGGTGGATTAAGAGATGCCAGTTTTTTAGATAGCCTTTCTTTCAACGATCCTTTTCAACTTGAAACAAGGTTAGGTGCATCTGGTGCTTATTCTCAAAACCCTTTTAATACTAATATTTCAACAGGTAATAAATATAAAAACAATATTTTTTTATTTAAACATTACTATGATGTAGGTAAAAAAGATTCTACATTAAATATACAAGACTCCATTTATCATAAAATTTTTTATACAAGATTCAGGTTGCAACATACATTACAATCTAAAAGCTATAGTTATCAGTTTGTAGATGCCAATGTTGAGCAAACTAATTACATTAAATATTTCAATTTTACTGTACCTAATAATAATAGTATTAGTGTAGAAAATAAATGGAATGTTGTAGAAAATCAATTCAGCATTATTACTTTTCCAGATAAAAATAATCAGGCTCAGTTCTTAAAACTGAGTGCAGCCCTGCAAAATATTCATAGAAAAGATTCTGCAACAAGCAGTAATAATCATAATTTTTTTATATCGGGTGAGTATAGAAATAAAACAAGAAATAATATTTGGGATGTAGATGCTGCTGGTAGTTTATATATTACTGGTTTAAACAAAGGAGATTATGAAGCAACAGTTCAATTAAAAAAAATAATTAGCAACAAGCTTGAATTTTTACAATTAGGGTTTAAAAATGTAAATAGAAATCCATCTTTAATTTTTAATAGTAACCATAATTATTGGGTACTGCCTAACCTGGTTACCAAAAAAGAAAACACAATTTTACTATCTGCTCAATATAATAATCCAAAAAAATATTTATCGTTATCTGCAAAGTATTATTTAGTCAATAACTATACTTATTTTGATAGTTTTTTTTCGGCCAAACAAGAAAGTACTTTGTTTTATGTTCTGCAAATTAGTGCAGAGAAGAAAATTAAATTATCTAAAAATTTCAATTGGTATGCCGAGGTTCATTTTCAACAATCTACAGCCAATGCACCAATAAATGTACCTATGTTTTTAACAAGAAATAGATTGGCTTTTGAGGGTAATTTTTTTACTAACCTATTTTTATCTACAGGGATAGAGTTAAAGTATTATACCAATTATAAAAGTGCTGGTTATTCTCCTTTTAATGGTCAGTATTTTTATGCAACCAATTATACAATAACAAACCGACCTGAATTGGATGTGTTTTTACATTTCAGAATTAAAAGTTTTAAAGCCTATTTAAGATTAGAAAACGTTCAAAGCTTAATTCCAGGTAATGGTAAAAATAATTTTGCTTTACAAAATTATGCCAACCAAAAGCTATGGTTTAGAACAGGCATTTGGTGGAATTTTGTAAATTAAATTCAGATCGGTTTAAGTAAAGTTAAAGTGTTTCTAAAACTTTATTAATTGCTTCAAAATTTGGTAAATCACCAGCATTTTCTAATACTTCTGCATAACGTATAGTACCCGATTTATCTATTACAAAAGCAGAACGTTTACCAACACCATTCATGCCTAAAAAAGTTTCATATATGGAATGATAACTTGTAGATGCTGTTTTATTAAAATCGCTTAATAAAGGGAAATTTAAATTTTGCTCTGCTTTAAATTTTGCTAAAGCAAATGGAGAATCAACCGAAATGCCAAGCACTTGTGCATTTGCATTATTGTACAATGCAATATTATCTCTTACACTACATAGCTCTTTTACGCATACACTTGTAAAAGCTAAAGGAAAAAATAATAGTAATACATTAGAATCTTTAAAATCAGAAAGTTTTACTTCTTTTCTTTCGGTATCTACTAAAGAAAAAGAAGGTGCTGGTTTGCCTACTTCAATACTCATAATATTTTTTTTTGAAATGTAAATCTACAATTCAAATATGTAATAAACAAGCTTAGGCATGCTGTAAAACATTTGTTTTGATGGTTATTTGACTAATATAAAATATTTTTGCCAAAATAGTAAATTATACAAGTGAAAATAAACTTGCTCGAGAATTTTTTAATTAATTGGAATAACCATTTTAAAGAAATTGCAAATAGTAACGCTCATTTTTTTATTGCAGTAAGTGGGGGCGTAGATAGTGTAGTATTAACAGATTTAATGTCTAAAACTTCTTTTAGTTTTTCTATTTTACACTGCAATTTTAATTTGAGAAATGATGAAAGTAAAAGAGATGAAATATTTGTACAATCATTAGCTACAAAATACAATACCACTGTTTTAGTAGAACATTTTGATACTAATTCTTATGCTTTAGAACACAAATTATCTATACAAGTTGCTGCAAGAAACTTAAGGTACAATTGGTTTAAAAATATAATTGAACAAAATACTACAACCAATAAAAAATGTTTTTTACTTACAGCACATCAGGCAGATGATACTATTGAAACAGTTTTGATGAATATTTTTAGAGGTACTGGTTTAAAAGGACTTCATGGAATTAGTATGCAGAACAATTACATTTTAAGGCCACTATTATTTGCTAGAAGGAGTGAAATTGAACAATATGCCAAACAAAATAATTTAGATTGGGTTGAAGATTCTTCTAATAAAAAAGTGGATTATACAAGAAATAATTTTAGGTTAAATATTATACCATTAATTAAGGAACATTTTTTAACTGTTGAAGAGAATTTATTAGCCAATATTGAAAAATGGAAAGAAGCAGAAGTTATTTACAACCTTTATATAAATGAACAAAAGCAGAAACTGATAGAAGTTAAAGATAATACAATTCAAATTCCTATATTAAAACTACAACAACAAAAAGCAGTTAAAACAGTTTTATATGAAATTATTGCTAACTATGGTTTTACAGCTAATCAATTGAAAGATGCTATTGAATTATTAGATGCTGCTACTGGTAAATATATTGTTTCTGCAACGCATAGGATACTTAAAAATAGAAAATGGGTAATTATTACGCCACTAAAATCTAACAATATTCAGCATTTTATAATTGAACAAGATGATAAAAAAATATTTTTTGATTCTAATTCCATTGAAATTAAGATTATAGAAAATTCAGAAATACAATCTAATTCAAACATTGCATGTTTAGATTTAAAAAAGATAAGTTTTCCTTTACTGCTGAGAAAATATAAACAAGGAGATTATTTTTACCCTTTAGGAATGTCTAAAAAGAAAAAAATTTCTCGTTTTTTAATAGATGCTAAACTTTCTTTAACGCAAAAGGAAGATATTTGGGTAATGGAAAGCAATAAGAAAATTATTTGGCTTGTTGGGTTAAGAATTGATGATAGATTTAAAGTAACAACCCAAACCAAAAGCATTTTACAACTTCAAGTTAAATAGTTAGTTATTTTTGCAGCATTATTATATTTAAAATTAAAATAAAACTAAATGCAATTAATAAAAAAAAATGGTATTGTGCTTTTTTGGGCTGTTCTTTTTATTGATTGTTTTTTTGTTTTTTCTCAACAATATCAATTCCATGCAATCACAAAGGTTTTATTGATACCTGTTTTATTGTTTTATATAATTTTAAATTCTAGAAAAAAACATTATAATCGTTCTAAAACCCTTATTTATACAGCTTTAATTTGCTCTTGGATTGGAGATATTTTGCTACTACAAAATGGAGATGTTTTTTTTATTGCAGGAACAACAGCATTTTTGACAACCCATATTTTTTATTCTATTTTCTTTTTTAGGGTTCACCCTATTAACAATGCAAGAAGTTACGAAGTAACAATAATTGCAACATTAGTTGTAGGTGCATTAATATTTGCTGTTGCAAATTTTTTACACAACGATTTACCCAAGTTTTTTAGAATACCATTTTATGTGTATGCTATTGCAATTGGCATTATGGCAATTTTAGCAGCCAATATTTATACTAATAGGGGTAAGCAGAAATTGGCATTACAATTTTTTATTCCTGGGGCTGCATTATTTATTTTATCTGATGTTGCTTTGGCAACTTTTAAATTTAAATACACCGACGAAAACTTTTTAGAAGTTGTAGTAATGATAACCTATGGTTATGCCCAATGCTTTATGGCACAAGGGTTTGCCAAATATTTAAAGGGATAGTACTTAGTTTTTTCGATATGGTTTGGCAAAAATCTTAAACCAAACAATTCCTAAAATGATAGCAAGGCTAGAGGCAAACAAAACTGCAATTTTTGCTGTATCCTGATTAATTGGTTCGTTAAATGCAAGTGAAGAAATAAAGATGCTCATGGTAAAACCAACTCCACATAAAATACCTGCACCTGCTAATTGCATATAGTTAGTTTTGGTAGGTAGTTGAGCTAATTTAGTTTTTATTGTTATAAAACTTGCAATAAAAATACCTAAGGGCTTACCAAAAACTAAACCTGCAATAATACCCCAACTTAAAGATGTGTTTAATAAAGCAGGAATATTATTTGGAAAAATAATTGCTGTATTGGCCAAGGCAAAGATGGGTAAAACTATAAAGTAAACAGGGGTATGTAATTTCATTTCTAATTTACTTAAGCTTTTGGCTGGTACAATAAAAGCAACAATTACACCTGCAAGTGTAGCATGTATGCCAGAGTTAAACATACAATACCAAAGTAAAAAAGCAACTATAATATGCAGTATTACAAACTTGTTTTTAAATTTATTTATTAGTATTAGTAATAAGGTTAGTAGTAAACTTATAAATAAATAAGTAAAATGTAAATGTGATCCATAGAAAAAGGCAATTACTAAAATGGCACCTAAATCGTCAATAATTGCTAATGCTGTAATAAAAATTTTCAAAGAAAGGGGAACTCTTTTACCTAATAAAGATGCAATACCCAAGGTAAATGCAATATCAGTTGCTGTTGGTATTGCCCAACCATGCAAATGGTTGGTTGAGATATTAAAAGCAAAATAAATAATTGCAGGAAACAACATACCGCCTATAGCTGCAATTATAGGTAAGATAGATTTTTTATAGGAAGACAATTCTCCATTGGTTAATTCTCTTTTTATTTCCATACCAGCTAAAAAGAAAAAGAATGCCATCAAAAAATCGTTGATAATAATGAGGATTGAATTTGGTAAGTTTAAAAACCCAATTGGTATGCTATGCTCATTACTTTGGTTGAAACTAAAATTCCAGAAACTAGTATAGGTTAAATTGATAGAAGAGATATTGGCTAGAACTAATGAAAGTATGGTACAAGCTAATAACACAATACCAATGGAACGGCTATCGTGTATTATTTCTTTTAAAGGGTTTACAAATTTATTTTTAAGAAATTGTAACATAATCTAAAGTAAAAGAAAGAATTTAGAATGTAAAACGATTTAAGAAGAAATTTTTCCTACAATCCTTAATAACTCAAAATTTCATATTTAGTTTTAGGGCGTTTGTGTTGCAACCATTTAAAGCCTTTTACTTTTATCAAATCATGATTTACTTGTTGCATAGGATAAGTTATACCATCTAAATTATTTTTAAAAACTACTTTATTGGGCTCTCCGTTTTTAAAAAATAAATCAATTACATCGCAAGTGGCAACGTTAACACCAAAAAATTTTCCATAATCATCCACTCCATAATAAACGCTAGAGGCAGGGCTGCCTTTGCATCTTAAGGAATCTAATTTGCCGTCCACAAAGTAGCCATTAATTGTTCTACCCGAAACCTGGTTGTAGTAATTACTTCCTGCATGACTTATTGCTAATGCGTTTTCGAAAACACGAATTTTTTCTGGTTTTTTATTTTGTGTATATAAATAAATTGTATCGCCTGTTATTTGATTTACATTAGACCATGCAATTGGGTTTTTGTATAGCCTGAAAATAGAGTCTTTTAAACTGTAAAATAAACTATCACCAATGGCTTGCATAGAGTCTGAAAATATTTTCACATTGCTGTAAGCTTCAAAATATTTATCGCTTGTTGTGTCTTTGTCTGTACTGGGTATTTTATATAATTTTCCTTCGGAAGAGTCTCTTAAATCATGTACATTTCTTTCTAATAATAAGTCAGATAATTTTGCAGAAAATAAAGTATCTGCTCTAATTAAAACGCTATCCTTTCCTTGTTTAATTAATAAAATAGGAGCTTGTGTTGCTCTAATACTTCCTTTTTTACTATCTCTTTCTACTTTATTTGCAATAATATCAAAGCCACTGGTTGAATCTTTTCCTTTATAAACTACATTGCCTTTAAATTCAGATTTTCCTGTGCTGTCATCAATGGCAACTTCATCTGCTTTTAAGGTTCCTGTACTATCTTCAATTTCAGGTCTTTCGCCAAAATAGGCTTTTTTCTTGTTTAAATCGTAATAACCTTTTCTTGTTTTAATTTTTGTTTTTCCAGAAAGGATAGTGGTTGCTGTTACAAAAGTGGTAATATTTGTATAAGTATTATACAATAAAGTATCTGTATTAATGGTATAATCTGGGTCTTTTAAAACTACTTTATTAATAAAATAAACATCTTTGGTTTCTCCATAATAATTTGCTTGCTTGCTGGTTAAAACTGTTTTACCATTTACAACTTTTCCACCTTTTAAGTAAGTACCAATTTTTGTAGTTACATCATATTCTAACTCATCAGTAGTTAGTATGCCTTTGCCATCGGTAAGTTTTACATTGCCTTTTAAATAAGCTTTTTTTTCTTTACCAATATACTTTAAATAATTTGCGTAAGTATGAATACTGTCTGCATCATTAATGTGCACCTTGCCAAAAGCTTCTAGAATATTTAAGTACTGATTTAAAACTGCACTATCTGCATAAAAAAAGGTTTTACCTTGTTTAATTTGTACATTACCTGCTAAAGAAACAAACTGATTGAGTGAATCCTCTTTTTTAAAATTCATTCTTTCTGCATAAATAATATTCAATAGAGTACCAGCTTGTAATGTATCTCTATCGGGTGCAATTTTTTTTTGAGCTTTGGCAGTACAAACAGCAACAAATGCAATAAATATGAAAATTATTTTTTGGAACATTTATTATTGCTTGGTTTCAGAAAGAGGAGCTTTTAATGGTGTACTTTTATCTTTTTTACCAAATACCGAAATATTTACATAGCGTTTAGGATGTGTTTTTAAATCATCAATTAAAATATTAGCACTACGTACAGTATTAGTTAAATTATTGTACAAGGTTTTATCGTTAAGTAACAGTCCTAAACTACCCTCACTGCTATTTAATTTGGTTAAGGTTGTGTTCATTTTATCTACTGCTTGTTGTAAACTGTTTACAGCGTTATCAATATTTGAGTTGGCTAACTTTCCAGTTGCAGTTTCTAAATTTTGTATGGTGTTGGTAATTTTTGAGTTGTTATCTGCCAAATTTTTAGAAAAACTGTTTACATTATCCATAGTTTGTGCAATGCTACCACTTTGTGCAACCAACATTTTTTCGATATTAGCAGAGCTTACAAGTAAAGATGCTGTAAGCTTATTTATATTGGCTACTGTTACTTGTAAATTATTTTTAGTTGTAGCGTCCAAAATAGAATTGATATTTTTTAGAGTTGAATCTAAAGTGTGAAAAGTATTTTTCACTTGATCTACAGTAGGCGTAATGGTATTGGAAAGTTGAGTAATTAAGCCTTCATTTTCTTTAGTAGTAATGGTTGAATTATGTGTTAATAAACTTTTACTACTGCCTAATTTTATTACAATACTTGTTACTCCTAAAGGGTTTGCTTCAATCATTGCATAAGAATCGGATGGTATATTGTATTCTTTTTTTAATTTAATGGCTACCTTAATGCTTTGTAAGGATTTATCGTTTTCTACTATTTCATAAACGGTTCCTATTCTATATCCATTAGCTAAAACAGGGTTAGAAACCAAAATGCCTTTAGTGTTGGTAAAGTTGGCATAAATAAAATTACCAGTTTTAAAAACACTTTTTCCTTTTAAAAAATTAAATCCTATAATTAATAACACAATAGAAATAACAGCTAATACTCCAATCTTGGTTTCGTTAGAAATTTTCATGTAGCAAATCTAAGGGTTAAAAAGTAGTGGTCAAATGGTTAACCTTGTTAAAGATTAAAAAATTATATTTTAATAAATGCTAAAATTAACATTTTCAATTTTTTGTAACTTTTTGTTATTTATTTTCGTTTTTACACAAAATTATTTATGAAGTCTTTTTTGATAGGGGTTGTATTGTTTTTTTCTTTTCATTCTAATGGCTCTACAATAAGTGGTTTTATTAAAGATTCTAAAGGGAATATACTACCTTATGCATCAATACTTATTAGTGGAACAACCAAAGGCACTACTGCCAATGGTAAAGGATATTATTCATTGCAGATATCACCTGGTAGTTATACAATTGTTTGCCAACATATAGGGTTTAAGAGTACTGAAAAACATATTGAGATACGAAATACACCCATAACTGAAAATTTTATATTAGAGCCACAATCTTATAACCTGTTAGATGTTACAGTAAAAACAGGAGGCGAAGATCCTGCCTATGAAATAATTAGAAATGCTATAAAAAATAGAGAAAAAAATTTAAACGAAATAAGAAAGTTTGAATGTGAAGTTTACTTAAAAGGCCAACTACAATTGGGCGATTATCCTAAAAAATTTTTGGGGCAGAAAGTAGATTTTGAAGATGGAGATACCAGCAAAAAAAAGATGCTTTTTTTAAGCGAAACAATTGCCAAATATTCTGTAGAAAAACCAAATGATGCTAAAATAGAAGTAGTCTCTACCAGAGTTAGTGGTAATAGTGATGGTTTCGGTTTTAGTTTTCCTCAAATTATTTCTTTCTACGAAAACAATGTACAAATAGGTAGAGGGCTAAACCCAAGAGGGTTTATTTCGCCCATTAGCCATAATGCCCTTAATTATTATAAATATAAATTTATGGGTACTTTTTTTGAGAATGGAAAAGAAGTAAGTAGAATTAAAGTAATTCCTAAAAGAAAATACGAACCATTATTTGCAGGTTATATTAGTATTATTGAAAATGAATGGAGAATTTTTAGTACAGAGTTATATTTACTAAAAGAGCAGCAAATGCAGTTGTTAGATACATTACATATACAACAAATGTATGTTCCTATAAAAGATAAATGGGTTATTAAGCAGCAAGTAATTTATCCTGCTGGTAAATTATTAGGTTTTAAATTTTTCGGCAGCTTTGTTCAAGTTTATTCCAATTTTAATATTAATCCTACTTTTAAAAAGAAACATTTTGATAATGTACTTTTAAAAGTAAATGATAGTGCCAACAAAAAAGCTAAACACTATTGGGATAGTATTAGGCCAGTACCATTGTTAGAGGAAGAAGCAATAGACTATGTGAAGAAAGATAGTTTAGAGCAAGTAAGAAAAGACCCTAAATATTTAGATTCATTAGATAAAAAAAATAACAAATTTTCTCTATTAGGCCTTTTATTAACAGGAAAAACTTTTCAAAAAAGAAAAACAAAGGAAAGTATAGCCATTGAGCCTTTATTTTTTAAGATTAATTATAATACAGTAGAAGGGTGGAATTTGAAGTTATCTCCAACTTATACAAAAAGATATGAAGGAAGAAGATCAATTACTATTTCACCAAATTTAATATACGGTTTCAATAATAAACACTTTAATGCCTTTTTAAGTACAAGGTATATTTTTGGAAAAAAATATGTAAACAATTTGTCTTTTTCTGCAGGTAAAGCAGTCTTACAATATAATAATAACAACCCTATTGAGGAAAGAGATAATACTTTTTCTACCTTGTATTACACCAAAAATTATTTAAAAATTTATGAAACCTGGTTTACTAAAATAAACTATAGAGTTGGTATTGGTAAAGGATTTGATTTAACTACCAACTTTCAATATCAAGATAGATTGAAATTAGATAATTTAACTAAAATTGAGCAATGGAAACAGTTTGGAAATAGAATTTTTACCCCTAACTATCCTGTAGAATTAGGTGCAGCAAGTGTAAAAAGTCATAAAGCTGCAATAGCAAGTTTTGGAATACAGTTTAGACCAGGATCTAAATATGTAGAACTGCCAGGTAGAACACTTAACTTAGGTTCTAAATACCCTGTGATTAGTGCAAACTTAACTTTCGGAATTAAAGGCTTATTAAATAGCAACGTTAATTTTAGTAAATGGAATTTTGATATTAGCGATGATATAAATTTAAAATTAGGTGGCGTAGTAAAATATAAATTTAATGTAGGTGGGTTCTTAAATGCCAAAACTGTTTATTTACAAGATTATCAGCATATACAAGGTAACAGAACTGTAACTGCTACACAATATTTAAACAGCTTTCAGTTAGCTCCTTATTACGCATTCAGCAACACTTCTTCGTTAATGACTTCAGCACATATAGCTTATCATTTAAACGGATTTTTAACTAACAAAATTCCGGTATTTAAAAAATGGAATTGCTTTTTTGTATTATCTGGCAGTGCGTTGTATATAAAACCCAATTTACATTATTATGAAACCATGTTTTCTATTGAAAATATTTTTAAAATTATTAGGATAGATTTGGTGCAAGGTTTTGGCGATAACAATTATAAAACAAGTGGTATTAGGTTAAGTTTACCTGGTTTTTTAACTGGTAATTAATTTATATTGCAGCCCAAAAGACAAGAATGACTGTAATTGGATTAATTAAGGAAGGAAAAATACCATCAGATAACAGAGTTGCATTAACACCAGCACAATGTAAATGGTTAAAAATAAATTTACCTAATGTAAAAATTTTGGTAGAAAGTAGTGCTACCAGGTGTTTTAGTGATGCTGAATATAAACAAGCTGGAATTGAAGTAACCAACGATTTAACTAGCTGTGATATACTTTTAGGCATTAAAGAGGTACCAGTTGATATGCTTATTGCAAACAAAACCTACTTATTTTTCAGTCATACCAAAAAGCAACAACCCCATAATAGAAAACTAATAAAAGCTATTATTGAAAAAAATATTACGCTGATAGATTATGAATGTTTAGAACATGATGATGGGCAAAGAATTATTGGTTTTGGTTTTTTTGCAGGTATTGTTGGTGCCCATAATGGCATTATGGCTTTTGGCAATAGAACAGGCTTGTTTCAGTTGCCAAGAGTGTACCAATGTAAAGATTATCGTTCCTTAATACATCATTATTTTGGATTAAAACTTCCTAATATAAAAATTGCCGTTACAGGTAGTGGTAGAGTTGCACATGGCATTATAGAAGTAATGAATTTAATGGGTGTTCATGAAGTAGAGGCAGATGAATATTTAGAGAAAAAGTTTAGTTACCCAGTGTATGTGCAGTTAAAAGGTGCAGATTTATATACACACCAAGAGAATAAAACTTATAAAAGAGAACATTTTCATCAAAACCCTACGGAATACAGATCAAGATTTTTGCCATATACTAAATGCACTGATATTTTAATGAATGGAGTTTATTGGGATGAAAATATACCAAGACTATTTGAGCTTACAGATGTAAATGAACGCTTTGTAACTACAACAATTGCCGATATTACTGACGATGAACACGGCTCAGTGCCATTAAATTTAGGAGATCAAACTATTGAAAATCCTGTATATGGCGTTGATAAAAAAACTTTTCTTAAAACCGAACCTTATCTTCCTTCATCCATAGATATTGTAGCAGTTGGAAATTTGCCCAATGAATTACCAAGAGATGCAAGCAGATATTTTGGAGAGCAACTTCTAAAATATATTTTAGGAGATATTCTAAATGGAGCTAGCGATATTATTACAAGAGCAACAATAATAAACCAGGGAAAACTAACCAAAGAATTTTCTTATCTTGAAAATTATGTAAAATAAAGTTTAATTATTTAGTTATACTTTTAATGAATAATCAAAGTATTCAATTTTAGGTATGAAGATTAATTGTAGCCATTTAACTTATAAACAAACAGGTTTTTTTTCTAAAATAGTTTTAAGTTATTTGAATAGTGATAAGGAATTGCAACCTTTTTTTGAACATAATACTACTAACGAAGGTTTAAAAAATGCTATTGCCTCTAGAAAAAATTTTAAAACCAATAGAAAATTATTAGTAGAGGTTTTAGAACAACAATACCAAAACATACCTCTTACTGCCTTACAAGAAAAAAATTTAAAAGCCTTATTACACGAAAATACTTTTACTGTAACAACTGCCCATCAACCAAATATTTTTACTGGGCCATTATATTTTATTTATAAAATTTTGCATGTTATTAAGCTGGCAGATGATTGGAATAAACATGATAATACCAATTATTTTGTGCCTATTTATTTTATGGGTAGCGAAGATGCAGACTTTGAAGAGTTGAGTTTTATTAATTTAGAAGGAGAGAAGTTAAGCTGGAAAACCAATCAAACAGGTGCTATTGGTAGAATGTTGGTGGATGAAAACTTAATTCAATTAATTGATAAAATTGCTGGGCAAATTGGCATATATAATTTTGGTAATGAATTGATTACTAATATAAAACTATGCTACACCTTAAATAAAAATATAGAACAGGCAACAATTGAATTTGTAAATATTTTATTTAAAGAGTTTGGTTTACTGATACTTATACCAGATAACTCACTTTTAAAGAACGAATTTAAGCCAATTATTGAAAAAGAGTTAGCTGAAAATTTTTCTAATAAATATTTAGAAAAAACTGTTAATGAGTTAAATAAGAATTTTAAAATTCAAACATTAGGTAGGCAAATTAACCTTTTTTATTTACAAGATAATCAACGTTATAGAATTATTAAAGAAGAAGGTAAATTTGGATTTAAAAATACAAGTAATGAGTTTCAACAACTTGATATTCAGTATGAATTAAAAAATAGTATAAAAGCATTTAGTCCGAATGTTATCTTAAGAGGCGTTTTTCAAGAAATGATATTACCAAATATTGCTTTTGTGGGTGGTGGTGGAGAATTAGCATATTGGTTAGAGTTGAAAAATATTTTTAATGCAGTTAATGTTCCATACCCTGTTTTAATTTTAAGGAACTCATTTTTAATTGTTGATGAAAAAAATACAAGGAAAATTAATCAGTTGCTATTGCAGGATGATGCCTTGTTTTTAAACGAAAATGATCTAATCAACAGTCAAATTTTTCCAAAGATTGAGCAAGAATTTTCTCTAAAGAAAAATAAAGCTATTGAAGAGATTAATGATGGTTTTGCCAATTTAATATCTAGCTTACAAAATAACTATCCAACCTTGGCAATTCATACAAAAGCATTGCATACAAATTCTGTTAAAAGGATACAAGCATTAGAGAAAAAAATTTTGAAGGCTGAAAAAAGAAAGAATGAAGAAGTGGTGCAAAAGCTAAAAAATGTAAAACACAGTTTATTTCCTAAAAACAATTTACAAGAAAGGGTAGAGAATTTTGCTATTCTTTATGCAAAATATGGAGCTGAATTTTTACAGGTTTTATTTCAACATTCTTTAACAACAGAGCAATTGTTTACAATTTTAAAGTTAGATAGTAAAGTGGAATAATAGTTTTTAAGAATTGTTTAGGCTAAGAACTAAGAAATGTTTAATCTTTTATAATAATGAGTTTTCAAAAAATAACACCTTGTCTTTGGGTTGAAAAAGATGCAAAAATTGTTGCTGAGTATTATCTTTCTATTTTTAAAAATGGAATATTGAAAGATTTTAGATTGTTTGAAAATATGCCTGGTGCAGATGGAACTGGAAATGATGGAAGCTTTGAAACTGCAGTTGTAGAGTTGGAAGGTGTAGAGTTTTCAATTCTTGCTGCTGGCCCTATGTTTAAGTTTAACGAAGCAATATCACTTGTAATAAACTGTAAAAATCAAGATGAGGTTGATTATTACTGGAATGCATTAACCTCAAATGGAGGAGAAGAGGGGGTTTGTGGTTGGTGTAAAGATAAATATGGTTTATCGTGGCAGGTAGTTCCTATTGAATACTTTGCCTTAATTAATAGTAATGATAGTGCTGTAAGAGAGAAAGCATTATTAAACACGTTTAAGCAAAAAAAGTTAATATTATCAGAGCTTAAATAAGGTTCAAAAACTTATTCAACAAGCAATTTATAGATCTCCTGCATTAAAGCCATTTTATTGATTGCAACAGTACCTACTTGTTCGCAAACTAAGCCACCTGCAATATTGGCAATTTGTGTAGAAAGTGAAATATTTTTAGATGCAGCATATACCAAAGATGCTACAGCAATAACTGTATCGCCAGCACCACTTACATCTGCAATTTTTCTTATATGGGCTTCCATTAAATTGGCTTCATTTCCTGAGTTGTAATAAACACCTTTTTCCGATAAAGTAATAAATGATATATGGTGTTGTAACTTTTCTTTTAATTGATGGTGTATTTTGTTCAATTGTTCCAAGCTAATTATATTATCAACAATGCCAAGTGCTTCTATGGTTTCTTTAAAGTTGGGCTTAAAAATAGTAACACCTTTAAAGTTGAAAAAGTTTTTATGTTTAGGGTCAACAGAAGTGATAATATCATTTTCTTTACATAATTGTATTGCTTTTGCTATCAATTTTTCAGTTAAAACTCCTTTATTGTAGTCCTCGAAAATGATTACATCTGGATTTTGTGTTGCAATAAATAACTCTAATTTAGTTAATAACTCACATTCTTCAATGGCATTAATATCATTGGTAATTTCAGCATCTAAACGCATCATTTGCTGATTTCTTGCAATAATTCTAAGTTTATTAGTTGTAATTCTGTTACTGCTTTTAATTATCCCACCAGTATCAATATTATTTTCATTTAATAATTGAATTAGTTTATTACCATCTTCATCATTTCCAATTACTGAAAAAATATGTGTGTTAGCTTGTAAAGCAATACAGTTTAAAGCAACGTTACCTGCACCACCAATTCTATTTTCTTTGTTTTTTAAAGAAACAATTGGCACAGGAGCTTCTGGCGAAATTCTTTCTACATTTCCCCACATATAAGTATCTAACATTACATCGCCAACAATACCAACTTTTAATTGTTTTATTTTCCTAAAGAGTTCTTCAAACTTCATGAATTATTTTTTTTTACCAACAGCAATATAATAAATAGGAATTCCAATTAAAACTATTATTAATCCAGGCCAAGTGTACATGGGTTTATAAATAACCAACAGTACACAAAATGCTAATCCCATTATAATATATAGTAAAGGTAGAAAAGGATAGCCAAAGGCTTTATAAGGTCTTATAACGTTGGGTTGTTTTTTTCTTAAAATAAAAATTCCCCAAATGGTGAGGGCATAAAAAATTACCACAACAAAAGAAATCATATCTAACAAATCTCCATACTTACCACTTAAGCATAAAACAGAAGCTACAATACATTGAGCCCATAATGCCCATTGAGGAACATTGTTTTTATTAAGAGTAGCAGCTTTTTTAAAAAACAATCCATCTTGTGCCATAGTATAATAAACTCTTGCACCAGCCAATATTAAACCATTGTTGCACCCAAAGGTTGATACCATAATAAGTACAGCAATAAATGTTGTACCAAAAGAAGGGAATATTTTATTTGCTGCTGCTACTGCAACTCTATCATCTGTAGGAAAAGCCAATTCATTTAATGGTAATACATTTAAGTACATTAAATTGGCACTCACATAAATTATGGTAACAATTAAGGTTCCTAAAAATAAACTTAAGCCAATATTTCTTTGTGGATTTTTCATTTCTCCTGCAATAAAAGTTACATTATTCCAGGCATCGCTACTAAAAATAGATCCAACCATAGATGCTGCAATGGCACCCATTAAAGCACTGCCACTAATACCAATCCAATCTGCAGGTTGTAATAGGCCATGAGCATCTTTAATACCTTTATTTTGTAGAGAGTTAAATCCGGTTTTCCAATTCTCATCCCAATAGCTTTCTTTTACTAAAACAAATCCAAAAACAATTAAACCAATTAATGCCAAAAGCTTTGCACTTGTAAAAAGTGTTTGTATCCATTTTCCTTCTTTTACACCTCTTGAATTAACGTAGGTTAGTAAAATAATAATTACAATGGCAACTAATTGCCCAGAGTATATTTTAAGAAAGCCTATTTGAAAAAGAAAGTAACTATTGCCCAATTCTGGAACTAAATAAGCTAAAAATTTAGCAAAAGCAACCCCAACTGCTGCAATAGTACCAGTTTGAATTACTGCAAAAAAACTCCAGCCATACAAAAAACCAATTAATGGGTTATAAGCTTCTTTTAAATAAACATACTGTCCACCAGCTTTAGGAAACATGGCACTTAATTCGCCATAGCTAAGGGCTGCAATTAATGTCATAAAGCCAGTAAGCAACCAAACTAAAATTAGCCAGCCAGCACTGCCTGTATTTCTTACAATATCTGCACTTACTATAAAAATTCCTGAACCAATCATACTACCAGCAACAATCATAGTTGCATCTGTTAAGCCTAAAGTTGGTTTAAATGAATTATTACTCATAAATAGTTTTGGTATTAAAAAATCCCATTTGATTAATTAAATGGGATTTGAAGATAAAGATTTTATAATAATACAAAGCTAATATATTATTTATGGTTTTTTCTTTTCTTTATAGTTCTTATTTAAGCCTTCAATTAAATCACTAGTAATGTTATATGCAGTGTCTTTTAGATAAATAATATCTGAACTGCTGGATAAAATGTAAGAAAAGTTTTTGCCTTTATTGTATTCTTTTAAAAAGTCTTCAATTGTTTTTTTTACATCTTGAATCTTTCGGATACTTTCATCTTGTAACTCTTGCGATTTTATTTGCTCTTGAGCTTTTAATTCATTTTCTAACCTCATTATTTCTTCATTTGCCATTGCAATTTCTTGTTCTGTCATGGTGTTACCTTTTTTTTGGTACTCCATAATTTTAGATTTGCCTGCATTGCGTAAAGAAGCAAGTTCGCCACTTTTTCTTTGTTCCAAACTTCTTAAACTGTTTCTTACATCTTTTAAATATTCATAATGGTTTTCTATAGAGTCCATTTCAAAATAAGCTATTTTAAAACCACTGGCATTTGCTACAACTGCATTGGTATTGCTATTATTTAAAGAAGGAGTTTTTTTAGAGGAGAAATGTAAAAAAAATAAAACCCCTACTGCAATGGTTAAAACACTAATTAATACAGTTGTAAAATTCTTCATGAATTATTTTTTAAATGATATAATTGTTTGGTTATTGCTTGTTTTGAAAAGTATTTATGGGCAAATGTAGTTTTACATTAATTATTTATTTGTTAAAAGAGAGGCTACAAATATAATAGTGTGCTAAAAATTAAGGTTACTTATTTTCAATCAGCCATTTTAATGCTAGTTCATAACTTTTTAAACCAAGGCCAGTAATAGTTCCTGCACATTTTGCACTTATATGAGATATTTTTCTAAATTCCTCTCTGGCAAAAATATTGCTAATATGTACTTCTACAACAGGCGTAGTAATTGCTGCAATACAATCGCCAATGGCAACAGAAGTATGTGTGTATCCACCTGGGTTTAAAATTATTCCATTGTACTCAAATCCAACCTGCTGCAATTCATTTATTAATTCGCCTTCTACATTACTTTGATAGTAATGAAAATCAATATTTGGATATTGTTTTTCTAATTGTTCAATAAAATTCTCAAATGTTTGGGTGCCGTATATTTTAGTTTCTCTTGAGCCTAATAAGTTTAAGTTAGGCCCATTGATAATTGCAATTTTCATAGTAAAACTTTCTTGAAGAAATAGATGAGTTAATCTAGTTGATACATAATTTATTCTGCCATCATCTCCCTAATTGTATTCATTATTTCTTCTGCATTAGGCTTGCTAAAATAGTCTCCATCGCTGCCATAACTTGGCCTGTGAGCTTTAGCAGTAATAGTTCTTGGTGCTACATCTAACCATTTATAACCACCTTGTATTTCCATTACTTCTCTAAACATAAAAGCAGTTGCCCCACCAGGTACGTCCTCATCAATAAACACAATACGGTTTGTTTTCTTTAAAGATTCTATAATTATATGATGCCTGTCAAAAGGTAATAATGTTTGTACATCTATTATTTCGCAATTAATATTTTCAATGTTTAATCTTTCAGCAGCTTCTTGTATAATTCTTAAAGTAGAGCCATAAGAAACAATTGTAATATCATTACCTTCTTTAATTATTTCAGGTACACCTAAAGGCACTGTACACTCTAATAAATTAGCAGGCAGTTTTTCTTTTAAACGATAGCCATTTAAGCATTCTATAATTAAGCCTGGATCGTTACTTTGTAAAAGTGTGTTGTACATTCCAACAGCTTGCACCATATTTCGTGGTACACAAACATACATACCTCTTAAAGCATTTATTATCATACCCATTGGGCTACCACTATGCCAAATGCCTTCTAATCTATGTCCTCTTGTTCTAATAATAACTGGGCAACTTTGAATGCCTCTTGTTCTATAGTGAGTAGTTGCCACATCATCGCTTAAAGGTTGTAATCCAAATAACAAATAATCTAAATATTGTATTTCAGCAATTGGTCTTAAGCCTCTTAAAGCCAAACCAATACCTTGTCCCATTATAGTTAGTTCTCTAATACCAGTATCAGAAATTCTGTTGCTTCCATATTTTTCTTGTAAGCCGGAGAAGCCTTGGTTAACATCGCCAATTTTGCCCACATCTTCTCCAAATGCAAAAACTTTTGGGTTAGATTCAAACAAAGCATCAAAATATTTATTCAAAACTTCATAACCATTTACTGAAGGTGCATCAAAGGAAATAAACGGTTTTACTTCTGGCACTTTTAATGCAGATTTATCAGTTTCGCTATATAAATGTGTATTATAAATATTAGCATTATCTTGTAATAGCTTTTTGTAGTAATTATTTGCTTCTTCAAAACCAGGAGAAAGTGGATTGGCAGTTTGAATTGCTTTGGCTAAAGTACTCAACACATCTCTTCTGTAAGGATCTTTTGTTGCACTTAACTCTTTAGCTAACTGTTGTAAATAATTGTATTTATCTACATCATTTACCATTATACCATTAATTAATTCTGAAGCTTCATTTACAAACTCTTGAATAGGAGATTGGTATTTTTGCCATGCATTATTCTTCTGTTGCTTCACATCTTCTTTTGCATTTTCGTGAATTTGATCTAACTCTTCATTGGTTGCTATGCCATTAGTTGTAATCCATTCTCTCATTTTCTTAATACAATCCCATTCTTTTTCCCATTCTAATCGTTCTGTACTTTTATACCTTTCATGACTGCCAGAGGTAGAATGTCCCTGTGGTTGCGTAACCTCTTCAATATGAAAAACTGCTGGCACATGGGTTTCTCTCATTTGCTGTATTGCTTCTTCAAATACTTCACACATACCTGCATAATCCCATGCTTTCACTCTATATATATTTATACCATTGGTATCATTTTGTTTTTGAAAACCTTTTAATACTGTACTGATAGATTCTTTGGTAGTTTGAAAAGCTTTTGGTACCGAAATGCCATAACCATCATCATAAACAAAAACAGCTAAAGGAACTTGTAGCACCCCAGCAGCATTAATTGTTTCCCAAAAATTACCTTCACTTGTACTAGCATCTCCAATGGTGCAAAAGCAAACTTCATTACCATTATGAGATAGTTGGTCTAAATTCTGAAGAGTGGAAGAATTTCTAAAACATTTACTGGCAAAAGCCAAACCTAAGCCTCTTACCATTTGCCCTGCAGTTGGGGCAATATCTGAAGAAATATTTTTTCTATTAGCTAAATCTAGCCAATTGCCTTTGTCATCCACAAATTTGGTTGCAAAATGGCAATTCATTTGCCTACCACCACTAAAAGGATCATTACCTTCTATTGGGTCGGCATATAGTTGAGCAAAAAAATGCTCTACATTAGCAAGCCCAGTGGCAAACATAAAGGTTTGGTCTCTATAATATCCACTTCTAAAATCGCCAGCCTTAAAGCATTTTGCCATTGCTATTTGTGCAACTTCTTTACCATCTCCAAAAATGCCAAACTTAGCTTTGCCGGTTAAAACTTCTTTTCTGCCTAAAAGACTGGTCTCTCTACTAATTAGTGCTACCCTAAAATCGTTTAAAACAGTAGCTTTAAAGCCTTCATAAGAAAGCATATCATTGGTTAACATCATATTGTTTACTTGAGCTTCCATTAAGCAAAAGTAACTATTTGAGTTTGCTTTAAAAAGCTTTATAAAAATAAAAAATAATACTAAAAATTATGTTGTTTAAATAAATGGTTGAATTTTTAAATAATTTTTTTTTAATGAGATTACGAAAAGCTTATTTTGGCATAGTTTTAGCAAAAAACTATTGAACTTTTTAATAAAAAATTTAACTTTACCATTCCAAACGCCGTTATACACGGCATTAAAATTAAAAAATGAATATGAAAAAAATTGCCTTATTTACTTTTATTGCTTTGTTTTCAATTGCTGTAAATGCACAACAACAGAAAACTAATGCTCCGGCAGAAACTACCAAGCCACAACCTAAAGATGTAAACAAAGTGTTGGAGTTTAAAAATGCGGAATACAATTTTGGGAAAATTCCTTTTGGTAAGCCTGCAGATTATGAATTAAGTTTTAAAAATGTAAGTAACGATACAGTTACTCTAGTAAGAGTACAAGTTTCTTGTGGTTGTACTTCTCCTAAATACAAAGAAGGTCAAAAAATTGCACCTGGCGAAACAGGGCATATAACATTGGGTTTTAATGGTAGTACTAATGGAGTATTTACAAAATTTGTTACTGTATTTTTTAATGATAATATGAGTAAACAAGTTTTATTTAAAGGAGAAACATACCAAACACCTGATACAAGTGCACCTGCAAATGGCGGAGTACAAAAAATGAAAACTGGAGGAAAATAATTTTTAAACCATTTATTTAATGTTATAACATGAAAAATTTATTATTGATTGCTTTATTATTTTGTAGTGTAAATGTAATTGCACAAACACCAGCACAATTTAAAGTAGTAAAACATAATTTCGGAAAGATTAAACAAAATGTACCAGTATCTTACGTTTTTAAGTTTACCAATAACAGCGATAAGCCTTTAATTATTGAAAATGCTGTGGCAGGTTGTGGTTGTACAACACCTGAATATCCTAAACAACCAATAGCAAAAGGTAAAGAGGGTACTATAAAAGTAACCTATAATGCAGCAACAATGGGTGTTTTTACAAAAGACGTAACTGTAAAATTTGCAAATGTTCAACAACCTGTAGTGTTAAATATTGTAGGAGAGGTAATAGAAGCAAAAGCTTCAACCAATAAGAAAAGCTAATTTGTAGTTTATATTACTATTAAAGCTTCGGTAATTTTACTGAAGCTTTTTTTATAATTTTTTTAGATAACCACCTAATATAAAACCCCAAACTTTTGTTTGGGGTTTTGTAGTGGGAAGCAGACTTGAACTGCCGACCTTCGGGTTATGAATCCGATGCTCTAACCAACTGAGCTATCCCACCAATTAAATATGCTTAAAAAGTATTTATACTTTTTTGGGTTGCAAATATAGGAGGTTTGATTAAATAAGAATAGGTTGTTTTAATAATTCAATAATTTTTCTATTCTTTCTGCTACTTTTGGTGCATTGGGTAACATTGTATCTTCTAATGCAAGGTTAATAGGTACTGCAGGTAAATTTAAAGCCCCCATAACTTCTACCTTAGCATCTAAAAAGTGGTAACAATTATTAGAAATTCGTAACGATAAACTTTCGGCAAATGAATTATTTTGTTGTTCTTCTGTTAATACCAAAACCTTACCATGTTTTTTTACTGAAGCAAAAATTAAAGCCTCATCTAAAGGAAATAATGTTCTTAAATCAACAATTTCAATTTGACCATTAAATTTTTCTGCTGCTGTTTTTGCCCAATATACACCCATCCCATAAGTAATGATAGTAACAGTTTCTCCACTTTTTATTTTATTTGAATCGGCTTGTAAAACAATATTTGCCTTACCTAAGGGTAAAATATAATCTTTGCTAGGCTCATTTGTTTTTGCATCTTCTGTACCTGGTACTTTGCTCCAATACAAACCTTTATGTTCTAACATTACTACAGGGTTAGGATCTAAGAAAGCAGCTTTCATTAAGCCTTTCATATCTGCAGCATTACTTGGGTAACAAACTTTTATTCCTTTTATAGTTAATAAAGTGCTTTCAATACTTCCACTATGGTATGGTCCACCACCACCATATGCACCAATTGGCACTCGTAAAATCATTTGTACAGGAAACTTACCATTACTTAAATAGCAGCTTTTAGATACTTCGGTAACTAACTGATTTAAACCAGGGTAAATGTAATCGGCAAATTGTACTTCTACAATTGGCTTTAAGCCTACAGCACTCATACCAATTGTACTACCTACAATATATGCTTCTTGAATGGCTGTATTAAAAACTCTGTGGTCGCCAAATTTTTCTGCAAGGGTTGCTGCTTCTCTAAAAACGCCTCCTAATCTTCTACCTACATCTTGCCCATATAAAACAGCTTCGGGAAATTCTTGCATAATTTCTTCGATAGCGTGTAAAGCTGCATCAACCATTATTGTTTTTTCAGTAGATTTTGGATTTCTAGTACCTACTTCATCTTTAATATTTGTTGGGGCAAAAACATGTAACTCAGTTAAATCGTAGGTTGGTTCTGCAGCTAATTGTGCTTTTTCAAAAGCTTCATTAGCGTCTTTTTCTGCATTGGTTTCTACTTCATTTATTTCATGTTCATTAAATCCAATTCCAGTTAATAACATTCTTAATTTTGGGATGGGATCGTATAAACCATGTTTTAATAAATCTTCTCTTGTTCTGTAAAATTCTTTTCTTACACCACTTGTATGATGCCCTAATAAGGGTACTCTTGCATGTACTAAAACAGGCTTTCTTTCGGTTCTCACATATTCAAAGGCATCTTGCATAGTTTCATAACTTCTACTAAAATCACTACCATCGCACTGCAATCTTTTTAAGCCTTTAAAGCCTGCAGCATATTCAAAGGCATTCATGGTTCTGGCTTCTTCTGCACTAACACTAATTCCCCACTGATTGTCTTGCACTAAATAAATAATTGGTAATTCTTTTAGTACTGCAAATTGAAATGCTTCGCTTACTTCACCTTCTGTAATACTGTTATCACCAAAAGAGCAAACAACCACTGGCATTTCGTTGTTGCTTCCTTTTTGCAGTAATGTTGGATGATGTTCTTCAATATATTTAATACCTTGTGCTACACCTGTAGTTGGTATTGATTGCATACCTGTTGCACTACTTTGATGAATGATAGAAGGTCGTAAACCATCTTTATTAGATGGGTGGCAATAATAAGAACGACCACCACTAAAAGGGTCATCTTTTTTTGCCAATAATTGCAGCATTAATTCGTAAGGTTTAAATCCCATAGATAGCATTAAACTATCATCTCTATAATAAGGGCTTGCCCAATCTTGCTTTTGTAGTTGAAGGCCGGTAGCTATTTGTATTGCTTCATGCCCTCGTGAGGAAGAATGTACGTATTTGCAAATACTTCTGTTGGCATCATAAATGTTGCACATTGTTTTTGCAGTAAACATTAGCCGATAGGCTTTTAATAGAATTTCAGGATTAAGCATTTGTGTAAAAATCTTAAAACTTTATTTACTTTATATAATGTGGTTACAAGTTTTTTAATATAACTGAGTTTTCCACAATATTGTATGATTGGTTTAAACTACTTGTAAAAGAGAGGAAAAATGATGTAGTTATTTTATATCTAAATCAAACATTTTTTCATTTTCCAAGTAGCCTTCTAAAACATCTCCTACAACACATTCTCCTACGCCTGCAGGTGTTCCAGTAAAAACCAAATCTCCTATATTTAAAGAAAAGTAATTAGATATATGTGCTATAACAGCATCAAAAGAAAAAATTAAATCTTTACTGTTGCCAACCTGTACGGTTTCATTATTGTTTTTTAAAGAAAAAGAGAATGGATTTTTTAATCTCTCCGCAGTCAAATCTTTCCAAGTGCCAATAATTGCACTATTATCCCAAGCTTTAGCTTTCTCCCAAGGTAGGCCTTTCTTTTTTAAATCATCTTGAATATCTCTAGCTGTAAAGTCAATGCCAACTGTTATTCCATTATAATATTTGTTGGCTTGTTTTTGTGGTATATATCTTCCGTTTTTGCAAATACGCAGCACTAATTCAATTTCATAATGTAATTCGTTGCAAAACTCTGGGTAATAAAAAGGGGTATTAGTTTGTAATAAAGCATTTTTAGGCTTCATAAAAATTACAGGTTCATCAGGAATACTATTACCTAATTCTTTTGCATGATCTGCATAATTTCGCCCAACGCAAAATATCTTCATGGTTTGTTATTTTAAATAAAAATTAGGCAATTAAGTATTGATTAGTTTAGAAAAACTTTTGTTGTGCATTGCTTAATTAGTATTTGTAGTAAGTAATAACAGCAAAAAGGGGCAATTTATTATGTAAAAGATAAATTATTTACAAGTGTCATGGTTCTTTCTATACCAATTGTAGCAAAATTTTCAATGATTTCAATAGATTTTTCTATTTTTTTATTGATAATTGGCTGTTCTGTTGGTAGCCATTTGCTTAAAACAAACTCTGCTTGCATGCCTTTAGGAAACTGATTACCAATTCCAATTCTTAGTTTTGGATATTTGTCGGTTTGCAGCATAAACTGTATATCTCTTAGTCCATTATGTCCTGCATCGCTACCTATAGCTCTTAATCTAATTTTTTCAATAGGCAAGGCCAAATCATCTACAATTGTTAAGGTATTTTCTAGTTCAACCTTTTCTTTTTCCATCCAATATCTAAAAGCTTTTCCACTTAAGTTCATATAGGTAGTGGGTTTAATACAAATAAAAATTCTTCCTTTCCATTTTACTTCTGCTACTTCTGCTAATTTGTCTAACTTAAAAAATCCGCCATGTTTTATTACAAAAGCATCTATTACATCAAAACCAATATTATGCCTGGTATGTTTATATTCATTTCCAATATTTCCTAAACCAACAATTAAAAATTTGTTCATACAGCAAAAATAAAGTTACAGTATAAATTTGAAGTATATTTGTTTTAGCTTGAACGGGTATTATTTATCTTATATTTTTTAATTTTTAAACAATGATTAAAAAAATTATTATTTCATTTTTTCTGTTGCTTTTTATAAACATAGTTTTTGCCCAGCAAATAGATCATCCAGATGATCCACCTTATTTAAAAGTTCCATACGTACCACCATTTACTTTAATATTATCTAATAAAGATAAATTTAAGAAAGATGATTTGCCTAAAAAGCATAATATTATTATGATATATTTAAATACAGATTGTGGGCATTGTAAAACCCTGGTTAAACATATTGTAGATAGTGTACAAATGGCACCTAATTCTTTTTTTGTTTTGTCTTGCTATAACAAGTTAAAAGATATTAAAGAATTTGAAGAAACCAATAATTTAAAATCGTATGAACAAATAGTTATTGGTAGAGATGAGAAATATTTTATTCCTACTTTTTATAGAGTTAAGATAACACCGTTTGTAGCAGTTTATAACAAAAAAGGAGATTTGATAAAAGCATTTTCAGAAGGGTTCTCAATTGCAGAATTGCAAAAGATTTTAGAATAATGATGTTTTAGGCATTTATTTTTATGAATGTAAGAAGCAAAATCAATTGCTAATCACAGTAAAAAGAAAATGTGAATAAGTATGCCATTTTTTGTTTGAGATACTCATTGGTTTATCCTAAATTTATTGCTAAGAAACTGCTTAATTAAAGTTTTATATATAGGCTATTTATTTTTAAACCAAAACCGTACCTGCTATGAAAAGATTATGGCCATTAGGTTTCTTAGGATTATTTGGATTTTTAGGAATTCATTACTTAACACAAGGTGAATGGGTTTATTCCTTATTAGTGTTGTGTTTTGGCTTTTTTGTATTCTTTCTGCCAGCTTTACCAAAGCGGTAACAGATACAAAAGTTAGCTTTTTAAATTAGTCAACATATCCTCAGTCATGCTTTGCAGATTGTACTGTGGTTTCCAGCCCCAATCTTTATTAGCAGAACTGTCATCAATGCTCTGTGGCCAACTATTGGCAATTTCTTGCCTATAATCTGGTTTATATGTTATTTCAAACTCTGGTATATGTTGTTTAATAGATAATGCAATTTCTTTGGGCGAAAAACTCATGCCCGATAAATTGTAAGATGTTCTAACATTAATATTGCTTTTAGGGGCTTCCATTAATTCAATGGTAGCTCTTATTGCATCTGGCATATACATCATTGGTAAATAGGTATCTTCTTGTAAAAAACATTCATATTTTTTTTCTGTCAATGCTTCTAAATATATTTCTACAGCATAATCTGTAGTGCCGCCACCAGGTGCACTTTTATAACTTATTAATCCTGGGTATCGCAAGCTTCTTACATCTACTCCAAATCGTTGATGATAATAATTACACCAAAACTCACCAGCATATTTACTAATACCATAAACAGTGGATGGCTCAATAATTGTTTGCTGAGGGCAATTTTGTTTAGGGCTTGTTGGGCCAAATACTGCTATACTGCTTGGCCAATACACTTTATGAATATGCTCTTCTCTTGCTATATCTAAAACATTTAATAAACCTTGCATATTTAAGTGCCAAGCAAGGTTAGGATTTTTTTCGCCTGTTGCACTTAAAATTGCTGCCAATAAATAAATTTGAGTGATGTTTTGCCTTATTACTTGTACATGTAACATTTCTTTGTTCATTACATCTAAACTTACATAAGGTCCTGTACCCTCCAATAAAGGATTTTGTTCTCTTAAGTCAGATGCAATAACATTGTTATTACCATATAGATTTCTTAAAGCAAGGGTTAATTCAACCCCAATTTGTCCACTTGCACCTATTACTAAAATTTTTTCTTTGGTCATAATAAGGATTATAAAATTCTAAAATGCTAAAATGCAAAGAAAAGGAACTTAGGAATATAAAGTTTTAACCATTTAAAAGCCTTTTATTATTTTCTATTTAACCTATGTTTGCAACTTGTAATTTTTATTGTATGAATTATAGTTATTTGAACAATTTATTTAGTAATCAAACTTACCATAAGCAAAACTTTTTTCTTATTGCCGGGCCATGTGTTGTAGAAAGTGAAGAGATAGTAACAGAGGTTGCCGAAACTGTGGCAAATGTTTGCAAAAAACTACAAATACCTTATATTTTTAAAGCAAGCTACAGAAAAGCTAATAGAACAAGTGCAACATCTTTTACAGGATTAGGAGATGAGTTGGCTTTAGATTTAATAAAGAAAGTTGGTACAACTTATAATTTGCCCACATTAACTGATGTACATGCACATGAAGAATGTGCAATGGCTGCCAATTTTGTGGATGTTTTGCAGATACCTGCCTTTTTATGTAGGCAAACAGATTTGTTAGTTGCAGCAGCCCAAACAAATAAAATTGTAAATGTAAAAAAAGGACAGTTTTTAAGTGGGCAAAGTATGCAATTTGCAGTGGATAAAATTGTAAAAGCAGGCAACAACAAGGTAATGCTTACTGAACGTGGAACTACATTTGGGTATCAGGATTTAGTTGTTGACTATAGAAATATTACCTGGATGAAAGAACATGGTACACCAGTAATTATGGATTGTACACATAGCCTTCAACAACCTAACCAAACAACAGGAATTACTGGCGGAAATCCTGCATTAATTGGCACAATAGCCAAAGCTGCCATAGCAACTGGTGCTGATGGCTTGTTTATAGAAACACACCCTAATCCATCTAAAGCAAAAAGCGATGGTGCCAATATGCTGCCATTACATTTATTAGAAAATTTATTAGAACAGTTAGTGAAAATTAGATCAGTAATACAATAAAAAAAAATGCTCTTGAAAACAAGAGCATCTCATAAGTTATCAACGGTATTGCACCCTTTACATAAAATTAACTTATGCAAAAGTGAACTTTTGTTTTTTATTTTAATAACCTCTAAAAACATAATATTAACCCAATTAGACATTTTAATTTAGCACAACATTTATATTTACAATTCAAATAAAAATTAATAATAATTTCAATAGTATTTAAAATTTTTTTGTTATGAAGTTATCTACCTTATTAAACAAATTCAATGAACCTGAAACTTTAAAAATGGCAAAACTTGGCCGTGAATTAAGAGCACAAGGAAAAGATGTAATTGACTTAAGTTTAGGAGAACCCGATTTTGATACACCAACGCATATTAAAGAAGCTGCTATTAAAGCAATTAATGATAATTGGAGCCACTATACACCAGTTCCAGGATTTTTAGATTTGAGAGAGGCAGTATGTACTAAATTAAAAAGAGATAATAACTTAGATTACTTACCTGAGAATATTGTAGTTTCAACAGGTGCAAAACAAAGCTTAGCAAATGCAATTTTAGCATTG
>JAIBAV010000043.1 GCA_019695015.1 Chitinophagaceae bacterium
CTGCTCCTGTTAAATGTATTTGTTGTTGCCAACTATTGGCTAAACTTTGCGTTACAGGGCTGCTTAATAAACTCCATTTTCTGGTAGCTTTTGCTGGTATAAAGCGTTCTACAACTACATTACCGGTAATAACACCTGTTCCTATAGGGGCTATACGGGCTGTTTTGGTTGCATCTGATTTTAATACTACCAAACCGCCTGTAATTAAGGTATTACCATCTTGAACTGTAAGTACATTGGCAATATTTAAGTTACTGGTACCTGATACAGTTAAATTGGTTGAAGCACCCTCTACCGATAAGTTAGCAATGGCTACATTACCTGTACCTGTTGCTAAACTCTGTGCCTCGTTGGCATTAAATAGTAAGGTTCCACTACCAATAATTGCCCCACTATTAATTACATTTTTTACATTAAGTGTATTATTAACAGTTAATGTAGCACCAGCATTTACTTTTATATTTTTTACTGATTGTGTTGCTCCTATTATTGGTTGGTTAGCAGTAGCAGGTATTACTACACTATTTGTAGCAGTTGGTACTGAGCCCAAATCCCAGTTAGATGCTATACCCCAATCGGTATCTGTTGCACCTGTCCAAGTCCATGGTGCCACATCTATCGTAATATTATCAACATATAAGTTGTACATATTAGCATCTGAGTATGCATTAAAGCCAAAATAATAAACCCCTGTTACCGATGGTGTAAATACAACTGTATTGGATTGTAAAGCTGCTTGGTTAATATTTGGATGGTCTGCTAATACATTAGTCATAGCACCATTACTAGCTGCCGTGCCATAAGCCACTTTTAATTTTTCTGGTGCATAAGTGGTGGAATTGTTTCCATAATTATAACTAATAGTATAAGCAACGCCGCTTGTTAAATTAATTCCCTGTGTATAAAACCAAACATTGGCTGCTTCTGTATCGTTATATCCATATTTTAATGCTTTAGTTGTAAAGCCATTACCAGGTGCAGATACTGTTACCCAATTATTACCAGCACCCACATTTTCCATTAAAGTACAAGCAGGTAATGCTGGTACTGTAGCTGATTCAAAATCTTGGGTATATGGTACATTGGTTGCATCGCATAAAGTAGTGAAAGTTACTTTAGTGCTATTAGGGCTATAAATACCACCACCACAATCTTGTCTTATATACACATCGTAAACTGTATTGCTGGTTAAACCACTCATTGCTATTGGTGAGCCACTACCTGTTACAATAGTTCCACCAACACCTGGGTTATTATCTGTTCCTGGTGTAAAGCCTGCTGCTCCATATTCTAATATATATGCAGTACCTGCACCTGTAAAGCTTATAGAGGCACTATTGTTAGTTACAGAACCTGCACTTAAGCCTGTTGGCTCAGCACAGGCTGGTAAATCTTCTACTACAAAATTATCAAAACCAATATCGCAATAACCACTACCAAAATTTGAAGTGGCATTTAATCTAAAAATAACCGTTTGGTTGGTATAAGAAGATAAATCTACTGTTTTACTATCCCATGGGGCAGATGAACTGGAATTAGAAGGATTAGCAGTATAGGTATCTAAGGTAGTCCAAGTACTACCACCATCAGTACTAATTTCAAATTTTAAATTATTAGAACCACTTGCTGCTCCCATCCAAATAGCAAATTTTGCTCTTTTAGCACTGGCTCCTAAATCAAATGAGCCTGATTTTAAGTAATATGGGTTATAAGACCCTGAAGCAAGATAATAATACATACGTAAAAAATGGCTGCCTTCGGCACTGGCTCCTGCTCCATGAGTGGCATCTGCTGTAACAGGCTGCCAATGTTGAGATGCTCCAGGGCTACCTTCTGAAACACTCCAACAAACAGGTAAAGTAGAAGCATTAAATCCTTCGGTATAAGGGTAGGTGGTTACTGCATCGCATAATGTTGTGAAAGTTAATTTTGCACTATTGGCACTATAATCACCACCTCCACAATCACGTCTTATATATACATCGTAAATAGTGCTGCTAGTTAAACCACTCATTGCAATTGGTGAGCCACTACCTGTAACAATAGTTCCAGCACCTGGGTTATTATCTGTTCCAGGGGTAAAACCTGATGCACCATACTCTAATATATAAGCACTTCCACTTCCTGTAAAGCTTATAGATGCACTTGTAGTAGTTATAGAACCTGCACTTAAAGCTGTTGGAATAGCACAAATGGTGGTAAAGGTTACTTTAGTACTGTTAACACTATAAACTCCACCTCCACAATCTTGTCTTATATAAACATCGTAAGTAGTATTATTTGTTAAGCCTGTTATAGCTATTGGTGAGCCACTACCTGTTACAATAGTTCCACCACCTGGGTTATTATCTGTTCCAGGGGTAAAGCCTGCTGCACCATACTCTAATATATATGCAGTACCTGCACCTGTAAAGCTTATAGAGGCACTATTGTTAGTTACAGAACCTGCACTTAAAGCTGTAGGTTCAGCACAGGCTGGTAAATCTTCTACCACAAAATTATCAAAGCCTATATTGCAAAAGCCACTACCAAAGTTTGAAGTAGCATTTAAACGGAAAATAACGGTTTGGTTGGTATAAGCAGAAAGATCTACGATTTTACCATTATCCCATGGGGCAGATGAACTAGAGTTAGCCGGATTAGCAGTATAGGTATCTAAGGTAGTCCAGGTTGTACCACCATCAGTACTAATTTGAAATTTTAAATTATTAGTGCCACTGCTTGCTCCCATCCAAATAGAAAATTTAGCTCTTTTAGCACTAGCTCCTAAGTCGAATGGAATAGATTTTAAGTAATATGGGTTATAAGTGGTGGATGCATTGTAGTAATTTACTCTCATAAATGCAGCTCCTTCTGCAGCAGAACCTGCACCATGTGTAGCATCTGCAGCTACTGCCTGCCAATGGTAACTTGCCCCAGGTGAACCTTCTGCAACTGACCAACAACTTGGTATAACACCGACTGAGTTAAACCCTTCGGTATAAGGATAAGTAGTTACTGCATCGCATAAAGTAGTAAAAGTTACTTTAGTACTATTAACACTATATATACCACCACCACAATCTTGTCTTATATAAACATCATAAGTGGTGTTAGCTGTTAAACCAGAGATAGCAATTGGTGAAGCACTGCCTGTAACAATTGTTCCACCAACACCTGGGTTATTATCTGTTCCAGGAGTAAAGCCTGGTGCTCCATACTCTAATATAAATGCACTACCTGCACCTGCAAAGCTAATAGAGGCACTGCTTTTTGTTACTGAACCAGCACTTAAAGAACTTGGTGCAAAACACGCAGGAGGAGTGAAAGTATATGTTTGACCCGATGTAAAACTTTTTGCAGGTGAGGCTGCAGTAAACCTACAAGTATTGTTATTTAAAGTACCAGCAAGAGAAGTTGCCCATGTTTCTGAACCAGAAGCCACTAAACGATTCTTAAAATCTGTAGTTGATGTTCTTATACCAACTTGAGGTTGGTAAGATGTACCTGTTCCAGGTCCAGAATTTAACTGGTAAACAAAAGTAATAACGCCAGATACTGTATTTAGCCTTGCCTGAAAATCAAAATTTTCAGTTTGCCCATACCTTTTCATTTGTTTCCACTGAAAAACAACTTCGTCTCCAACAGTTTCCCAACGCATTTCGGTAGTTGCATTTGTATTTGCTCTATCCAAATCTGCACTCATAGGGCAAATAGCTATACCAGAGCCTGTATTTGAGCTAATTCCAGTAGAGGTATAAGCACTTGGTGCAGACCCGCCTAAGGTTATAAAACCATTAGAAGTTGCATAAGCAGTAGTGTAGGAAGTTCCATTAAATGTAAAAGATGGAATTGTAATAGCACCAGAAGCATAGCTATCCATTGTTGAACTACCATCTTTTATAACCGTGCCACCTGTAATAGCAGTGTAGGTGCCACTTGATGAAGAAAATGTGTAACCAGAAGCCTGTGCATTTACCTTACAAATACTCATAAACACTAAGGTAAGTAGTAGTAAAAACTTTCTCATAATGTTGGTTTTGGTTAAAAATAAATTATTTTTTATTAAAATGTTTTGCAATATACGAGTTATTAGTATTAAAAAAAAAAATTAATCCCTACAAAAAAAATTGCGGGCTAATTATAAATGTTGTTTTTTATTTTGTTGCTTATTAACCAAATAAACCCCTCCAAAAATAAAAATGGCAGCCAATAATTTAATAGCCGTAAGTTTCTCGTTAAACAAAACCATTGCTGCAATAGTGGCAAAAATAGGCTGTGTGTACATATAAGTGCCAACCACAGTAGAGCCCAATTTAGCCAAACCATACACCATAAACAAATAAGATAAAAAAGTAGAGCCTAGTACCACAAAACATAATGCCAACCAATGATGCCATTGAAAAGCAGCCCACTGAATATGGCTAATACTGCTAAAACCAAAAGGTACAATAATAATTGTACCAAATAAAAATACCCACCTTATAACCTGCTCTGGTCTGTAAGCAATCATTAATGGCTTTGCCAGTATTAAATAAAATGCATAAGAAATAGCATTAATGATTATTAAAATATCTCCAAAGGCACTACTTTCTTTATCGGCATGTTTTTTTAAAACCACTAATATTACGGCACCTAATACTCCTAAAAGTAAACCCAATAGTTTATTGCTTGTAATTTTTTCTTTAAAAAACCAAACGGCCAAAATAGTTATTACAATAGGTGTAACCAACATTAATAAAGCAGCATGTATGGGGCTTGTTAAAGAAGTGCCTTGTACAAATAATATTTGATTAATGGCTACCCCTGTAGCAGCACAAAGTATAAATAAAGGAATATCTTTTTTTTGAATACCTGGCTTAACGGGTTTAAATAGCCATAAAATCCAGAATAAACACAAAGCAATACAAACCCTAACTACATTTAAAGCAATGGGTGGCATTAAGCCGGGTGTTAAATGTTTTATGGCAATAACCGAAACGCCAAAAAAGAAATTTCCTGCTAGTACAATAGCATGTGCTTTAAGTCTATTCCACTTCATATTGTGTAGTATTGGTAGAATAAATAATTAAATTATTAAGTAATACCGGAATGGTTTGCTGCAAATTATTAGCACCAATAACTGGAACATGAAAAGAAAAATTTTCGATATTATTCCTCTCTTTACTTAATACAAATTTATTTTGAGCAACAGAATAACACCATTGTTTTTGCATTAAAAAATTGGCTAAATATTCTTGCTCTGTTTGTGCAGGTGTGGGTATTAATACAGCTTTTTTTCTAAGACTTAATATTTCCATAATGGTTGTGTAGCCACTACGGCAAATAACCCACTCACTTTGTTGTAAGGCTTTACAAATTTCTACCCCTTGTAAATGATTTTTAACTATTACATTGTTATTAGTTGGTAAAACTGTATTATCATTAGGCAAGCCACGTATTAATAATACTTGTTGAGTGATATTGGGTAAATCTTTTATAATAATTTTTTCTAAAATAGAACGCTGTGGCTCGGGCCCAGAAAGTAAAATACAATATTTGTATGTGTAGGCTTCAACAGTATTTTGCCATTCAAACCTAGATAAATTACCCAAGTATTGTATAGGCATGGAAGGATATTTAGTAGGGTGAGATAAAATGCCTGCCATCTTATCTTTACCTTCTACATCGGGTATCCAACAAGCCGTAAATTGGTTTATAAACTTATAATTAATTTTTTGCACAAAAGATTGCAACCATAGAAAAGGCATTTTAATGGTAAGCTGATGAGTAATAAAAACTGTGGGTATTTTTTTTGAAAATAAACCATATCTATTATCGCTTATTACACAATCTATGGCATGCTTATTTACAATTTTTTTTAGCCATTTATGCTCGTAATAAATAGCCCATACTATTTTAGGTATTTGTAAAAAAATTTTAAATGGTAAGCCAAAAGAAGTTTTGCTGTACTGAATATTATAGCCTTTTAAGTCAATAATTTTTATTTCTGGAAACTCTTGTTGTAATAAAATTTTTTGCTTGCCACTGGCAGCAAGTATTACAGTATAATTATTTTTGAGTAAAGCACTAATAATAGGAATACACCTTGTAGCATGGCCTAAGCCCCAATCTAAAGGAGCTACCAAAACAGTTTGTATGTTAAATTTTTTATTCAACAGGCCATAAAAGTAATTATTTACAAATTAAATATTAATTTACACGCCATTATGAAAACAAGCATTGTAAAAATACTATTGGTTGTATTAGTTTTAAGTACAGTTGCAAGTTCTTGCAGTATATTTGGTAAAGGAAGAAAAGACAAATCTTGCATGTGCCCTAATTACAGATAATATATTGAAGTAAATGCTAGGGATACTTTTTTACATTTACATTAATTAAAACTTGTTACAGTTTAACACAATTATTTGTAAGTAAAAATGCAACCTAAAGTTGGATTTTTAAAAAAATATATAGCCCCCTTAATGTTAGTTTTGTTGGTAGTAGCAACTCATCAATAAAGTAAAAAACAAAAATCTTTTTATGCTTAAAAATTATTTTCCAATTTGTTTTCTTACAAATTATTATATCTTTTAGTTGCTTTTATTGCTTATCTATTTATCTAAAAAACACCAACTAATTATAACAAAACTTGAATGCGTATTTAAAGAACCAAAGCTTTACCATGTTAATGCTGTATGCAGTTTGGAAACATCTTATTACTTTACATTCTAAAAAAATAATAGCTTTACTAAATATTTCAACTAATAATTCTTTAATAAGTACATTAATTAGAAAATTTTAAAGATGAAAAAAATTTACCTTTTAATACCCGTTTTATTGTTTATTAAAATAAACCTTCATGCACAACTTAATTATAGCTTTAGTGCCACAAGCAGTAGTTATAGTGCAATTGTTGGTGGTGCAAACCCTACGTTATTAGCCACTACATCTGGTGGTAAAACAGATGAAGGTTATGCCAACAATATATCCATTGGTTTCACTTTTAATTATAACGGTACTAATTATACCACCTTAGGTATTTGTACTAATGGTTTTATTTATTTAGGTGGCAGCCTAACCAATAGCAGTATAACTTATGTTAATAATATTGCAACAGAGATGGCAGGAGTGAGACCAATTATTGCACCTTTATGGGATGATATAGATGTACAAACAGAAACAAATATTAAGTATTTAGTTACAGGAACTGCACCTAATAGAGTGTTAACTATTGAATGGGCTAATGCCCTATGGGACCCATTTGCAGCATCTGCAGCAATTTCTTTTCAAGTAAAGCTATATGAAACTAGCAATATAATTGAATTTGTATATAAGCAAGAAGCAGGTAGTATAGAAAATATTTTTGGCGGTGTTGGTGCTTCTATTGGAATTACAAATGGCAATACAGGAGATGGTAATTATTTATCGTTAAATAACAGCAGCAATAACCCTGTTGTAAGTAGTTTGGTAAACACCAATAGTATTAATACTAAGCCTGCCACTGGGCAGTTATACAGGTTTACCCCAACAGATTCTTGTAATGGGCAACCTAGTAGTGGTAATGCCAATGCATCTATTCTTGCTACTTGTGCCAATGTGCCATTCAATCTTAACTTAACTGCTTTTACAAGCACAAAAGGTATTTCTTTTCAGTGGCAATCTTCTGGTACAGGGCAAAATATTTGGGTAAATATTCCTGGAGCCGATTCTAATTTTGTAACAACTACTCAAACCAATGCAAGTGATTATAGATGTATTGTTACTTGTACCAAATCGGCTTTAAATGATACCAGTAATGTACTTACAGTTGGGCAAATTGCTGCAATTGCTTGTACTCTTGAAAATGATGAATGTGCAACTGCCACAACTATTACACAAAATGCCTATAACAATTGTACTGGTACTTTATTTAATACCAGCCTTGCTAGTTTATCTGCTAATACCTCTACCTTTTATACAGGAAGCCAGGAGGATGATATTTGGTTTAAATTTATTGCAACTAACGATAAAGCTGTTATAAGATTTTTTGATATTACTGCAGTTAGTGGCACATTGGGTAATATGCAATTTGCTTTTTATACAGGTACAAATTGTAATACATTAACTGATTTAGGCGGACGCACTGTACAAATTAATAACAACGAAGGAGAGGTTTTGCTATATGGTTTAACCCTTGGCAACACTTATTTTGTAAGAGTTGCCACAGAAGGAACAAACTGGAGAGCCATAGGAAAAATTTGTATTGCAGAACCAGCAATTGCTATTGGTAGTAATAATAATTGCATTTCGCTAACTACAACAGAAAGTACAATTAGCAACCATAATAGCTGGATTCCTATTTATGATGGAGCAAAATTAGTAGCCGAAATAAATGCTCAAGGAAATACAATGGGTGCTATAACTGCCAATTTATTTACTACCGATATTGTTAGAACATTTGCAGGCAATGGTAGGCCCTATTTAAGTAGAAACATACAAATAACACCAGCCATACAACCCAGTAGTAATGTAAAAGTTAGATTATATATTTTATATGCCGAAATAACACTTTTAGCATCTAATCCATCGTCTTTAGTAAATACTATTAACGATTTGTACATAACTAAAAACAACGATGCATGTTTACCCAATTACTCTGGTGCAGGCACGTTTATAATACCTACTGCAAGGGTAAATTATGCCAATGGTGGTTATATTGAATTTGAAACTTCTTCCTTCTCTTCTTTTTATTTACATGGAGGCTTAGGTGTTTTACCAATTACCATTCAATATTTTAATGGAAAAAAAGATGGCAACTACAATTTATTACAATGGCAAACAATAAACGAATTACATACTACTGGATTTGAAGTACAAAGAAGTACTGATGGAAAATATTTTTCTACCATTGCAATGGTACCTACCAAAGCAACCAACAACAATATAGATAAAACTTTACAATATAGCTTTAACGATTACAAACCTTTATTTAATAGCTATTACAGACTAAAACAAACAGATAAAAATGGGGCTGTTTCTTATTCAAATATTGTATTCATTTCATCTGCCTTTATTAACCAAACACAATTAATTGGCATTTATCCAAACCCTGTAAAAGATGTATGTAAAGTGCTATTATTTATTCCAACAACTACCAATATTTCTTTAGTTTTAACAGATATTACAGGCAAAATTATTACACAAAAAAATACTACTTACTTACAAGGCAATATAGAAGAGAAGATAAGTATGGGGCAATTATTAAATGGTATATACTTGTTAAAAATTACAGACATTAATGGCAACCTGATTAGCATTCAAAAAATAGTAAAACAATAAGTAAAAAAAATTACTATTTTATATAGAATGAATAAAAAAGAAAGATACCAATTTGTAATTGATTACTTTCAAGAGTTTATGCCGGTGGCAGAAACAGAATTGATTTACGATAATCCTTATCAATTATTAGTAGCAGTAATTTTATCGGCTCAATGTACAGATAAAAGGGTAAACCAAACAACGCCTGCCATTTTTAAGAAATATCCTCATCCACAATCCTTGTCTGAAGCCAGTTTTCAAGATTTGTTTGCTTTGATAAAAAGTATTTCTTACCCCAACAATAAAACTAAACACTTAATAGGCATGGCACAAATGCTTATGAATAAATTTAACGGAGAAATACCTTTAACTGTAAATGAATTAATACAATTACCAGGAGTAGGAAGAAAAACAGCCAACGTAATTACCAGTGTTATAGATAACCAACCTAATATGGCAGTAGATACACATGTGTTTAGGGTTAGTAAACGTATAGGCTTGGTTAGCCCAAAAGCAAATACACCTTTAGCTGTAGAAAAAGAATTGATTAAAAACTTACCTACCGAACTAATTTATAAAGCACACCATTGGCTAATTTTACACGGAAGATATATTTGTTTGGCACGTTCTCCAAAATGTAACGAATGTGGTATTGCCACTGCCTGCTTGTATTATGCTAAACTATTAAAGCAATAAACATTTTATAGTTTAATACACTTTCCACCTTCTTAATTTTTGCTGATAAATACCCGCAGCCTCAAATTCAATTAGCCCTACATTTTTGGCAAAATAGGTATTCATAGTTTGTATGGTTTGAAAAGTTCCTAAAATTTTATATTGCAGTTCATTTTTTACATGAATTACACTATCAAAAGTGTTGCTTTCAACAGTTCTGCTAACATTTACACTCATTAAGGTATATTTCATTTTTACTTGTGTAGGAATGCCACTATATACTGTATTAGCAATATTACTCTCCCATTGGGTGCCTGCTGGTTTATCTTCTTTTAAAAACAATAAAGGCATATATCCAGTATTGCCATCTAAAGCATCCCACCTATAATAATCTCCACCAGATTTTCGGTAAAATGCAGTATCATCTAAACTACCATTGGCATAAAAAACCCTATAAGAATTTCCTCCTAAAATAGTATCTTTTGGCGTAGATTTAGTATGTAACGAATCTAAGCCTAACACATTATAACCCCAGTTACTACCTATAGATCTTGGAAAATAATCGCTAATAATTGGTAAAGGAGCAACAATGCCTGCAGTTATTGAAAATAAACAAACCGAGTTATTGTAAGTTACAACAAAATCGGCATTTACATTGCTTACAGGAGTGCCAAATGCTTTTATCTTAATAGTATTAGTGCCAACAGCAACATAGCCACTATCTCTAAACCAAAATCCATTTACCGTATCAGAATAAATAACATATTTACCCGATTGTGTAATATTAACTCCCACAATAATGTAATTACTATCCGTTAAAACAGTACCAGCTTGGTAAGCACCTTTTATTACTATTCCTTTACAATCTCCCAAACTGTCTTTTAAAGTACCCGAAGAAAAGCCATACACATTAGCCCCTTTTTCGTAACTTGTTTCTTTAAAACAAGAGCCTAAAAGGATAATTATTGCAAATAGCAATACATATTTAAGGTTAGTAAATTTCATTTATCTGTTTTTCTGATTGTAAAAAACTGTTTTATTAAAAAAATATTGTTCCAAAAATATTTCAAAACCGAATATGTAGCTATAATTATTCAAGTTTTTAGATAAACCTTAGTAATTACTTGCTGCCTAACCTAAAATTAAATTAATAAAAACTATAATCATTATATAAAAGTTAGGGTTAATATACAGGTATTATTATGAAAAAGCTATAAATACTATTTTTCCGTACTTATTCACACTATAAAAATTCCTTTAAAAACATGGTATATTTAGTTTTTTGAAAGATTGTTACCCCTTACCTTTGCCGCCAAATACAAAAATCATAATTAATTATGGCTTCTAAAGGTACAGTTAAACAAGTGATAGGTGCAGTAGTAGATGTGCACTTTCCAAACGATAATGCATTGCCCGATATTTACAATGCTCTTGAACTTACAAGAGAAAATGGGGATAAATTAGTGTTAGAAGTTCAACAACACTTAGGCGAAGACAGTGTACGTACTATTGCAATGGATGGTACAGAAGGTTTAGTACGTGGTATGGAAGTAATTGATACAGGCAATGCCATTAAAATGCCAATTGGCGAAGCTATTAATGGTCGTTTATTTAATGTTACAGGAGATGCAATTGATGGTTTACCACAATTAAATAAAAGCAATGGAAGACCCATTCATGCTAAACCTCCAAGTTTTGAAAATTTAAATACAGCAACAGAAGTACTATTTACAGGTATTAAAGTAATTGACCTAATTGAGCCTTATGCAAAAGGTGGTAAAATTGGTTTATTTGGTGGTGCTGGTGTAGGTAAAACAGTATTAATTCAAGAGTTGATTAATAATATTGCTAAAGGCCATGGTGGTTTATCGGTATTTGCAGGTGTGGGCGAAAGAACACGTGAAGGAAATGATTTATTAAGAGAAATGATTGAAGCCGGCATTATGAAATATGGCGATGGCTTTAAACATAGTATGGAAGAAGGTGGCTGGGATTTAAGTAAAGTAGATTTAGAAGGCTTAAAAGAAAGTAAAGCAACTTTTGTATTTGGACAAATGAACGAGCCTCCTGGAGCAAGAGCAAGAGTGGCTTTAAGTGGTTTAACTATTGCTGAATATTTTCGTGATGGAGATGGCTCTGGCAAAGGAAAAGACATTCTATTTTTCGTAGATAATATCTTCCGTTTTACACAAGCCGGCTCAGAAGTTTCGGCTCTTTTAGGTCGTATGCCTTCTGCAGTAGGTTATCAGCCAACCTTAGCAACAGAAATGGGCTTAATGCAAGAAAGAATTACTTCTACTAAACATGGCTCAATTACATCTGTACAAGCTGTTTATGTGCCTGCAGATGACTTAACTGACCCTGCTCCTGCTACTACCTTTGCTCACTTAGATGCTACTACAGTATTAAGTAGAAAAATTGCCGACTTAGGAATCTATCCAGCAGTTGACCCATTAGACTCTACCTCTAGAATTTTAACCCCTGCTGTAGTAGGAGAAGCCCACTACAACACTGCTAATAGAGTAAAATTAATATTACAACGCTATAAAGAGCTACAAGATATTATTGCTATTTTGGGTATGGATGAATTGAGTGATGATGATAAAATGACTGTTTCTCGTGCAAGAAAGGTACAACGTTTCTTATCTCAACCATTTCATGTGGCAGAACAATTTACAGGCTTAAAAGGTGTATTTGTAAATATTGACGATACCATTAGAGGCTTTAATGCAATTATGGATGGCGAAGTGGATGAATATCCAGAAGCTGCATTTAACCTTGTAGGTACTTTAGAAGATGCCATTGAAAAAGGTAAAAAAATGATGGCTCAGGCTCACGGATAATTGGTATTTTAATGATTAAATTTTAAAGTAAATACAAAAATATGACTTTAGAAATATTAACACCAGAAAAAAAGCTTTATAGTGGAGATGTGTATGGGGTACAATTACCTGGTATTAATGGTTTATTTGAAGTGTTAGATAAACATGCACCTTTAGTTAGTGCCTTAAATAAAGGAAAAATTAAAATCTTAAAATCTAAAACAAGTTTTGAATACTATACTATTCAAAAAGGCTTTGTAGAGGTTTTAAATAATAAAGCAACTGTACTGGTAGAAGGTGCTGTAGAAGCATAAAATAATATAACTTATCTTATCCTTAAAATCTCTCTGCACTAAGAGAGATTTTTTTATTTTCTTTACAACAAAAAATTATGCAACAATTAGGTATTGGATCAAGAGTAGAACATACACATTTTGGCAAAGGTGTTATTGTAGATATTGGATCTGAGTTTTATACAATTTGGTTTAAATTACAAAATACCACCAAAAGCATAGGCAAAGATTTTGAATTAAAAGTTATAGAAGCAACTGAAAATACTCAACAATTAAACAATATTTCATTAGCCGATATTGAACTTGCTTTAAACAATATTTTAGAACAACGTTTACACGAATTTCAGTTAGTGCCAATGGCAAATAAATGGCAAAACGGAAATTTAATTCTACAACCTGCCGATGCTACCTTACAACCAAAAGAAATACCAATAGAAACCTTCTTTCATAAAATAGTAATGGTAAGAGATAGGCTAAGACTGATAGAACAAAAGATTAATGCAAATAAAGTATTAACCGATGAAGAAAAAATTGATTTACAACAATATATTACTGCAATATATGGTTCCTTAACCACGTTTAATGTTTTGTTTAAAGAAGCCCATCATCAGTTTAAAGGCATGAGTACAAAAGACTAATAAATACCTATTAAAGGTAAATTATTGCAAGCCGTGAATTGAAAATTTATTATTTACGAAATTTTAAACATTTTTTAGTTTTTTATTCAGGTTAAAAATGCTAACTTGTAACCAATAAAAATAACGATTGCCTATGTAAGTTTTCTACCCTTAAACATTTTTATTCACCTTTAAAACATTATTTGATATGAACATTAAAATTCAAGCAGTTCGTTTCAATGCAGATCAGAAGTTGATTGACTTAGTAGCTCGTAAGGTAGAAAAACTTAAAACCTATCATGATAAAATTATTCAGGTAGATGTTTTCTTAAAACTAGATAATGTAGTACATAATATTAAAGATAAAATTGCAGAAATAAGAGTAACCATTCCACGTCATGAATTTTTTGTGAAAGCATCTTCAAAATCATTCGAAGAAAGTTTTGAAAATGCACTCTTATCTATCTCTAATCAAATTAAACGTAAAAAAGAAAAACTGGCAGCATAGCCTGTTGTAAAAGCCTGCTTTATTTGGCAGGCTTTTTTATTTTTATCAACAGTGTGCTATTAATTAATATAATTTGTTCTTCGCCTACTTTGCACTCCTTATTTTTGTTACATGTCTGCCGATAAAATTATTAGCTCTTGGATGAAGGGGAAATATGCACCTGTTTATTTTTTAGATGGGGAGGAACCCTATTTTATTGATAAAATAATTAACTATGCCGAAACTAAAATTATCAATGAAAATGAAACAGCTTTTAACCTTAGTATTTTTTATGGAAGAGATTCCAACTGGGCAGATATAGTGAATGCCTGCAAACGGTACCCAATGTTTGCAGATAAACAAGTTGTGATAATTAAAGAAGCACAGCATTTAAAAGAAATAGATAAATTAGAAAACTACATT